>CAMOPD010000100.1 GCA_946622085.1 uncultured Prevotellaceae bacterium | reverse complement strand
ACATTCAGAACCACAATCTGACGCTCTAACCAACTGAACTACGGGCACCATGTAATGGTGACTTTCTTTGTTTGAAAGCGGATGCAAAGGTAAGGGATTTATTTGAATTAACCAAACAAATCCCTTTATTTTTGCTTAAATTATTTTGCAGGTGCTTTGGGAGCAGCTGGCTCAGCAGGTTTTTCAGTTGCTGGAGCCTGGCCTGCGGGAGCCTTGTCGGCTGCTGCTGGTGCAGCATCCTGTTTTGTCTGGCTGGCCCCAAATCCTGGCAGGTTGTTCGGGTTGGTTGTGCTTTGCTCGGTGGCAATATTTTCAAGCACGGTGTCAGAAACGGATGCCGTAGGTGCTACATGAGCGCAGATGACGCTCAGGATGACCATGGCTGCAGCAAGTCCCCATGTGGCTTTTTCAATGAAGTCGGTAGTCTTGCGAACGCCCATAATCTGGTTGGAAGAGGAGAAGTTGGATGAGAGTCCGCCTCCTTTTGATTCCTGGATCAGCACGATGCCTATCATCAGCAGGGCTGCCAGTACGATGAGAATTACGAATAATGTGTAAATCATTTTTTTAATTATTATAATTGTTATTTATTATCAATTTCTCCAAAAATCGGATTTGGTCTGCAAAGTAAGCATTTTTTTTTGGATAATTCAAATTTAATCGCTTAATAATTTCTAAAGCCTTTGAATATCGGCCTTGTTTTATGTAAATGCGTGCCAAAGTCTCAGTAAAATAGCCGTTTTCGTCTTCTTTTTCCGTTTGATTGCCTGCTTCTTCGATATTGGGCACGAACTCGGGATTCTCCTTGAGTTCTATCTTGCCGCCTTCGTTGTAGATGAAGTTGTCGATGAGTTCCTGTCCTTTCATCAGGGGCATGCTATCTGTTTGTTTGCGCTCTTCTTCGCTTTCAATTTCCAGCAAGTAGGACACGTAGTCTACGGCGGCATCGGCTGGTGTGGGTTTGCGTTTAGGCTTGGTGCTTTCCTCTTCTGCGGGCAGTGAGCCGAGGAAGTTGTCGATGAGCGAGAGTGTGCGGCTGGTGTTTTGTCCTGTCTTCTCGTTCTGCTCGGGCTCTGGCTTTTGTGGCTGGGCGCTCAGCTTATAGTGGGCTGCCTCAATCATCTGGAAGATGATGCGGCGGTCGGTGATGTAGATGGCTGCATGGCGCAGTTCCTCGTCGAACGTGGGGTCGTGCAGCAGGTAGAGGTTTTGCAGAAGGAGCAGGCGTGCCGTCTGGAAATAGGGATAGAGGGCCAGCAGGGAACGCAATTCGTAAAGCGTTTCCTTATCCATGTGTTCGGGATGATTGATGAGATGCTCTAAATCCATATTCCGGTGATTCTTTCTTACCAGTTGGCCACGGTGGCATTGAAAATTTGGTCTACGATGTCTTTCACCATTTGAGTGACGAGCTCTTCCTGAACGCTATTGAGCGACTGTGTGGTCTCATAGCTTGCCGACGAGGAGAACTGCTGTTCGAAGTCTTCCTTGTGGTTCACGTTGTTGGTGAAGCGCACGTTGACGGTCATCGTGAGTTCGGTCTGTGCCGAATAGCCTTCGCTCGACACCGACTTGTTTCTCTGCTCATATCTGGCTATTTCGCCTTCTATTTTCAGGTCGCCATTGCGTTTCACCTGAATGAGCTTTGTGTGGTTGGCAAACTGGTCTTTCAGCTGATTGTTGAAGATGCTTGCCATGGGGCCCCACACATAATTGGCTCTGATGGGGAAGTCGCTGATGGTGATGGTCTTGGTTTCGTCGTAGTTGATGCTCGCTCCGTTGAATTTATATCCCGTGAAAGAGCATGATGTGAGCAGTTGTGTGCATGCGGCAAGGAGCGAGATGAGGAATGCCATTCTCCATCTCTTCGGTCGGTTGCCATTGCCAGCGTATAGCTTCGTCATTTTCTTTTCTGTGGTTTTCTGTGTTAGTCTTTTTCCAGCCCGTATTGCTTTATCTTGCGGTAGAGCGTCCGGTCGCTGATGCCCAGTTCGGCGGCTGCTTTTTTCCTGTTGCCTCCGTTGCGTTCCAGTGCTTTCTCTATCATTTGCCTTCCCAGGTCGCTCAGATTGAGTGTCTCCGGTTCGGATATTTCCTCGGCGATGGCCTCTTCGGCCTGTGGCTGGCTCATGCTGATGGAAGTTCGCCGGGTGTCTACGGCGGGCAGGTTGACGCCCTCGTTCTGAATGCTCACCGAGCGGGCGTTGAGCTGGTTGGTCAGAGCGTTTGATTCGTCGAGTTGTTTGCGCAGGTTGTTCATGTCGCGTCTCAGTTCGCTGACGTTTCCCCTCATTTCGTAGAGAATCTTGAAGAGCAGTTCGCGTTCGTTCTCGTATGAGTGGGCGCCCTGTTGGCCTATGGTGGCCAGTTGCGTGCTCTCCGGGTCCTGGGGAATGAACTGTCGCAGCGCGTTGGCTGTGATTTCGCGTTCCTGACTCAGCACCGACATCTGCTCGGTGATGTTCTTCAGCTGGCGCACGTTGCCAGGCCACTTATATCTCAGCATGAGTTCTTTGGCCTCTTCGCTGAGCGTTATCTTGGGCAGCTTGTATTTCTCGGCCATCTGCATGGCAAAGAGCCGGAAGAGCAGCAGTATGTCGTTGCCTCGGTCGCGCAGGGGTGGCATCTTGATGGGGATGGTGTTCAGCCGGTAGTACAAGTCCTCGCGGAAGCGCCCTTCGCTGATGGCCTTCTGCATGTTCACGTTGGTGGCTGCCACGATGCGCACGTCGGTCTTCATCACCTTAGTACCTCCCACGCGAATGTATTCGCCTGTCTCCAGCACACGCAGCAATCGTGCCTGAGTGGCCAGTGGCAGTTCGCCCACCTCGTCGAGGAAGATGGTGCCCTTGTTGGCCACGCCGAAGTAGCCTTCGCTCTCGCCGATGGCTCCGGTGAACGAGCCTTTTTCGTGGCCGAAGAGTTCGCTGTCGATGGTTCCTTCGGGGATGGAGCCACAGTTGATGGCAAAATATTTCTCGCGTCGGCGGGGCGAATTGTCGTGTATGACGCGTGGAATGATCTCCTTTCCTGCGCCGCTTTCGCCCACGATGAGCACCGACAAGTCGGTCGGTGCCACCTGCAGTGCCACGTCGAGTGCGCGGTTCAGCCCGTCGCTGTTGCCGACGATGTTATACCGCTGTTTTATCTTTTGAAGTTCCGATGTATTCATATTTGGGCTGACAAAATTACACATTTTATTTCATACGGCTGCAAATTTGGCAGTTTTTTATTACTTTTTTATTTTGGAGTCGCCGCTATGGGCAAAATGTGTATCCTCTGGATGTTGAGATGCTCGGGGCGTTCTTGGCTTGCGCCTCCGTGTGGTCGTGCCTTTTGTTGGCTATGTCTACGAGCTGTTTTCTTTCATTCCCGCTTGTCAAACTTGATGAGCAGCAGTCCGATGCCTGTCCACACCAGTTCGCGAATGCGCACGATGAGTGCTACGAAGATGCCGGAGCTGGCTTTCAGGGCCAGCCCTGCGGTCGACATGACGAAGCCGCCCTCGCGTCCGCCGAGTTGTAGTGGGATGAAGAAGAGCAGATTGGCAAATAGGCTGGTGAAGGCCAGTATGAGTATGCACTGCACATAGCTCACGTGGGGCATGATGACGAGCAGGATGAAATAGATCTCGAAGGCGGAGAGCAGGCGGCAGGCCAGTTCCAGCAGCACGGCGGTGGCGAGCATGCGTGGATTCTGCTGGTGCATGGCGGCGGTCTGCCGGTCTATGGCATCGAGCTCCTCCTTGTGGCTCTCGATGAAGGGGCGTGCCCATCGCTTGACGAGGGGAATGTGGCGCACCACCTTCATGGCTCTCACGGCCAGTCCCTTGCGGTAGCCGTAGATGAAAAACCACAGGCCGGCTATGCAGAAGGCTGCGCTGGTGGCCAGCAGCATGCCCATAAATACGCTCATGGGCTGGGTGAAGAGGTAGAGAAAGATGGATATGAACCAGAACCAGAAGTGGCTGAAAATGTGGGTCATGACGTAGAGAATGACCGACGACGTGGCGCGCTCGGTGCCTATCTTCGGTGCCAGCGACATGATGCGATAGGGTTCGCCGCCCATGAGTCCGCCGGGAGTGGCATAGTTGAGGGCGAAGCCTGAGATGGTGACCTTGTAGAGCCACCAGAAGTTCACGGGCTGTTGCTTTGTCTGTGCGGAGGCCGGGCTCTCCTTCTTCTGGCTCTTGATGATGATATACCAGGCGGCAGTGTTGAAGATGTAGAGCACGCTCCAGAGCGCCAGCACGGCAAAAAACCAATAGCCGGCGTGGCGAAGTCCTTGCCACACCTGTTGGAAGTCGAGTTGCGAGACCATGATGGCCAGCACTGCAATTCCGAAGATGAAGAAGCCGTTCTGGTACTTCTTGCTCATGGGTGTTTTGCCGTTATTCTTGTGGGTGGTGTTTTTCGCTGGTTGGCAGAAGCGGGTAAGTGTAATTATGTGTGTGGGCACGGGGTGCTTCCTCTTCTTCTGGGGGCGTCATGCCTGGCCGTCGGCCTGTCTCAGGGACTTTCGTTCCCGGCATTCCCCTGCCCACACGCATGTTGTCGGTTCATTCGGCCTGTGGCTTTTCGCTCTTGGCCTTGGGCACGGCAAAGCGCACCTTCTCGCTGTCGTCTCGTTTCTCGTGATAGAGTTTCTTGAGCGGATTGGCCAGCGGCTCGTCGTAGTTGGTGCGGTTGCGCAGCACGTCGATGGCCGTGTATATGGCGTGGCGGAAGGAGTTCTCGTCGGCCAGTCCCTTTCCGGCAATGTCGTAGGCGGTGCCGTGGTCGGGCGAGGTGCGCACGATGGGCAGTCCGGCGGTGAAGTTCACGCCGTCCTCAGCGGCCAGGATTTTGAAGGGTGCCAGCCCTTGATCGTGATACATGGCCAGCACGCCGTCGAAGGCCGTGTAGGCTCCGCTGCCGAAGAATCCGTCGGCGGCATAGGGGCCATAGGCGTTGATGCCGGCTTCGGCCAGTGCCTCGATGGCGGGGGCAATGATGTCCTGCTCTTCGCTGCCGATGACACCATTGTCGCCCGCGTGCGGGTTGAGCGAGAGCACGGCGATGCGCGGCTTGGAGATGCGGAAGTCGCGGCGAAGCGACTGGTGGAAGGTGGTGGCTTTCTCCACGATGGCCTCCTTGGTGATGGCCTTTGCCACGTCCTTTACGGGCAGGTGGGTGGTGACGAGGGCCACTCTGAGGCGGTCGTTCATCAGTATCATCAATGCCTTCTGACCGTTGCCCACGCGCTGCTCAATGTATTCCGTGTGGCCGCAAAACGGGAACTGTTCGCTCTGGATGTTGTTCTTGTTGATGGGGGCCGTCACGAGCACGTCGTAGAGCCCCTTGCCATAGTCCTCCATGGCGCGTTCGAGCGCCTTGAGCGCTGCCGTGCCGGCCTCTTTAGATGGCATGCCCAGTTCCACTTTCACTTCCTCGTCGAAGGTGGTGAGCAGGTTGATCTTGCCGTCGCGTGCTTCCTCGGCGCTGCTGATGATGGTGAAGTTGCCGGGCAGATTGAGTGCCTTGCGATGATAGGCTGCCACCTTGGGCGACCCATATATAATAGGTGTGCACAACTCCAGCATCTCGGGGTCGGCAAACGTCTTGAAAATCACTTCATAACCGATACCGTTGGTATCACCGTGCGTGATGGCTACGCGAATTTTTCTTTCGTCCATAGATTCTTCTTTATTTATCGTTCTTTTTGTTCTTGTTTCTTTCCTGCCAGAGTCATGGTGTAGAGGGCGGCTTCGGCCTGCCTGACCTTGTTGCGCTTGCTGCCTTCGGGAGCGTAGACGAAGGCTTCGGCCACTATCGTCAGCTGGCGCGAGGAGTCGGCCACCACATGAGCCACAAAGGGGCCACCCATGGCGTCGCCTTTCATTTCCCACAAGCCGCGCACGATGGTGCCTTTGGTGCCCTTCTCGTTCATGGGCTCCTGCTTCAGGCTGGCCACTACGGTCTGCATGTACATGCTGTCGGTCTCGCCGGGAATGTTGCGCCGCATGATGCTGTCACGCATGGCCGCGAAGTCGGCTCCCATGGGGTAGTGGTAGAGGCAGATGCTCTGCATGCCCTGCAGGCTGTTGTTGGAGAGCCATACGAAGCCTCTGCCGCGCTTGCATGCCTGCATGTCGGCCGGAATGCTCATGTCCACTCCTATAGTCTCTTCCACGGTCTTGGTCGCCCTGGGGTTGGGCTTGCTGCGCAGCGCGGCTATGGCCGCGTTCATCTCGTGCCGGGTGAGCAGCTGGCGCAGACTGGGTGCCCAGCGGGGCATGTCGGCGGTGAGCTGCCGGCTGGATGGTGCATAGATGCTGACCACCATTTGCGGCTTGGCGTAGACGTCCTTCTCATAGCTGATGGTGGTCTGTCGGCGCGTCGGGTCGATGGTCACGATGACGATGCTTCGCGCCAGCCTCATGCGGGCGTCGGGCTCGTGGCCGCCCGTTGTCTTCACGTCGAAGCACGGCTCGCTCTGGGGCAGCACCTCGGCATCGGCCTCCAAGGCCATGCCCACCGGCCCCTCGTCGCCCACCACCACCACCTCGTAGGGCCTTCCGCTGCTGCGGGGCATCACCGATGTCTGCTCACACGCCCACAGCATGAGGGCGGCAAGCACCAGCAGGAGTGTCGATATGGGTCTCAATGGCTGTCCTCTTCGGCTTTACGGGTCGTGCTCAGCAGTCCGCAGGCCGCATAGATGTCCTGTCCGCGACTGGCCCGGATGGTGGTAAACACGCCGTGGGCGGTGAGATAGTCGCGCAGGTTCTCCATGCGCTTCTCGTCGGCTCCGTGCAGCGGCACGTCGGGTATCTGGTGGAAGCGTATCAGGTTGATGCGGCATTCCAGCCCCTTGAGAAGTTTAATAAGTTCGCGCGCGTGCACCTGCGAGTCGTTCACATCGCCGAAGACGATGTATTCGAACGACAGCCGCCGCTGATGAGTGAAGTCGTAGTGGCGTATCAGCTCAACGACCTCGGCTATCGGCATGGCCTTCTCGGCCGGCATGAGCCGTGCGCGCTGCTCGCTGATGGGCGAGTGCAGGCTGATGGCCACGTGGCACTGGCTTTCGTCGAGGAATCGCTTCAGTTTGCCCCTCACGCCCACCGAGCTCACCGTGATGCGCTTGGGGCTCCAGGCGTAGCCCCAGTCGGCAGTGAGCACCTCGGTGGCACGCATTACCGCGTCGAGATTGTCCATTGGCTCGCCCTGGCCCATGAAGACGATGTTGGTCAGCCGTTCGTGCTCGGGCAGGGCGTATATCTGGTTCAGGATGTCGGCTGCCGTCAGGTTGCCTTGCCATCCCTGTTTGCCCGTCTGGCAGAAGAGGCAGTTCATCTTGCATCCTACCTGCGACGATACGCAGAGCGTGGCCCGCTCGCCGTCGGGTATGAACACCGTCTCGACGAAGCGCTCCTGTCCGTCTTTTGCCGGGTGGTCGCAGTTCACGGGAAAGAGATATTTCACCGTGCCGTCCTTCGACCGCTGGCAGTCCTTAGGCGCCATCATGCCAATGGTGTAGGCTGCCTTCAGTTTTTCGCGGTTCTGCTTCGAGATGTTGGTCATCTCGTCAATGTCGGCCGCATGGCGCTTGTATATCCATTGGGCCAGTTGCCTGCCCGTGAAGGCCGGCATGCCCAGCTCTCTGGCCACGTTGCGCAGTTCGTCGGGTGTCAGCCCGAGCAGAGGCTTTTTAGGGTTTTCTTCTGCCATTATATTATCGTTTTGCCGACAAAGTTAC
>CAMOPD010000099.1 GCA_946622085.1 uncultured Prevotellaceae bacterium | reverse complement strand
TCATCACTAAAAACAAGCCTAAATGAAAAACAGAAAAACCATCGTGGCCATGCTCATGCTGGCCTTTGCCACCACCGCCCTGGCACAACAGAAGCTGGTGGGCGGCGACATCTCCATGCTGAAGAAATATGTAGACGAAGGCGCCATCTATAAAGACCGCAACGGCAACGCCACGGAGCCGCTGACGCTATTCAGAGAGGCGGGATGGAACGCCATGCGCGTGCGCCTGTTTGTTGACCCCTCGAAGGCCAGCGCCACCCACAAGAAGGAGGGGGTGATACAGGATCTCGACTACGTGGTGGCCCTGAGCAAGAGCATCAAGGAGGCCGGCTTCTCGCTGATGCTCGACTTCCACTACAGCGACACCTGGACTGACCCGGGACAGCACAGCACGCCGTCGGCATGGAGCACCATGAGCGTGGCTGAGCGCACCACAGCCATCTACGACTACACAAAAAGCTGCCTGCAGCAGCTGAAGGCTGCAGGCGCCGAGCCCGACATCATACAGCCGGGCAACGAAATCACCTACGGCATGCTCTGGCCATCAGGCCACGTATATCCCAACGGCACAGGAGCCAGCGACGGCGGCACATGGGACAACTTCACGGCCTATCTGGCCAGTGCCATCAAGGGTTGCCGCGAGGAGTGCCCCCAGGCCAAGATTGCCATCCAGACGGAAATGCACAATGCAGGCAACGTGGTGAACTACTACAATGTGCTGGCCCGATATGCCAGCATCAGCTACGACATCATTGCCCTGAGCTATTATCCCGACTTCCACGGCACATTAGAGACACTCGACGGCACACTCTCCAAACTGGAGCAGCAACATCCCGAGAAAGAAATCATGATTGTGGAAACGGGCTACGGATTCAAGTGGAAGATATCGGGCTCTACATTCGACTATACCGCCACCTACCCCACCACGGAGGAAGGCCAGCGGAAGTTTGCCGCCGACCTGGTGACGGTGCTGAACGGCCACGAGCGGGTGACAGGGCTTTACTGGTGGTTCCCCGAGGACTCCCTCTTCGGGCTGGTGTTCAAAGCCAACGGCGGTGAGGATTGGAGCAAGCAAATCACGTCGGGCTACTGGAACGCATCGCTGTTTGACCAGGAGACGGGCCGTGCCCAGGCTGCGCTCTACGAACTGAAGAACTTCCTCGACCCGGCCAGCGTAGGCGGCATCAACGCCGCGCGCTCTGCTGGCAACGCATGGTACACCATCGACGGGCGCAGGCTGAACGGCAAGCCTGCAGCAAGCGGACTATATATCAATAACGGGAAAAAGGCAGTGATAAAGTAGTTCACTGCCCTTTTCCCCTTTTCTCCTCCCCAGCTCAGAATCTCAGCGGGCGCCCACGATAGAAGTCGATGAGCGCCGACTGATATATGTGCTCGTAGCGGGCACGTACCAAATCGCTTTGCGCCTTCAGCAGATTATTCTTCGACTCATTAAACTCCGTGATGTTGGCCTTGCCATATTCATATTTTGCCGACATCAGGCGGAAAGCCTCTTCATTGCTGCGCAGTGCCTGGCTGCTGCTGACAAATCTTTCGCGCGCATTGACAGCACTATAGTAAGCCTTCTGTATTTCGTTATAGAGCTGCTTGCGCGCATTGCTCAGCTGCAGCTGCTGCTTCTCCTGGTTCAAGCGGGCACTGCGAATGTTGTTGCGCGTCTCAAAGCGATTGAAGATGGGCACATTGAGCGAGAGCCCTATGTACTGGCTGAAATTGTTTTTCAGCTGGCGGAAGAACCCCTCGGCCATGAATCCACTCGTCTTATAGTAATTGGAGCCCAATCCGGCCTGTAGCTGCAGCGAAGGATAGAGCGCGCTGCGGGCTATGAGGATGCTCTTCTCGGCCCCCTGCAGCCGCAGCTGTTCGGCCTGAATCTCGGGCTTCATGGTCAGCGCCTCGGCAAAGATGACGTCGGGAGCGGGCAGCGTGGCACTGGCTTGAGGCAGTCCGTCGGTGTCGGCCGGCCGCACAATGGCGAAGCCTTCAGGCGTGGGCAGTTCCAGCAACTGCGAAAGCGTGAGCAGCGAGAGCCGGTAGTCGTTGTCGGCCTGTGTGGCCGTGAGCCTGCTTTGTGCCAGCGTGGCCTCCTGCAAGGCCAGTTCAGCAGCGCTGGCCTTGCCGTTGTTCACCATTTGCGCGAGTCGGAACACCTGCAGCGAGTCTATCTCTATCTGGCGGCGGGCCACATCGCTCAGCTCCATATTGTAGAGTATCTGGACATAGGCCTGGGCCACCTGCATGCGAATATCGTTCTTGGCCCGCTCCAGGTCGGCCATGGCGGCCTGCAGGTTCAGGCGGTTGAGTTCGAGCGTACGGGGAATGCGGAATCCGGTGAACAACGGCACGCTGGTTCCCAGACTGAACGAGGTGGAATTGGTATTGGTGTTGGTGTAGGTGTTCTCTGCCGTCAAGCCGCGCCCGAAGGAGAAGTTCTCCGAGGCCGATGCACTGAGGTCGGGCAGTCGTTGTGAGCGGGCATTCTCCACATCTATCTCACTCTGCTGGCACACGATGGCTTGCTGCTTCACCTGGATGTTGTGGTCTACGGCATAGTCGATGCACTGCTGCAGCGTCCAGGGCGTTTGGGCTTGGGCAGAAAAAGGCAGTGCCACGAAAGACATGATTGCAAATAACTGTTTCATCATTGCGAACTTCTTAATGGTTATCCAGAGATGGGTGGCTACTACTGTTCTTTGGTATCGGCAACGATTTGCGGTCCACGCACCTTCTGGTTCTTATTGATTCCACTCTTAATCTCAATGTTCACGCCATCACTGAGCCCAGTTACGACGCGTTTGCGCTCGTAGGTCTTCTCCTGTGCGCCGGGCTGTCCCTGCACCACATAGACAAACGTTGAGTCACCACTGAACTCAATGGCACTCTCGGGCACAGTGAGCACTCCTTTGGCGCTGGCCAACTCGATTTCGGCATTGGCACTGTATCCACTGCGGATTTTGCTGCCCTTGAGCAGACGCACAGCCGCCTTGATTTCAAACTGATTGGCTCCGTTACTCTCTACGGCTTTGGGCGAGATATACTCGAGCGAAGCCGAGAAATTCATGTCTTGCAGCGCGCCGATAGTGATTTTCATGGGCATACCCTGCACCAGCTGTCCCACCTCGGTCTCGTCGATGTTGCCACGGAAAATGAGGTCGTTCATATTGGCCACGCTGGCAATGGTGGTTCCATCGTTGAAGGTGTTGGAGAGGATGACCGAGTTGCCCACCTTCACGGGGATGTCGAGAATAATGCCCGAGATGGTGCTGCGAATGAGCGTGGAACTGGCTTTGGCATTGCTCTTGGAGACGCCGTCGCGCACCACGGCGAGCGCATCCTCGGCGGCCAGTTTCTCCTCACGTGCCTGCTTGAGAGCTTGCTTCACCTTGTCGAACTCTTCAGCACTGACAAGTTTCTGGTTGTAGAGATTCTCTTCGCGGCTGAAGTCCACCTTGGCTTGCACCAGATTCAGGGCAGCCAGTCGCACGCGGCTCTCGGCCGAGCTGAGCTGGCTCATGTCGGGAATCACCTTCACCTTGGCAATGACGTCGCCGGCATTGACGTAGTCGCCGGCTTCCTTGAGCAACTCGGTGATAATGCCGGATATCTGCGGCTTCACGTTGACCTCATTGCGCGGTTCTATCTTGCCTGTGATGATGGTGGTTTTTGAGATGTCGGTCACCACAGGGGTAAACTCGTTGTAGACAATGGGCTTGGGCTGCGACTTCCGCCAAAGGAAGACAAACGTTCCAATGAAAATCAGTGCCACAATAGCGGCAATGAATAGTTTTGAATACTTTTTCATACTTATGCTTTATTATCATTTTGTTCTTATTCGTCACGCATAGCATCGACAGGCTTGATGCTCATGGCCCGCCAGGCTGGTGCCAGGCCGGCCAACACCCCCATCAGACTGATAATGAGAGCTGCAAAGATGGCCGTCCAGAAAGGCACTTGGAAGTGGGCCTTGAGGATGCCTTCCTCAGTGTTGCCCAGTTCGAGCATCTGCAAGATGGCCACGGCGAAGAGTATGCCGCTCATGCCCGCCACCAATGTGAGCACGATGCTCTCGCTGATGATTTGCGAAAGAATGGTTCGAGGGGTGGCTCCAATGGCACGGCGAATGCCAATCTCGGTGGTGCGCTCGCGCACGGTGACCATCATGATGTTGCTCACGCCGATGGCTCCGGCCAGCAGCGTTCCCAGTCCTACAAGCCAGATGAGGAAGTTCACGCCCTTGAAGAGATTATCCACCATGCTGAAGAGCAATTCCGTGTTGAACACCATGATGCCCTGCTCGTCGGTGGGGTCTACGGTATGAGCACGGGCCACCACCTGGCGTATTTTGCCGGCAATGCTGCTCATGGTGATGCCCGGCTTGGCCGTAACACACATGATGTGCACCTGATTGCCCATATTGTAGGTCTGCTGCATGAGGGTGATGGGCACGGTGACGGCCTCGTCCGACCGTCCGTTCAGATTGATGCCCCCTTCCTTATAGTCGACGCCCACCACGCGGTAGTAGACCGAATCCACACGTATCTGCTTGCCGCAGGGGTCGCCGCCGCCTGGGAACAGTTCCTTGTAGACCTTCTTGCCGATGACACACACCTTGCGACGTTGCATCACGTCCATGTCGTTGAGATAGCGGCCGTAGAACATCTTGGGCTCCATCACCTTGGCATAGTCGGGCATAACGCCGCTCATGTGGCACGAATTGCGTTTGTCACCATAGACGGCCGAATTGCCCCAGCGCGACACCATGGGCGACACCACATCCAGTTCGGGCACCTGGGCCTTCAGCCGCTCCACGTCTTTGTACTCCATCACCCACTCGCGTCCCTTCCTGAATCCCTTGAAAGGCTTCGTAGTAGGCTGCGACCATACGAGTGCCGAATTGGTTGCGAAGCCTGCAAAGTTGTTGCTGAGCAGTTCCTTCAGCCCCTGTCCGCCGCCAATGAGCGCCACAAGCATGAACACACCCCAGAAGATGCCGAAGCCCGTGAGGAACGAACGGCTCTTGTTGCGGGTGAGCGTGTCGAGTATTTCGCGATAGCTGTCAAGATCTATTCTCATTTTCTCTGCTTAAGTTTATGGTTATTCGGCTCTCAAAGCCTCAATGGGGCGTATGCGGGCAGCCTTGCGGGCGGGAATGAGCCCCGCAATGGTTCCGGCAATGATCATCACGGCCGTAGCTTCTATGCAGACATCAAGCCCCACGGTAGGATTGACAAAGAAGGTGGCCTTGAAGAGGCCCGTATTGATTTCCTCATGGCCCAGCGTGGCATCCATCAGTTCGTTGACGGCCACGCCCAGCACCATGCCTATATAGCCGAAGAAGGTGGTGATGATGATGCTCTCCACCATGATGAGCCTCAGCAACGACCAAGGCTTGGCACCGATGGCCTTGCGTATGCCAAACTCACGGGTGCGCTCCTTCACGGTGATGAGCATGATGTTGGAAATGCCCACGATGCCGCTGAGCAGTGTGAAGAGCCCCACTATCCAGAGGGCAGTGCGGATGATGCTCACGCCCGTGTCCATCTGCATATTGTCGGTGTATCGGTTCCACAGCCAGACGGCGCGCTCGTCATCGGGTGCCGCCTGATGCACGCTGTTGATGTGGGCACGATAGTTCTTTTCAAAATCTTCATTCTGCTTTTCGGTCACCAGCCCATGGAACGAATATTCGATATTTCCCACCTGGTCACCGCGCCCGTACATGGTTTTCACCGTTGAGAAGGCGGTGAAGGCTTCAGAGTTGCGTTCAGAATCGTCGTTCTTGTATATGCCCACCACGCGGAAGGCTATATTGCCCACCTTCACATACTGGCCCACGAGCGAAGCATAGTCGGCACACAGTTCCTTGGCCTGCGACTGGCTCAGCACGATCACCTTGCGCTTTTCCTGCATGTCGATGTGGTTGATGAATCGCCCGTAGAGCAATTCCCGCTTGTTGATGTCTACATGGTTGGGAAAGACGCCCGTGAGCGAGGCATTGATATACTTGTCGGCCCGGCTGATGGTGAGCCCTGGCTGGTCGAGCACGGCCCCCACCTCGTCGATGTTTTCGGCAAACGATGTGTTGGTGACGAGCAGGTCGCGGTCGTTGAGCTGAATATAGCGTCCTTCCTTCAGCCCTTTGTAAGCCTTGGATGTCTGCCCGCCGAACACCATCATGGAGTTGGCCAGGAAGCGGTCCATCTGCTGCATTTGCGCGTTGATGAGACCATTGCCCGCTCCGAGCAGCACGATGAGCATGAAGATGCCCCATGCCACGGCAAAGCCTGTGAGCGCCGTGCGCAACTTGTTGCGCCGTGCCGTCTGCCATATTTCATTCAATAATTCCATCCTTGATTCTGATAATGCGGTTGGTCTGATTGGCCACGTTGGGGTCGTGGGTCACGATGATTTGCGTCATGCCGTCGTCGGCATTGAGGCTCTTGAGCAGTTGCATCACCTCTACCGAGGTCTTCGAGTCGAGGGCGCCGGTGGGCTCGTCGGCCAGAATAATCTGCGGCCGCGTGATGAGTGCCCGGGCAATGGCCACGCGCTGCTTCTGTCCGCCCGACATTTCGTTGGGATAGTGCTCAGCCCAGTCGAGCAACCCCAGCCGTTCAAGATACTCCAGGGCCAACGCATGGCGCTTTCGGCGCGAAACGCCCTGATAGAACAGTGGCAACTCAACATTCTCAACAGCGGTCTTGAACGGAATGAGGTTGAACGATTGGAATATGAAGCCTATCATGCGGTTGCGGTATTCGGCTGCACGCGTCTCGCTCAGGTCTTTTATCAGCGTGTCGGCCAGCCAATATTCTCCCGAGTCGTAGTTGTCGAGAATGCCCAGGATGTTGAGCAGCGTAGACTTTCCCGACCCCGATGCTCCCATGATCGACACGAACTCGCCTTTCCTGATGTCGAGGTCGATGCCTTTGAGCACGTGCAGCGGCTGCGCTCCGAAATAGGTCTTGTTGATGCTTTTTAGGTGTATCATTGTGATTTCTGTGTTTTACTTGAAGGGTGTGGCAGCACCTTCCATTCTTCGCGTCTGCCGTCACCTCCTTCTAATAGACGGTTTCGAGGGGCCTGAAGTTGCACGGAGATAGTCAGAACAAACGATTAAAGCCAAGAGCTACGAGTTAAGAGTCATGATTTGCTTTGAACTCCCAAAGTAATCACGACTCTGAACTCGTCACTCCTTTTCCTCCCAGGCTTTCTCCACCTCGTCAATGCTGATGCCCAGCAAGCGCATGTTGCGGAAGAGCTCGGGCAGCGTCTGGCTCATGAATTCCTGGCGGCGTGCCTTCATAATCTGTTCCTTGGCGCCGGCGGTGACGAAGTAGCCCAGGCCGCGCTTATTGTAGATCACGCCGTCGCGCGCCAGCTCTTCGTATGCCTTGACGGCCGTATTGGTGTTCACCTGCAGCAGCACCGCATACTCGCGAACGCTGGGAATGCGGGCGTCGTCTTGATATTTGCCGGCCAGAATCTCGTCGCACAGACGATCAGCCATCTGCAAGAATATTGCTTTGTCGTTATTGAATGTCATAAGTTAATCCATTTAGAGGTGATGATTTGTGT
Organism: uncultured Prevotellaceae bacterium; assembly: GCA_946622085.1. Taxonomy (GTDB): domain Bacteria; phylum Bacteroidota; class Bacteroidia; order Bacteroidales; family Bacteroidaceae; genus Prevotella. The sequence continues at coordinate 165 of CAMOPD010000099.1, read as the reverse complement.
GCGCTTGAACAGCCGGTAGCTCTGCACATAGTTCAGGCAGGCCAGTGCAAAGAAGAGGAATGCCCCCAGATAGACCACAGGGTTGATGTACGACCGGTCGAAATCAGACAGTGTGAAGTTCATCGAGAAGTGCACCAGGCAATAGGTTCCCACCATCATCAAGAC
>CAMOPD010000098.1 GCA_946622085.1 uncultured Prevotellaceae bacterium | reverse complement strand
TTCACGGCCTGTTGGGCTATCGACGCGTCTACTTCCACCTGCGGCCATTCATACTTCAGAGCGTTATAGATTTTAAGCAGCGTGTTCATCTTCATATACTGACACTCGTTGCAAGAGCATTCCAGGCCGCTCTCGCTGATTTCCGGCGGCACGGGTATAAACTGCTTGTCGGGGCACGTGCGTTGCATCTCGTGCAAAATACCGGCCTCTGTGGCCACAATAAACTGCTTCTTGTCGCTCTGCTGAGCATAGTTGAGCATGGTGGCCGTGCTGCCCTTCACGTCGGCCAGGGCCAACACGGGACCCTTGCACTCCAAGTGAGCCATCACCGTGGCTTCAGGATATTGCTTCTTCAATTCCACAATCTTGCCCACCGAGAAGCGCTCGTGCACATGGCAACCGCCATTCCAGAGCAGCATCTGCCGCCCTGTCACGTCGTTGATATAACTGCCCAGATTGTAGTCGGGACCAAAGATGAGCTTGGCATCCTGTGGCAGCTGATCCACCACCTTCTTGGCATTGCCACTGGTCACCACCACATCGGTGAGCGCTTTCACGGCGGCCGTGGTGTTCACATAGCTTATGACCTGATAGCCAGGGTGCTCATCCTTGAATTTCTTCAGGTCTTCAGCACGGCAAGAGTCGGCCAGCGAGCATCCGGCATTCAAATCGGGGCAGAGCACCATCTTCTCCGGAGAAAGCAGCTTGCAGGTTTCGGCCATGAAATGAACGCCGCACATCACGATCACTTCAGCATCGGTCTGAGCAGCCTTTCGCGCCAATGCCAACGAGTCACCTATGAAGTCGGCCACTTCCTGCACTTCGCCCACCGTATAGTAGTGAGCCAATATCACGGCCTTCTTTTCTCCGGCTAATCGTCTGATTTCCTTTTTCAAGTCAACGCCCTCAGGAGCGGGTTCATCAATGAATCCTTTCTCTTTCCATTCGTTTTTCACTTCCATCTTTTTGAAACGTTTATTATTATTTATCCTTTTATTTTTTATTTAAAAGAAGAATTGATATTGATGATACAGTGTGGAAAGGTTGAAAACTTTCAGTCCATTTGTTTGGCCGTTTCGTTATCAACCCGTGGTTTTATGTTTTCCACACGTTTTGTTCATCTTTTTCCTTTGATGTTCTGTAGGTTAGGTTGGTTTTCCACAATCGTCTTGTTCAAGTGCAAAGATAATAAGTTTATATTTTTTATTGAAAGAAAATGGTGGAAAAGTGACGAAAAAGCCTTTCAAAACATGGTTGTTATTCGCCCTTGGCAGATGAAAAGGTTGTTTGTTGTGGATAATATGCACGTTATCCACAGAGTTATCCACAGGGTTATCAATTTTTTAGACGGGAGAGGAGCTCTCTTTCATCAGATGGCTTGCATGTCGTGGAGTTTCTTGTAGTAGCCGTTGGCGGCCATGAGTTCATCGTGGGTTCCTTGTTCCACTATTTGTCCTTCGTGGAGCACATATATTTCGTCGGCGTTCTTGATGGTGGAGAGCCGGTGGGCAATGGCCACCGTAGTGCGCGTTTTCATGAGTCGCTCCAGCGCGTCTTGCACGAGTCGTTCGCTCTCGGTGTCGAGTGCCGAAGTGGCTTCGTCGAGAATCAGTATGGGCGGATTCTTCAGTATGGCACGTGCAATGCTCACCCGCTGCCGCTGGCCACCGCTCAGTCGTCCGCCGCGGTCGCCGATGACAGTGTCGTATCCGTTTTCGCTTTGCATGATGAAATCGTGGGCATTGGCTATGCGGGCAGCTTCCTCTATCTGCTGTTGCGAGGCATTATCCACGCCGAAAGCGATGTTGTTGCGGAAGGAGTCGTTGAAGAGTATGGCTTCCTGATTGACGTTTCCTATGAGCTGGCGTAGCGAGTGTATGCCCAGATCGCGCACGTTGATGCCGTCGATGAGCACTTCGCCCTCCTGCACATCATAGTAGCGCGGAATGAGATCCACGAGTGTAGACTTTCCGCCTCCGCTCTGCCCCACGAGTGCGATGGTCTTGCCTTTGGGAATGGTGAGGTTGATGTTGCGCAGCACCCATTGTTCGCCATAGCGGAACGACACGTTGCGAAACTCTATTGACTTGTTGAAGGCGGCTATGTGCACGGCATTTTCCTTCTCCTTGATGTCTATTTCGGCTTTCAGAATTTTGTCTACGCGCTCCATGGATGCCAGTCCCTTGGGAATGTTGTATCCGGCTTTTGAGAATTCCTTCAGCGGGTTGATGATAGAGTAGAGTATGGTCATGTAGAAGATGAACACGGGGCCGCTGAGACTTTGTGTGTTGAGCACCAGCATGCCGCCAAACCACAACACGATGACAATCATCACCGTGCCCAGGAACTCGCTCATGGGGTGAGCCATCGACTGGCGGATGTTCACGCGCATGATGTCGTTACGATAGGCCGAATTGACGCGGTCGAAGCGCTCGTTCATTTTCTTTTCGGCGCAAAAGGCCTTGATGATTCTCAGTCCGCCCAATGTCTCTTCCACCATGCTCATGGTGTCGCTCCAGAGTGCTTGAGCCTTGATGCTCTTCTGTTTGAGTTTGCGGCCCACACGGCCCATGAACCATCCGAAGAGGGGAACGAAGATGATGGTGAAGAGCGTGAGCTGCCACGACACGAAGAGCAGCATGCCGAAATAGACGATGATGAGGATGGGGTTTTTGAAGAGCATGTCGAGACTCGACATGATGCTCGATTCTATCTCCTGCACGTCGCCGCTCATGCGGGCAATTATGTCGCCCTTGCGTTCTTCGGAGAAGAATCCCAGTGAGAGGGCATTGATTTTCTGGTAGAGCTGGTTGCGAATGTCGCGCACGATGCCCGTGCGGATGGGAATGATGGTGGCCGACGAGAGAAAGTAGGCTCCCGTCTTGAGCAGTGTCATGAAGGCCAGTGTGAGTCCGATGATGAGCAGGGTAGTGGTGGCTCCCGTCGAGTCGATGAGCTGGTTCACGTAGTAGTTCATGTTGTTGATGAGCACTTTCTCCACGTGGCCCCAGTCCCACGCCATGAGTTGTGTGGCAGTCTCCGTTTCGCCGGTTTTGAAGAGAATGTTCAACATGGGAATGAGCGTGACGAACGAGAAGACGTTCAGCACGGCCGAAAGAATGTTGAACAGAATGGAAAGAAACAAATATTTCTTGTAGGGCGGAACGAATCGCCTCAACACCTGTAGGAACTCTTTCATCGCAACAATGTATATGATGATGTATTAAGTAATGTCAATTGTCAATAGCCTGGCCTTTCAGAGTGGCCGAAGTAGAGTCGGTGATGCGTACGCGCACGGTCTGTCCGATGTGGTGGTTGCCTTTGTCGAAGATCACGGCTTTGTTTTGTTCGTTGCGCCCCATGAGTTGTTCGCGGCTGCGCTTGCTGAAGCCCTCTACGAGCACATCGAACTCGCGGCCTACGTCTTTCTTGTTTTGTTCGGCCGAGATGCTCGTCTGCAGCTGTATCAGTTCGTTCAGGCGTCTTATCTTCACCTCCTCGGGCACGTCGTCGGGCAGATGTTTCGAGGCGTAGGTGCCCGGGCGCTCGGAATACTTGAACATGAAGGCCGAGTCGTAGCCCACTTCGCGCATGAGCGAGAGCGAGAGCTGGTGGTCTTCTTCTGTCTCGGAGTGATAGCCCACGAAGATGTCGGTGGAGAGTCCGCAGTCGGGCACAATGCGGCGTATGGCCTCCACGCGGTCGAGATACCATTCGCGGGTGTACTTGCGGTTCATCAGTTTCAGTATGCGGTTGCTTCCGCTCTGCACGGGCAGATGGATGTGTCGGCATACGTTGGGCATTTCGGCTATCACGCGCAGCGTCTCGTCGCTCATGTCCTTGGGATGGCTGGTGGTGAAGCGTATGCGCATCTGAGGCGCTTCTTCAGCCACCCGGCGCAGCAGCTGCGGGAAATTGGTTTCATGCTGTGAGAAATAGGAATTCACGTTTTGTCCCAGCAGTGTCACCTCGCGGAATCCCCTGTCGCGCAGGTCTCTCACCTCGCGCAGAATGCTCTCCACGTCGCGGCTGCGTTCTCGTCCGCGGGTATAGGGCACAATGCAGTAGTGGCAAAAGTTGTTGCAGCCGCGCATGATGCTCACGTAGCCGCCAATCTTGGCCCCGTGCAGGCGTTGCGGCACAATGTCGCGATAGGTCTCCGTGGTGGAGAGCTCAATGTTGATGGCCTTGTGTCCTGTTTCAGCCTGAGCCGTGAGGTCGGGCAGAGAGAGGTAGCTGTCGGGCCCTGCCACGAGGTCGGCGTGATGGTTGGTCAGCAAATCGTCCTTCACGCGCTCGGCCATGCAGCCCAGCACGCCCACGATGAGTTGTCCGCGCTTCTTGCGCAGGGCGTTGAGTTCTTCCAGTCGGTGGATGATTTTCTGTTCTGCATTGTCGCGCACAGAACAAGTGTTGAGGAACACGGCATTGGCATCGTCGATGGTCTCCGTGGTGTCATATCCAGCCATCTTCATTACCGATGCCACTACCTCCGAGTCGGCCACATTCATCTGGCAGCCGTAGGTTTCTATATAGAGCTTTTTCATTTTCGGGGGCAAAGTTACTAACAATTTCACAATTATACAATGATACTGCTCAACTTTCGCAAAGTGAGCCAGGAGTGGTAAAGGTTGAAATATCAAAAAGTTGAAAAGATGAAAAGGCCATGCGCTAAAACATTTCTCCTCATCTTCTCAACAAACAAAAGTTCAGTCGAGATATTGCAGGAGCACATCCCAAACGGCCACGATGTGGCAGATGCTTCCGGCAAGCACAAAGAAGTGGAACACCGTGTGCATGTATCGTCTTCGCCGCAGACTGTAGAACAGGGCACCTGTGATGTAGCACACTCCTTCGGCTACTATCCATACGACGGCTGCCGTGCTCACACTGTCGATGAGCGGCTTGAAGGCCACGAGCACCGACAGTCCCATCAGGCAGAAGCAGATGGTTTCCAGGTTGCTGTGGTCTTTCAGTTTGACGAAGCTGCTGATGGTTCCGGCTATGGCGCATGCCCAGATGAAGATAAAGAGATTCCATCCCCACCAGCCATGCTCGCGCAGGGCGATGAGCGTGATGGGCGAATAGCTGCCGGCTATGTGCCAGTAGATGGCGGCATGATCCCACTTGCGCAGTCGCTCTTTCCATGGGCTGCGCGCGCTCATGGCGTGATAAACCGTTGAGGCGATATACGACATGAGCATGCCGAAGAGATAGAGAATAACGCCCGCCGTGGCCCAGCCGTTGCCCGAACGGGCGCACCACACCAGGAATATCACGCCGACCACCACGCCCAGGGCAATGCCTCCGCCGTGGCTCGACGAGTTCCATATCTCTTCCTTATGGTTGAAATGTATGCGTCGCAATGTATTTTATTCTTTATTTAGAGGAGAGAGGAGAGAGAAAAGAGGAGAGAGAATAGCATTGGGCGCTTCGGTCTTCTCCCCTTTGGTGAGACGGGAGGGGGCTTAAATCATTTCTCTCTACTCTCTCCTCTTTCCTCTATAAAAATTCATTCGGCCAGCGTGAAATCGAGCTGGCGTTTCTCAATGTTGGCGCGGGCCACTTTGATGCGTATGGCGTCGCCGAGCTGATATTTATGGTGGTGGCGACGGCCCACGAGGCAGTAGTTCTTCTCGTCGAAGTCGTAGTAGTCGTCGTCCAGGTCGTGCATGGGCACGAGTCCCTCGCAGTGGTTCTCGTCAATCTCGCAGTAGATGCCATACGACTGTATGCCGCTGATGTGGGCATCGAACTCCTCGCCCAGCTTGTCGCCCATGAATTCCACCATTTTGTATTTGATGGAGTCGCGCTCGGCGTTCTGAGCCGTCTGCTCCATGTCGCTGGAGTGCTCGCACAGCTCTTCGTAGTAGTCGCGGTTGGCCGAGCGTCCGCCCTGCTGATAGCGGGTGAGCAGTCGGTGCACCATCATGTCGGGGTAGCGGCGTATGGGCGATGTGAAGTGCGTGTAGTAGTCGAAGGCCAGTCCGTAGTGGCCGATGTTGTGTACGCTGTATTTGGCTTTCATCATGGCGCGCAGAGCTACGGTCTGAATGAGTTTCTGCTCGTTGTGGCCTTCGCAGTCGGCCATGAGCGAGTTGAGGCTTCTCGAGATGGCGCCTTTGGTGCCGGCGGTCTTCAGCTTGTAGCCGAATTTCACCACAAACTCGCGCAGGTTTTCGAGCTTCGTGGGGTCGGGCTGGTCGTGAATACGATAGGGCAGTGTCTTGGGTTTCTGCGTCTTCTTGTCCTTCTTGTGGTTGGCAGGAGCGTCGCCCTCGAATCCGGTGCAGAGCCCCACGGCTTCGGCCACGGTGCGGTTGGCCAGCAGCATGAATTCCTCGATGAGCTGATTGGCATCGAGTGAGCGCTTGAAGTAGCAGCGGACGGGTTTGCCCGTTTCGTCGATGTCGAAGTGCAGTTCCTCGCTTTCAAACTTCACGGCGCCGTTTTTGAACCGTCGTTCGCGCATGGCTTTGGCCATTTTGTCGAGCATGAGCAGCTCCTCGGCATATTCGCCCTTGCACTCTTCGATGATTTGCTGCGCCTCTTCGTAGGCAAATCGCCGGTTGCTCCTGATGATGGTGTGGGCCAGGTGCCAGTGGTGTATGTTGCCCTCTTCGTCGAGCTGGAAGATGGTGCTGTAGCAGAGTTTGTCTTCGTCGGGGCGCAGCGAGCAGATGAAGTTGCACAGCCGTTCGGGCAGCATGGGTATGGTGCGGTCGACGAGATAGACGCTCGTAGCGCGCTTCTGTGCCTCCTTGTCGATGATGGAGCCTTCCTTCACGTAGTGGCTCACGTCGGCAATGTGCACACCCACCTCCCAGAGGCCCTTCTTCAGCTGGCGTATGGAGAGCGCATCGTCGAAGTCCTTGGCGTCCTTCGGGTCGATGGTGAAGGTGGTGGCGTCGCGGTAGTCCTCGCGTTCCTTGATGTCCTGCTCAGTGATTTCGGCCGGAATCTTGTTGGCGGCCTCCTCCACGTGCTTGGGATATTTATAGGGCAGCCCGTATTGTGCCAGGATGGCGTGCATCTCCACGTTGTTGTCGCCGGTCTTGCCGAGCACATCAATCACTTCGCCCGCAATGTTCTTGTTGTCCTTCGATGGCCACTGGGTGATTTTCACCACCACCTTGTCGCCCGTCTTGCCGCCCTTAAGCTTCTTCTTCGGGATGAATATGTCGTGCACGAAGATGTTGCTCTCGGTGACGAGGAAGGCGTAGTCGCGCTCCACCTTGAGCTGTCCCACCACGGTGTCGCTCTTGTGGCTCAGTATTTCGGTCACCATGGCCTCCTTGATATGTTTTTCGCGGCGCGCCATCATCGTGATGCGCACGCGGTCGCCGTCGAGGGCAAACATTGAGTTTCGCTCCGACACGAAGATGGGCTTGCCCCCGTCGTCGGGCAGAAACGAGTTTTTGCCGTTAGCCTTGCGGCGGAAGGTGCCCTCCTGCACCTGCCCCTTGGTGTTCAGCCGGTAGGCCGAGTCGCCCACCTTGCTCAGATAGTCGTCCCAGGCCATCTCCTCCATGGTGTCGATGGCCAGCATCTTCAGCGGATGAGTGTCCAGATGCAGAGCCTTGAAAATCTGTTTGAAACTGAATGTCTCGTTGGGCTGACTTTGGAAGAGGTTCATCAGCGCCTCTTCCACTTGCCGTTTGTTCATGCGTTTGCCGCCTTTTTTTCCTTTTGCCATAGACGTTTTTGCCATAGTTTTTGTTTCGTTTCTACAAATAAACAAAATATTTCCCATACTCCGTTCGTTCGTTACAGATATTTTGCATTTTTCTGCAAAAAAAAGTATTGGTGTCCCTCCGGTGGGAATGTTTCGTTCAATAGTGAAGGCTCCATCCATGAGCCCGCTTGAGAAACTGTCCGCTCATCAACTTTTTCTGCCTTCAGAATGTCGGCCCTTATTTTGTGAATTATTTTTACAAAACGGGAAGC
>CAMOPD010000097.1 GCA_946622085.1 uncultured Prevotellaceae bacterium | reverse complement strand
CGACATACTGCATGAGGGGCCGCATGATGGAGATGGCCTTCTCGCTGGTCCACAGCTTCTTGCGGAAGTTCAGGTCAACCGAAACTGTAACACCGTGGCGCTTGGCAGCCTCGCAAGCCAGACGGGTCAGTTCGGCAGCCTTGTCGCTGATGGCTGGCGTGATGCCGCTCCAGTGGAACCAGGCAGCGCCTTCCATGATGGCATCGAAATCGAAGTCCTGGGGATCAGCCTCGGCGATAGCGCTGTGAGCACGGTCGTAGATCACCTTAGAGGGGCGCATGGAAGCACCTGTCTCGGCATAGTAGAGCCCCACGCGGTCGCCACCACGGACCACGAAGTCGGTGTTCACGCCATAGCGGCGCAAGGCATTGACGGCAATCTGGCCAATCTCATGCTTCGGCAGCTTGGAAACGAAGTAAGCCTCATGACCATAGTTGGCTACGCTGACGGCCACATTGGCCTCGCCACCACCAGGGATGATGCGGAATGATTCACTCTGAATGAAACGGTCGTTGCCCTGGGGCGACAGACGAAGCATAATTTCGCCTAATGTTACAATTTTTGCCATTGTTTTACCTTTCTTTGTTTTTTGAATGTTTTTAGATTAATGTTTTTCTGTTTGCGAGCACAAAAATAGCATTTATTTCTCGTTTCCCGAAATAAAATGATGAAAAAAACTTCTTTTTGCATAATTTTAACTGTGCACGCGCACACAATTCGACTTTTATTGCTATTTTTGCACCACAATCAACGTCGGGAATGAATCGGAAAAATCTTGACAAAACGAAGTAATCCAAAACACGGCTCTGAGAAAATGGCGTGCTTACTCGTAGTAAGTGGCGTGCTTACTCGTCGTAAGTGGCGTGCTTACTCATCGTAAATGGCGTGCTTACTCCAAGCCATAGGAAACCGCAACGCTCAGAACAGCCAAAAAGCGCCTGAAAATCAGCCACTTGCAAAAGCGAAAGACCAAAAGCCGGTTCCCAACGTTGAAGCAGACAAAATGAATTGTGAAAAAAGTGGACAAAATCACTTGAAAACGATGATCGAAAAAATCAGGATTAAGGACATTGCCGAGCGTTCGGGTGTGAGCGTGGGAACAGTAGACCGCGTACTCCACAACAGGCCCAACGTCTCGAAGGTGGCAAGGGAGAAGGTGGAGAACGTGCTGAAGGAAATCAACTACCAGCCCAACATGTATGCGAGCGCCCTCGCATACAACAAGTCTTACACCTTTTATATTATTATGCCCAAACATGTGTCGGAGGCCTACTGGGAAGAGATTGAGGAGGGGGCTGAGAAGGCTTGCGAGACCCGCCGCGACTTCCACATCGACGTGAAAATCATGTACTACAAGCGCTTCCACAACGACACGTTCGTCAAGACCTATGAGGACTGTCTGGCACAAAATCCCGACGGCGTAGTCGTGGTGCCGGCCGAACTGGAGGTGACACGGCAGTTCACCGACGAGCTGCACAGGCGCGAAATACCCTTCATCCTGCTCGACTCCTACATGCCCGATCTCAGACCACTCTCCTTCTATGGGCAGGACTCCTTCCAGAGCGGCTATTTCGCCGCCAAGATGCTCATGCTCATCGCTGCAGGAGAGAAGGAAATCATGCTCATGAAGCAGATGAAGGACGGCAAAGTGGCCAGCAAGCAGCAAGACAACCGCGAAGTGGGCTTCCGCCACTACATGCGCGACCACTTCCCCGAGGTGCAGATTCACGTGGTTGACCTGCCGCTCGACTCACCAAGGAAAGAATACAACCGCATACTGGAGCAATTCTTCAGCGCCCACCCCACCCTGCACCATTGCATCACGCTCAATTCCAAGGCCCATCTCGTGGGAGAGTTCCTGCTGCGAACCAACCGGCGGCAAGTGCAGATCATGGGCTACGACATGGTGGAGAAAAACGCCGCCTGCCTGCGCGAAGGCAGCATCTCGTTTCTCATTGCCCAGCACGCCTTCATGCAGGGATACGAGTGCGTAGACACGCTCTTCCGCGCCATCGTGCTGCGCAAGGAGGTGAACCCCGTGAACTACATGCCCATTGAGCTGCTCAACAAAGAGAATGTGGACTTCTACAGAAGAACCATGATATAAACCAAAAAACAAACATACAAAAAACACTATGGAACAACAATCTTTTCTGAAAATCAACCCGGCCGACTCCGTGGTTGTATGCCTGCGCCCCATGCAGAAGGGCGAAATCATCAGCATCGACGGCAAGGACATCGAATTGCTGCAAGACACTCCTGCGGGACACAAAGTGCTCATCGTGGATGCCCCCGAAGGAACCGACATCATCAAATACGGCTATCCCATAGGCCATGCCAGAAAAGACCTGCGCATGGGAGAATGGGTGAACGAGAACAACCTCAAGACCAATCTGGCGGGAACGCTCAGCTACGAATATAAGCCCGTAGACGAGAAGCTGAACATCGCCAAGGACAACCGAACGTTCTACGGCTACAAGCGCAAGAACGGCGAAGTGGGCATTCGCAACGAGGTGTGGATTGTGCCCACCGTGGGATGCGTCAACGGCATTGCCGAGCGACTGGCAGCCATGCTTGAGAAGGAGACACGGCTCGAGGGAATCGATGCCGTGCATGCCTGGCACCACAACTTCGGATGCTCGCAGCTCTCGGGCGACCACGAGAACACGCGCAAGGTGCTGCGCGACATGGTGCTCCACCCCAACGCTGGCGGCGTGCTCGTGCTCGGACTGGGATGCGAAAACAACCAGCCAGAGGACTTCATGAAGATGCTTGGCGACTACGATAAAGACCGCATTAAACTGCTTGTTACTCAGAAAGTTCAAGGCGACGAGCTGGAGGAAGGCATGAAGCTGCTCAGAGACATCTACCAGCAGGCCAGAAACGACCGGCGCGAGGAATGCCCACTGAGCATGCTGCGCGTAGGACTGAAGTGCGGCGGAAGCGACGGATTCAGCGGCATCACGGCCAACCCGCTCGTCGGCGAGTTCTCCGACTATCTGGTGGCACAAGGCGGAACGAGCATCCTCACCGAGGTGCCGGAAATGTTTGGAGCAGAAACCATTCTGATGAACCGCTGCGAAACGCCAGAACTCTTCGACAAGACGGTAAAACTCATCAACAATTTCAAGGAGTATTTCCTCAGCCACGGAGAGCCCGTTGGCGAGAACCCCTCGCCGGGAAACAAGGCTGGAGGCATTTCCACCCTTGAGGACAAGGCACTTGGATGCACCCAGAAATGCGGACGAGCCCCGGTGAGCGGCGTGCTCGAATATGGCGACCGGCTGGAGGCCCGAGGGCTCAACCTGCTCTCCGCCCCGGGCAACGACCTCGTGGCAGCCACGGCTCTGGCTTCGGCCGGATGTCAGATTGTGCTCTTCACCACGGGGCGCGGCACGCCTTTCGGCACATTCATCCCCACGATGAAGATTTCGACCAACAGCAACCTCTTCCGCAACAAGCCCAACTGGATTGACTTCAATGCCGGCGAACTGGTTGACGGAACACCCATGCAAGATTTGCTGCAACGATTCATCGACAAGATCATCGCCGTGGCCAACGGAGAGCCCACGCGCAACGAGGCTAACGGCTATCGCGAAATATCCATCTTCAAGAATGGCGTGACACTCTAAACAAAAAAACAAAGGCCGGCCACGCGCCGGCCTTCTATCTTATCAAGAAAGGATGTCAAAACATTGAGCAACAAGAAAGGACTTCTGGCACTCTCGCCCCTGATTGTTTTCATCGGGCTTTATGTTTCGCTCTCCATTGCGGCGGGCGATTTCTACAAGGTGCCTATTACCGTGATCTTCATGATAGCCAGCATCTATGCCGTGAGCATCTCCAAGAACTTCACGCTGCAGAAACGCGTCGACATCTTTGGCAGAGGTGCCAGCTCAAGCAATTTGTTGCTCATGCTCTGGATCTACGTGCTGGCAGGAGCCTTTGCCGCGTCGGCCAAGCAGATGGGAAGCATCGACTCGACGGTAAACCTGGCGCTCAACGTGCTACCCTCGGGCATGCTTCTGCCGGGGCTCTTCCTGGCAGCCTGCTTCATCTCCATCTCTATCGGCACCAGCGTCGGCACCGTGGTGGCACTGGTGCCGATAGCCATCGGCATAGCCCAGCAGACGGGCCTGAACCCGGCGCTCATCACTGCCATCATCGTTGGAGGGGCCTACTTCGGCGACAACCTGTCGTTTATCTCCGACACTACAGTAGTGGCTACCAGTACGCAGGGATGCCGCATGAGCGACAAGTTTCGGGTCAACGCCTTCATCGTGATGCCGGCAGCACTCATCATACTCGTCATCTATGCCATTATGGGAGCCCACGTGGAAGTGACTGCTGAAGTGAGGCCGGTGGCCTACTTCAAGGTGGTGCCCTATCTACTGGTGCTCGTCACGGCCATCTGCGGACTCAATGTCATGGCTGTTCTCGTGTTGGGCATCATCCTTTGCGGAGCCATTGGCATGCTCGACGGTTCGTATGACCTGTTCGGGTGGCTGGGAGCCATGGGACAAGGAGTGGTTGGCATGGGAGAACTCATCATTGTGGCCATGCTGGCCGGAGGCATGCTGGAACTTATTCGCGAAAATGGCGGCATAGACTACATCATTGAGCGGCTAACGGCCCACATCAACGGCAAGCGCGGGGCCGAACTGGCCATTGCGGGGCTGGTGAGCCTGGTGAACGTCTGCACGGCAAACAACACCATCGCCATACTCACCGTGGGACAGATTGCCAAGAAGATTGGCGACCGATATGGAGTGGACAACAAGAAGGCCGCAAGCATACTGGACACCTTCTCGTGCTGCATACAGGGCATCCTGCCCTACGGTGTGCAGATACTGCTGGCAGCAGGTCTGGCCCATCTCAACCCCATTCAGATACTGCCATTCCTGTTCTATCCCTTCGCAATAGGCATTGCAGCACTGCTGGCCATTCTGCTGCGCTACCCTAAACGCTATTCATAACACGAAAAAAAAGAAGGAACCAAGTGGACATCATTCAACGCAATTTCTTCAGGCTGCTGCGCTCAGGAGCTTATCACGACCAGGACGACATCGAGCCCATGTCGGCCTTCAAGTGGAAAAGACTCTACCAGCTGGTAGATGCCCAGCAGGTGGCACAGACCACCTACGAGGGCATTAAGAATCATGCCAACGACCCCAACCTGCAACTGCCTGAAGAACTGAAGGACCAATGGCAGCAGGAAGCTGAGATGACCAGACAGCAGTCTATCATCAGCTCGCCACTGGCCACTTTTGAACTGTCTAACTATTTCCTCAACCGGCGCCTGAAGGGAATCATGAACGCCGAGCGCCATAGCATTGACTGCTCGGGAGATACAATGAATCTGCTCAACATCATCATTTACAACGTAAACCACATCCTCAGCCGTGGCATCAACCTGCATGGCATTATCGAACTGGGAAAGTATCTGAGGAAAAACGGCCATAAAGTGGACTTCGTGAAACTGGATACATGGCTCCGGAAATTAGGCATGCAGCGCATGGCACAACTCGAAGGAAGCATACTCATGGCGGTATTCAACTTCCAGCAAGAAGAGCTGCCATTCGTAGAGCATCCCGAACCGGCCGCCTACAAACTCACTCTGCGCACACTCTCGCATACGGCCAAGGATACTGCCGAGGAATGGCATTTCCGACAATACAGCAACGGATTCGTACAAAACAATTCGAAAGTGCTACGCCGCAATTTGCGACGAAGCATACGCTATTTCACCTATTATCCCGTAGAGACCACAAGCAACTTCTTCAGCAATTTTGTCAAGAGCCTTTCAGAGATTGAAGAGTGAAAGGATTCTTTGCTTTTGCAAGCACGCTGTCTGAAACAGATTGTGGCCTACTTGCCACACAAAGAAGGCAGCAGGTTAAATTTGTAAAAAATATAACTTTTAGGAGTTGCCAGGAAAAGAATCTCAACTTTTATATGTAACTTTGCACCTATGAAACGAATCATCACATTATTATTCTGCATATTCTCCATGATTTCGCTCTCAGCGCAAGGCTACGACGTGAATTGCGAGGACACATGCACCCACATACACGGCATCGACTTGAGCCACTATCAAGGCAAAGTGTTTTGGGAGGCTATTGGGGAGAACAGCAAGATGGCTTACGTCTATCTGAAAGCAACCGAAGGAGGAGACCGAATAGACGAAACCTACGAGATGAACATCAGACTGGCCCACCAGAACGGACTGAAAGTGGGCTCCTATCACTTCTTCCGGCCCAAAACCAACCTAACCAAGCAACTTGAGAATTTCAAGACCCAATGCCTGCCGGGAGAACAAGACCTTATTCCAATGATCGACATCGAAACCAAAGGCGGACTAAGTACAGAGGCCTTCCGCGACTCGCTTTTCAAATTCCTCGACATGGTGGAAAAGGCCTACAAGCAGAAACCGCTGCTATATACCGGCCGGAACTTCTATAATGCCAATCTGGCCTACAAAGTGGATGAGTATAAACTGATGATTGCCATGTACAGTTCAGAGGAGCCTGTGCTCATCGACGAACATGACATACTGGCATGGCAGTACACCGCTAAAGGGCGCATTCGAGGCATCAACAGCTATGTAGACAAGAGCCGGTTTATGGGCAGGCACAGTCTGCGCGAAATCAGATTCCGACATCATTAATAGATAATGAATCAAAGTTATAAACAAAGAATATGGCAATAATCAAATGTCCTGAGTGCGGACGCCAAATAAGTGACAAAGCACCCACATGCCCCAATTGTGGGGTCGAGATAGCAGGAAAGGTCACCAAGTGTCCGGAATGCTTCAACGTCTACTTCAAGGATGAGGAAATGTGTCCCAACTGTCATCACCACAACGACGCATATAGTGAGCCACAAGGGCAGGAAACAACAAAGGCAACCACCACTCCTCCACCCCATCCGCAGACTCCGCCAGCCATTCCCAAGCAAATCAACACTTCTGCAAGCAACTATCGCATCACTGAAGCACCACGCAAAAAGAGCCATGTACCTGCGGTGGTATCGATTGTCATTGCTGCCATCATCTGCGCCATTTGCTTCTATTTCTATCAGAAAGCCAATAACGACAAAGAAATGAAGGAGTATGAGTTTGCGCTGCAGAGCAATGAACCGCTGGTATTGCAAACCTATCTCGACAACTTCACAGAAGCTCCGACGGCACATCGCGACACCATAGCTGCACATCTGAATGCCATCATTCAGGGTGACAGAGAATGGACAAATGCTGTAGTAAGTGGATCAAAAGCAGCCATTGAGGACTATCTGAAAAACCATCCAAACAGTAGCCATACGCTGGAAGCAAAACACAAAATCGATTCACTCGACTGGGTGCAAGCACTTAATTTAAACACACCAGAATCGCTTAAGGAATATCTTAACACTCATCCGGACGGAGAACACTATGCTGAAGCACAGCAGCAATACGACAAAGTGAATGCTACCATTGTCAGTCCTGCTGATGTGGACATGATTAAAGCGCTCTTCAGGAAGTATTTCCAAAGCATCAATTCTAAAGATGAAAACAGCATCGTGACAACTGTAAGCACCATTCTCAAAAACTTCCTGGGGAAAGAGAATGCCAATCAGAGCGATGTCATAGGCTTCTTGCACAAACTCTATCGGGATGACATATCGAATATGATATTCAGTCTGAACAACGACTTCAAAATTGACAAGAAGCCCAGCGAAACTGGGGATTTCGAATACAACGTAACCTTCTCTGCCGGACAACTAATCAATCGAGGAGAGAAGAAAGAGAACAATCGCTATCGCATTCGTGCCACAGTCACTCCTGAAGGTAAGATTTCTGGCTTCAACATGATGAAAATTGTGGAACAACCAGCAGAACCTAAACAGGAAAACAAGCCTGAAGTGAAAAAGACTGAACCGCAAAAAAACGATACCAAGAAAACTGAAACTAAGAAGACAGACACGAAAACAGAATCAGTTAAAAAGAACAACTAACCAGGCATTCTTTTGCCGATTATTGCTGTCCGCTAAAACTCAAATGAGCAAGAAATCTCGTCCGCAATGCCGATAAACAGGCGTTGCGGACATTTTTTTCAAAAAGTAAGCCCCCTTAGTCGAAAAGACTCGGTTCGTCAGGTGGCCGCCCTGCCGTTTCAAGTATTCTGAGCCAGTCATGCGCTCTCACCGTAGAAGTAACGCAGCGGGAAGTTCTGCTTGAGTTGCTTGAAA
>CAMOPD010000096.1 GCA_946622085.1 uncultured Prevotellaceae bacterium | reverse complement strand
GCCAGGTTGTCGGCGCTGAAGATGAACATGAGCTGATCTTGTATGGTGCGGTGGCGGGCCATGTAGCGCATGGACTTCACGTATTTCTCCTTGCGCTCCTTGAGCTGTTCCTCGAGGGTGTTGAGCTGGGTCTGCAGCAGGCTGATATTCCCGTCGATGTTCTTGATGTCGCTCTGGATGGTGTCGATGGTTCGCTGGCGATTGCCTATCTCTGTGTTGATGAGCTGCAGGTTCTGCAATCGTTTCTTCACGTCGGCGCGGTTGGCATTCAGCAGCTGTTGCTGTTCCTTGATTTTCTTCTGCACGGCGGCGCGCTGATTCTGCAGCCCTTTGATGTTGTCGTTGGTATAGACGGGAGCCTTCTTTGTGGCTTTGGCAGGTGTTTTCTTAGATGTCGTGGCCGTCGTTTTCTTTTTCTGCGCAGGCTGAGCGGCTTTCTTGGCAGCAGGCTTAGCTGCGGCTTTCTTAGCCGCGGGCCTACGGGCAGCTTGCGTGGCCTGCGTCTTCGGCTTGGCAGTAGCAGACTTCTTCTGCTGTGCATACGGCTGGAGCGCGAATGCCAGCAGAAGGAGGAGGAGAAATATGCGTCTGTTCATCTCTGTTGTTGTCAGTTAATTCTTTCCTTTGGAAAGGCAAATCGGAAATCAGAAAGGGCTATTTCGTGAGACTCATAATCTTGCCGATGGCATCGTCTACACTCACCTGGGTGAACTTCTTTGAGACTTCGGTGAGCGTCTCCCAGTTGCCGTCGGTAGAGGGATTGTTGAGGGTGATGTTGAGCTTCATGTCTTTATTTTTGCCCTTGATGGCGGTGGTGGTCATGGCAATGCCTATCTGTGCGGGAAAGGGCTTGGCACCAAGCGTGAGGAAGTCGGCATAGCTGACATCGACCTTGGTGTCGCCATCCTTGCCGCCGGCATAGAGCACGGAGGTACGTTCTATCTGTGCCTGGCTGTTGGTCAGCCAGGTGTAGGTCATCTTGCCCTTCTGAAGGGTGATGGGCGAGGGAGACGACTGCAGGTTGACTTCATACTGCTGCATGTCGGCGGCAGAGAGCTGCTCCTTGCCGGGCATGAAGAGCTGATTCCAGAAGAGGGCCTGCAGGGAATGGAAAGTGAGCCCGTTGCGCTTGAGAAACTCCACCTGATTATAGTCGGCCTTGACGTACTCCTTGTGCAGACGGTCGAGGATGAGCACATAATCGGGGGTAAATTCCAGCCGGCCGGCCTCGCTGCCCAGGAAGGGAATCTGCAGATGGATGCGAATGACTTCGTCTCTCTTCATGCGCAGCGTGCCGGGCACTGTGATGTCCTTACTGCCCGTCTGAATGTTGAACTTGATTTTCGAGGAAATGGCAGCTGACGTCAGGGCGTTGTCGGCCACGCGCTGGATGAAGTTGACTTTCTTCACATCGGTAGCCTCCTTGGGTGCAGGCAGCACATGTGGCTGCGGTGTGGCCGATGTCTGGGCATCTACAGAAGCCTTGGCGCTGCTGTCATTGACGAGGTTTTTCTTCGAGCCGCAGGAGCTGACGAGCAGCATGACAGCTGCCAAGGCGGCTAAGGGGAGTATTCTTGCTGACTTTTTCATTCTTTTAGATATTTCTTGAGTTTGATTTTCCTTATGAGCACCTTGCTCTGGCTGCCAGCGTCACGTGCTTTCTGCCAATATTCGAGTGCCATGAGCAGGTCATTGTTCATGGCATGGATATCGCCGCCGTGCTCCAGCAGCACCGCGCTCTGGGTGGAGTCGTTCTTGATGGCCTGGTCGATGTAGATTTGCGCCTCGGCATAGCGCTTCTGCATGAAGAGAATCCATGCGTAGGTGTCGAGATAGGTGCTGTTGGTGGGTTCGGCCTTGATGGTGCGATAGCTCATCTGCTCGGCGCGCTGCAAGTCGCGGTTCTCCTCGCTCAGATAGTAGGCGTAGTTGTTGAGGCAGCCTATATTGTCGTCTTTCCACTGCAGGCAGCTGTCGTAGGCCGCAAAGGCTTCGTCGGACTGTCCGCGGTCGTGGAGGATGTCGCCCATGATGGCATACATATCCGAAACGATGGCCTTGTCGCTCTGTTCGTTCACTTCGCCCACGCCACGCCGAAAGGCATCGAGGGCTTCGGCCTTGTCGTCTTTCAGGAAGTGGGCCAGCCCGCAGAAATAGTAGAACACCATTTCATCGGGGTTGTATTGGCGGGCGGCCTCAGAGAGTTCTACCACACGGTCGTAGTTCTTGTCGGCCCACACGTTCTGTATGAGCTGCACGCGGGCACCGGCATTGTCGGGAGCGATGGCGAGCACGCGCTCCAGGGCGTGGTTGATGCTGTCGGTGGGCATCTGCTTCAGGCTCATGTAGGCAGCCTGCAGTTCGGCCATCTCGGAACCCGTCTGCGGGAAGCTCAGAATGCGCCGGAAGAGCTGCAGGACCTTGGTGCTGTCGCCGCCCATGGCCTCGTTTTCCTGCACCACCTGGCGCATGAGCACCATCTTCGTATCCTGAGGCGTTGAGGGGCTGATGAGCATGTGCTCCTGCATGGCATTTGCCACGGAGTCTTTCCCGTCGGCACGGTAGAAGTCGAGCAGCGACATCTGCGCCATGGTGTTCTCAGGTTCTTCCTTCAGCACATGCTGATATTCGGCCAGCGCTTCGTTCTTCTGGCCGTTCTGCAAGAGCCAGTTGCCTATCATCACCCTGAAGTTCATATCGTTGGGGTGGCGGCGCGAGAGCTGCTGCAACTCGTTCAGGGCTTCTTTCTTACGCCCCATCTGCTCATAGACGTTCATCCGCGAGAGGGCTATCTTCTCGCTCGGGCCGTCGGTAAGCTCAATGCGGTTGATGGTCTCAATCATGTTGCTGTAGTCTTTCTTCTGGTTGTAGAGCTGCAGAAGCATGTTGAGCACGTCCGACCGGTCTTTGTTGTTCCTGTAGAGGCGTTCGTAGACGGCTATGGCGCCGTCGTAGTTGTCCTCGCCCACGTATATCTGTGCCAGGCGCTCCAGATAGTCGTTGTTTTCGGGACTCAGCTCGGCCGCTTTCTTGAAACTCTCCACCACCATGGAGTCTTGCTTCATCTCGCCGTAATAGGGCGCCAGGAAGTAGTAGGTCTCGGCGGCCGCGGGGTTGATGCGCTGGCAATGGCGCAGGAGGTCAAAGGCTGCATCGTAGTTGCCGCGATGCTGCTGATTGATGGCTTCGAGGAAATAGTAGTTGAACCTGAGACTATCGTCATGGGAAAGAATTGGCTGATGACGCACAGCCATAGAGGGCACGGCCTTCACGGGGTCAGACTGCCGGGAACATGAAGCCACAGCAACGGCCAAGAGAACCGATGACCACAACAAGAGAAAGAAAGATTTCATCTGCTTCATGTTCACATACTAATGATCAGTAGAAAAGACCATGGCATTACTTCAACCCTGTATGCCCATAACCACCAGCACCACGCTCGGTCTCGTCGAGCTCGTCAACCACGATGAATTCGCCTTGTTCGTGGCGTGCAATGACCATCTGGGCTATGCGCTCGCCATCGTTGACTACGAAGTCTTCCTGCGACAGGTTGACCAGACAGACGCCTATCTCGCCGCGGTAGTCGGCATCGATGGTGCCAGGCGTATTGATGACCGTGATGCCATGCTTCAGGGCCAGCCCGCTGCGGGGTCTCACCTGTGCCTCATAGCCCTCGGGAAGAGCCATGAAGAGACCTGTCTTGATGAGACGGCGCTCCAAGGGGTGCAGCACTACGGGTTGGTCGAGATTAGCGCGCAAATCCATGCCAGCACTAAGGGGTGTGGCATAAGCAGGCAGTAGCTGATGTCCTTTGTTGACTACTTTTATTTCAATCATTTGCTATTACTGATCGTTTTATATCGTGCAAATTTACGCATTTCTCATCATAATATTGCATTTTCACACGCAAAAAGCAAGAAAATAACGAAAATTACATTACTTTTGTAAAAACTACTGCGCATTATGATGAACTGGCATCAACTCATTTCCAACAAACGGCTGGGGCAGGAAGGGCGACATACTGAGCGCCACGACGACCGCAGTGAATTCAAGCGCGACTACGATCGCCTCATTTTCTCGGCTCCCTTCCGCCGGCTGCAGAACAAGACTCAGGTGTTTCCTCTGCCGGGAAGCATCTTCGTCCATAACCGACTGACCCACTCGCTTGAGGTGGCCAGCGTTGGCATGTCACTCGGCAACGACGTGGCCCATCGCATCATTCAGCGGCAGCCCGAGCTGGCCGACACGCTTTTCAGCCAAATAGGCACCATCGTCTCGGCTGCTTGTCTGGCTCACGACTTGGGCAACCCACCTTTTGGCCATAGCGGCGAGAAAGCCATTCAGACCTATTTCACCGAGGGCAACGGCAACTACCTCAGAACGATGGTGAGCCCCGACTTCTGGAGCGACATCACCCACTTCGAGGGCAACGCCAATGCCTTTCGCATGCTCACACACCGATTCAAGGGGCGCCGCGACGGAGGCTTCGTCATGACCTATACCATGCTGGCAAGCATCGTGAAGTACCCCTTCTCATCGGCCGCAGCAGGAAGGAAGAAGAAGTTTGGATTCTTTGCTACCGAGCAGCCCATTTACGAGAAAATTGCCGATGAAATGGGCATTATTCGCACCTCTTTGCCAAATGAGCCCCTTCGCTATGTGCGCCACCCGCTTGTCTATCTCGTGGAGGCGGCCGACGACATCTGCTATGAGATTATGGACATCGAGGATGCCCACAAACTGAAGATTCTCAGTTTCAGGGAGACCGAGCAACTGCTCCTGGGATTCTTCGATGAAACCGCCCAAAACAAGATTCACCAGCGCATTTTAGACGAGGGCATCACCGACGACAACGAGAAGGTGATTTACATGCGCGCCTCAGTCATCGGACTGCTCGAAAACGAGTGTGTCAACACCTTCGTCAACCACGAAGACGACATTCTGAATGGCACATTCACGGGCAGCCTCATCGACCACATCTCGCCCCTGCAGCGCGATGCCTACAAGAAATGCACGGAGATATCCAAGCGGAGAATCTATAACAGCAAGCCTGTGCTCGACGTAGAACTGTCGGGTTACAAAATCATGGCTACACTCATGGACACATTCATCGAGGCCGCCGTTCACCCCGACCGCTACTACTCACAGCAGCTCATCAATCGCGTGAGCAGCCAATACCATATAGACAGCCCCGACTTGGAAACGCGCATCATGGCCATCATCGACTACATCAGCGGCATGACCGATGTCTATGCCCTCGACATCTACCAGAAAATCAATGGCATCTCGCTGCCTATCGTCTGATTCTCATTGTCACAGCTGGCCCGAGAACTTGCCCACGAAGAACACTACATTGCTCCCGCGCTCACTGATGACATAGACAAAAGGACGATTGGCGTGGAAATCGTGCTTCTCATATTCTACTGGTTTATCAGGAAGAGACGTAACATAATTACCACCAACAATAGTCACGGCGGCAGCCTTTGAACCCTCTTCGTCGACTTCTATACGAGCTTTCTGCTTCATCAGCGACACGTAGAGTCCGCCTTCGTTCACCATCCAGGGAAACTCGGCAAGAAAGCTGTCAAAGGCTCTCACCATGCCAAGCCGCTTCATGAGTTCAATGAGATTGAGATCGGTGAAGGTAGAGAAACGCGGAATCTTCACATCAACATCACACACCTTCATTGCATTTTCGGTTAGTGCATTTCCTTTCAGCCCGTCAATCACATCGCCTACGGAGCGCCCTTCGCGTGGAAGCAATAAAGTCATGCTGAAGGCGCCTTCGCCGTAGGGCAGCGAGATGGCAGTGTAGTCAGTGGCCTCGCCATAGTACATGCGCATCTTCTGGTGCATCATGGGGAGTTTTTGCTTGTCGCCCTTTTCATCGATGAATTCGGCCTTTTTGGTGTATTTGCTTTCAAATTTCGTGGCCCAGTCGGCCTTAAAATAGATAGCGTTGAGCAGATACATCACGCAAGAGGGATCCACCTCGTCGAGAATGCTGGGAATCATGCCATTGGTCTTCTCGCTCGCCCATCCGTTGATGCGCCCCAAGACGTCTGGCGAGGTGAAGTTGAGCGCCTCCACGTCGGCATCGTAGTATTGCTTCATCTGCTGGTCGAAATCGGGCGTTATGGTTCCCTTGGCGCTATTCACATAGATGCTGTTGGCAATGCTGAGGGTCACCTTAGGGTCGATAAGCGGAGCGTTTTTCAGCAGGTTGGCACAGTAAATATTCACCAGCAAGGGATCGTCGGTGTTGAATCCAAGTACGTCGAGAATCTGCCGTCGCGTCTCGCCATCGGCTCCCGTGATGAGCATGCCCAGCATATAGCTCAGGCTAAGCGGCGAGCAGAAACAGCTTTTCTCGCCCTGGTCGACATTCACCTGGCGGAAGAAGTTGAAGGCAAAGTCGTTGCTGGCCTCCACCATTCCGCGCTGCTCCGCATTGAGCTTGATGACCTTTTCCGGATAGGCCATGTTCACAACATAATCACCTTCGATGATATCATCACTCTCAACATCATTGTCGCTTGAGCACGATGCAGCCACGGCCAGCATGGCCATGCAGCAGACAGCTGCCTTGAAAAGATTCTTCTTCATTATTCTCTTTGTGCTTTTGTTAAACATCAATTCTTTTCCTTTAGAACGGCAGACATACAAAAACACTGCATTTGCAAGAGTTAAATAATGCAAATGCAGTGGATGGTTCATGAGGGATTATCGATTCTACCTATTCATCCCAGACGCTGTGTTGCTTCATTGCGGGCAACTGTCCCGACTGGGAATCGTCATTCATAGTGGCATCAAAGGAGTTTGCACCTTTGGCCCCTACTGTGGGGTCGTCGGGCCCTGATGCCGGCAATCCTGCTATGCTGTCGGTGTCAATAACAAGAAGTTTTATGCCTGGCTCAATATAGAGATGTTTTGCTGTTTCCATGATGCTTAAATAACGATTTTCTTTCCTTTAATGATATAGATGCCCTTGGGCAGAGCGCTGGTGTCAATCATTCCGCCAGTCACGCCGACCTTGCGCACCAACACGCCGTTGAGATTGTAGACGCCCACCACTTCGCCTTCAGAGGCTACAGGAATGAGAATCTCGGTCGAGGTGTTTTCTGCTGAGCCTATCGACAATTTCGCGGGCAGCGCCTGTCCCTGCTGGCTCTTGGCGGTGAAGTAGGCGCGGAAGGGCTGCACGTCAGCCGACGACGACAGGGCGAAATTGGTTCCTGCCTCGTTGAGGAAGAAGATGCCCGGAACATCTCTCTGTGCCGTCGTGGTGCCCACGAAGTTATAGACGCTGGTGCTCGAAATCTGCCTTACGTCGGCGGTCAATCGGGCATTCGAGGCACTGAACACGAGCTCCTTGCCGCCCAGATTATACTCTTCGCCCCACTTGTTGCCGGGGAAAGCCACTATATAGGGAACGTTGGCCTCGTGCTGGTCGGCGTAGCCGAAGAGGGCCGTCGTGCCGTCCACTTCGGCAAACGACTTCATCCAGAAGTGCTTGTCGCTGTCGGTGCGGCTGTGGAACCAGTCAATGGTTTGCTGCGTGTCGTTCCTGGTCACCTTCGTGGCGGCAAACGGGAGCACCAAAGTCATCCATCCGCCCTTGCCGTTGGTGGTCACCGTGGGTGTCATCGTGAACGACACCTCATCGGCCGTGAAGCTCTTGGGCACGAAGAAGTCGTAGCCATCGTGCAGGGCAATGCTCTCGGCCTTGTTGCCTTTCACCACATTGCTGCCACTGAGTCCGGCAGGCTGCTGGTCGTTCGTTCCTATATAATATAAGGTGTTGGGATTGCTATTGGGCGTGATGGCAGAAACTCCTGTGCCTGAAAGATCGGCGGCTACAGCACTTTCGGGTATGCTGGCGCCCGACGTGGCTGCAATGGCGATCAGGTTTCCAGCGGCATCCCAGAGCATGAGTCCCGGCTCCATGATGTAGGTAGAGAAATTGGGATTGTTCAATCTCTTGTTATGATTGCTTCCATATCTGAAGCTCACCATGTAATACAGGTCGAAGCTGAGTCCTACAAAAGAAACGTCAACGGTCGCTGTTTCGCCGGCTGCAATCACCACAGGGATGGTGACCGACTGCACACCGCTGTAAGTGCCGGATATTTCAGTATTTGCCAAAAGAGAAACGTAGACATCCCCCGCATAGACACTCGAAGCATCATTGCGGATGACGGCCGTTCCCTTCAGCGTTGTTCCGTAGACAATCTTGTTATTATCAGGGTTGGCGTTATCAACGACAAACGATGAAACCGTGAGATTTTCTTCAGCAGAGCC
>CAMOPD010000095.1 GCA_946622085.1 uncultured Prevotellaceae bacterium | reverse complement strand
CGCCACTCACGCCTCGTAAGCACGCCATTTACTCATCGTGAGTGGCGTGCTTACTGAACGAAAACGAACGGACACCTTTAGTTTTGTAAAGAAAATTCACAAAATAAAAGCCGTCATTCTGATGGCTGATACGAGTTGATGTGCGGATAGCTTGTGAAGGGGGCTCATGGATGGAGAAGAACTATCGAACGAAACATTTCACCCGTAGAACGATAAAAGAAAGTATCAATCGAATTTCAGTCTGGACTATTCGTATGATTCTCACAGGGCGTGTGCGGAGTGTTTCTGCCGTGATTGAGTGCATTTTGGGGCATCAGAACGCACTCAGTAGGGCAGAAAAAGTAGTGGAAAAGGAAAAAAGGCAATATTGTGCAAGCATTTGTCAAAAAAGTATCAATAAGTTTGGTTGATTTGCCGTAATTTTGCCGACGATTAAGGTTACATAGATTTACAGATAGAGACATATTCATTCTGATGAAGTATGCATTTTGGCACACGCTAAAGCGTTAGGAAAAGTAGTTAATGTATAAAAAATAGTTTTTCATGATAGATTATTAAATCAGGTTAACAAAGTGCATAAGTTATACAAATAGGAAAAAGGAAGTCGTGATGACTTCCTTTTTTTGCTTTTCTGAGGAGAAGAGTAGGGGAGGAGGGAAGTAAAAATGCACTGACGCCCCCCTCAGTTTCCACTTTCCTGCTTTCCATCTTTTCAACTTTTATTAATTATGTACGCACATAAGAGATTTTTTTATTAATTTTGCGGCGCATATCGTGAAATCATAGCAAACATACATAAAGAAAATCAATGGATTACAATTTCAGAGAAATCGAAAGGAAATGGCATCAGCGATGGGTGGAAAGACAGACCTACCGCACTGTGGAGGATGCCACGAAACGAAAATTCTACGTGCTCAACATGTTTCCCTATCCCAGTGGGGCAGGTCTGCATGTGGGCCATCCGCTGGGCTACATTGCCAGCGACATCTACGCACGCTACAAGCGTCAGCAGGGCTTCAACGTGCTCAATCCCATGGGATATGATGCCTACGGACTGCCAGCCGAGCAATATGCCATTCAGACGGGGCAGCACCCGGCCATCACCACCGAGGCCAACATCAGGCGCTATCGGGAACAGCTCGACAAAATAGGCTTCTCGTTCGACTGGGACCGCGAGGTGCGAACCTGCGAACCGGGATATTATCACTGGACGCAATGGGCGTTTCAGAAGATGTTCAACGCGTTCTATTGCAACGCATGCCAGAAGGCGCAGCCTATAGAAAAACTCATTCAGCACTTTGCCGAGAAGGGAACCGAGGGGCTCGACGTGGCCTGCTCGGAAGAACTGTCGTTCACGGCTGAGCAATGGAATGCCTGGGACGAGCACAAGCAGCAGGAGGTGCTGATGAACTACCGCATAGCCTATCTGGGCGAGACGATGGTGAACTGGTGTGCCGGACTGGGCACGGTGCTGGCCAACGACGAGGTGGTAGACGGCGTGAGCGTGCGCGGCGGATTCCCCGTGGTGCAGAAGAAGATGCGCCAGTGGTGCCTGCGCGTGAGTGCCTACGCCCAACGACTGCTCGACGGCCTGGAGACCATCGAGTGGACCGACTCGCTGAAGGAGACCCAGCGCAACTGGATTGGCCGTTCGGAGGGCACGGAGATGGAGTTCAAGATTGCCCGTAGAAACGATAACGGGGATGCTCCTCAGGGCTTCACCATCTTCACCACGCGCGCCGACACCATCTTCGGCGTCACCTTCATGGTGCTGGCTCCCGAAAGCGAACTCGTGAGTCAGCTCACCACGCCCGAACAGAAGGACGAGGTGGAGAAATATCTGGCCTACGTGAAGAAGCGCACCGAGCGCGACCGACAGATGGACCACACGGTGACGGGCGTCTTCTCGGGCTCCTACGCCATCAACCCGCTCACGGGCCAGGAAATTCCCATCTGGATAGCCGAATACGTGCTCGCCGGCTATGGCACGGGAGCCATCATGGCCGTTCCGGCCCACGATTCGCGCGACTATGCCTTTGCGCGTCATTTCCAGCTGCCCATCGTGCCGCTCATCGAGGGTGCCGACGTGAGCCAGGAGAGTTTCGACGCCAAGGAAGGCATCGTGATGAACAGCTCCAACGGCGACTTCTCGCTCAACGGACTCACCGTGAAGGAAGCCATAGAGAAAACCAAGCAATACGTCACCGAGAAGCAACTGGGCCGCGTGAAGGTGAACTATCGTCTGCGCGACGCCATCTTCTCGCGCCAGCGCTATTGGGGCGAACCGTTCCCCGTGTACTATAAGGACGGCATGCCCTACATGATACCCGAGGAATGCCTGCCGCTGGAGTTGCCCGAGATTGACCAATACAAACCCACCGCCGACGGCCAGCCGCCGCTGGGCCATGCCCGCCAGTGGGCCTGGGACGTGGAGCAGAAGAAGGTTGTAGACGTTGAAAACATCGACAACAAAAACGTCTACCCCCTGGAACTGAACACCATGCCGGGCTTTGCCGGTTCCTCGGCCTACTATCTGCGCTACATGGACCCGCACAACGACAAGGCACTCGTTTCAAAGGAGGCCGATGAATACTGGCAGAACGTAGACCTCTACGTGGGCGGCACGGAGCATGCCACCGGCCACCTGATCTACTCGCGCTTCTGGAACAAATTCCTCTTCGACCTGGGCGTCAGCTGCAAGGAAGAGCCCTTCCAGAAGCTGGTGAACCAGGGCATGATTCAGGGCCGGTCCAACTTCGTCTATCGCGACAACGAGGCCAGCCAGAAGCGAGGCGTGCCCGTATTCGTTTCCTACAATCTGCGCACGCAATATGCCGACGTGACACCCATCCATGTAGACGTGAACATCGTGCAAAACGACGTGCTCGACATCGATGCCTTCCGCCAGTGGCGACCGGAATATGCCGAGGCCGAATTTGTGCTCGAAGACGGCAAGTACATCTGCGGGTGGGCCATCGAGAAGATGTCGAAGTCGATGTTCAACGTGGTGAATCCCGACATGATTGTAGAGCGCTATGGCGCCGACACGCTCAGACTCTACGAGATGTTCCTCGGACCCGTGGAGCAGTCGAAGCCCTGGGACACCAACGGCATTGACGGCTGCCACCGCTTCCTGAAGAAATTCTGGAACCTCATTTCACAGAGCATCGACGGGGGCCAGAGCAGCCAGCCCAAGCCCGAAGAGCTGAAGAGCGTGCACAAGCTCATCAAGAAGGTGACCCAAGACATAGAGCAATTCTCCTACAACACGTCGATTGCCGCCTTCATGATCTGCACGGGCGAGCTGAGCCAGCTGAAGTGCCGCAACGCCGAGTTGCTGCGCAATCTCGTGGTGCTCATAGCTCCCTTTGCTCCCCACATTGCCGAGGAGCTGTGGGAGATGCTGGGCGGCGAGGGCAGCGTCTGCGATGCTCAGTGGCCCCAGTGGAACGAGGCCTATCTGGTGGAGAGCAGCGTGAAACTGGGCGTTGCCTTCAACGGAAAGACCCGCTTCGACAAGGAGTTTGCTGCCGATGCCGACAACAAGACCATCGAGGAAGCTGTGATGGCCGACGAGCGCACGGCAAAATACGTGGATGGCAAGCAAATCATCAAGGTTATCATCGTCCCTAAGCGTATGGTGAACATTGTATGCAAATGAAATAAATGACAATCAGCAATCAAATCATTCTTAATGAGGTCAGGGATTATGTAGGCATAACCCTTGGCCTCATCTTGTATTCGTTTGGCTTCACCTTCTTCCTCATGCCCTACGAAATCGTGACGGGCGGAGTGGCAGGTATCGCCGCCATCGTCTACTATGCTACGAGCTTCCCCAACTCCTACACTTACTTCCTGGTGAATGCCGCCCTGCTGATGATAGGACTGAGAATATTGGGATGGCGCTTCCTCGTGAAGACCATCTATGCCATCCTGATGCTTACCTTCCTGCTGGCACTGATGAAAGAACTGGCACCCACCACGCCTACAGGCGAGATGCACAAGATTCTGGGCGAGGGACAGGACTTCATGTCGCTGGTCATCGGCTGTCTGATGACGGGCTCGTCGCTGGGCATCGTCTTCCTGAACAACGGCTCCACCGGCGGCACCGACATCATTGCCGCCTCGGTGAACAAGTATAAGCCCTGGTCGCTCGGAACGGTGCTCATCTTCGTGGATTTCATCATCATCGGCTCCTGTTTCTTCATTCCGCAGTTCGGCGAGACGCTCCACAGGGTGAAGATGTGCGTTTTTGGCTTCTGCACCATGATCATCGAAAACTTCATGCTCGACTACATCATGAACCGGCAGCGCTCTTCGGTGCAATTCATGATATTCTCCAGCAAATGGCAGGAAATAGCCAATGCCCTGGGCACCAACACCGACCACGGCGTGACCATCCTCGACGGCCACGGATGGTATACCGGCCAGCAGCGCAAGGTGATATGCCTGCTCGCACGAAAGAGCGAGAGCTCCTACATCTTCCGCCTCATCAAGATGATCGACCCCAATGCCTTTGTCAGCCAGAGCGCCGTCATCGGCGTCTATGGCGAAGGATTCGACCAAATAAAGAATTGATGTATCTATAAAAAGAAGTGATGGTTGAAATGGGGTGATATTACAGACCCCACCATTCATCTTCTAATCATTAACTAAGAGAAATGAGAAAAATAGTATTCGCAACAAACAACCAGCACAAGCTGGACGAGATAAGAAGCATTTTGGGAAAGGACTTCGAGGTGGTGTCGCTCAAGGACATAGGCTGCACCGCCGACATTCCCGAAACGGCCGGAACGCTGGAAGGCAATGCCCTGCAGAAGGCAGAATACGTGTATGAACACTATGGACTGAGCTGCTTTGCCGACGACACAGGACTCGAAGTGGAGGCCCTCAACGGCGCGCCTGGGGTGCTGAGTGCGCGCTATGCCGGCGGCGAGGGACACGACTCGGAAGCCAACATGAACAAATTATTAAGCGAATTAGGAGAAAATAACAATCGCCATGCACAATTCCGCACCGTTATTGCGTTAATACTTAAGAGAGACGTCTGCCCGTGTGGCTGCACCAGCATCAAGCAAGTGCATCAGTTCGAAGGAATAGTGAAAGGATGCATCACCCGGGAGAAGAGTGGGGCAGAGGGCTTCGGCTACGACCCCATCTTCCAGCCGGAAGGCTACGACAAGACATTCGCTGAACTGGGCATGGACATCAAAAACCATATCAGCCACCGAGCAAAGGCCGTGGGCCAGCTGGCCGACTTCCTGAGAACCATCTGAAAACAAAAAAACATCATAACTGCATGAAGAGATTACTGTTTATTCTTTTTGTCACGCTGCTTTCCATTCACCATGCACTGGCTGCCGGCATAGGCACGTGGAGAGTCTATCCGGCCTACGGCAACATCAGCCAGATAGAACCTGCCGGCAACATCATCTACGTGGTGAGCAGCAATAATCTCTTCTCCTACAACGTGGGCGACCAAAGCATTGAAACCTACGACAAGGCGCGCAACCTGAGCGACACCGACATTCAGCTCATCAAATGGTGCAACGCTGCCCGGCGGCTCATCATTGTCTATGACAACACCAACATCGACCTCATCGACAATGAAGGACGGCTCTACAACATGTCGGATTACTACAACAAAACCATCACGGGCGACAAGACCATCAACTCCATCTACATCAATGCCCACTTTGCCTATATCGCCACGGGATTCGGCATCGTGAAACTCAATGTGCGCGACAACGAAATAAGCGATTCCTACAACTTGGGATTCAAGGTTGACTATGTATACACCGACACCGACAACATCTACGCCGCCTCGTCAACCAACGGACTCTTTGCGGCCAAGCTGACGAGCAATCTGCTCGACAGAAGCAACTGGAGCAGGGTGGGAGACTACACCAAGCGAACGGAAGACAAAACCAACGTCTTCGACCAAGCCAACAACTGCTACTGGACCAAGCAGGACGACATGCTGCTCACTTCCTATCGCACAGATGCTGAAGGCAACAAAACCACCATCGTGGGCGGAGTGAAGCCCGACGGACCCAAATACGGCTTCTTCCACAACATGAAGATGCGCAACAACACACTCTATGCTGCCGGCGGACTGTTTGGAGTGGAAGAGACCAACAGGCCTGGAATCATTCAATCGCTCGATGCCGACGGCAACTGGACCGTCTATCAGGAAAACCTCAAGCCACTGCTCGGCCACGAATACTTAGACCAGAACTGCCTGGACATTGACCCCAACAACCCCTCACGACTCTTTGCCTGCGGAAGAACAGGACTCTATGAATTCAACAACGGACAGTTCGTGGCCGAATATACCTGCGACAACTCTCCACTCCAGGCAGCCTTCAACAACGACAAGAACTACGTCATCATCAACAGCATTGCGTTCGACCCCGAAGGCAATCTCTGGGTCACCAACAGCATCAGCCCGTCGACATCGCTCTTCGAACTGAAAACCAATGGAGAATGGGTGTCGCACCATAAGAACCAATTCATGATGAACGAAACGTGCTCCATGGAGAACATGATCAGCATGATGTTCGACTCGCGCAACATGCTTTGGTTTGTCAACAACTATCACCGCAAGACGGCCCTGGCCTGCTATCAGCCGTCCACAGACGCCGCGGCCGTCTACGAGCGTTTCTACAACCAGGACGGCTCGTCGATTGGCGTTAACCGCGTGCGCTGCGTCAGCGAAGACAGAGACGGCAAACTGTGGGTAGGAACCGACGTGGGCCCGCTCTTGCTCGAACCCTCGGAAATAGGAGCCGAAGAACCCGTCTTCACTCAGGTGAAAGTGCCACGCAACGACGGCACCAACTATGCCGACTACCTGCTTTCCAACGTCGACATACGCTGCATAGCCACCGACGGAGGCAACCGCAAGTGGTTTGGAACCTTCGGCAACGGCGTCTATCTCATCGACAGCGACAACATCACCGAACTGCAACACTTCACCAAAGACAACAGCCCGCTGCTCTCTAACAACATCGAGTCGATTGCCATCAACGAACTGTCGGGCGAAGTGTTCTTCGGCACCGAGAGCGGACTTTGCTCCTACATGAGCGATGCCACCGCCGTGGCGGAGGAAATGACCAAGGACAACGTCTACGCCTATCCCAACCCGGTAAGACCCGACTACACCGGCTTAATCACCATCGTAGGACTCACCTACAATGCCGACGTGAAGATAACCACCGCCAACGGTGTGCTCGTGGCCCAGGGACGCAGCAACGGAGGCAGCTTCACATGGGATGGCTGCGACAGAAAAGGCAAGCGTGTGGCCAGCGGCATCTATATGGTCAACACCGCCACCGCCGTCGGCGGCAAGGGAACGGTGTGCAAAATAGCCATTGTCAACTGAACCCACACACCATTGACCCACGCTACACACACTCACTATGCGAATTGCCTGGATTGATCTCTTACGCGGTTTCTGCATGATGGCCATCCTGTGGTTCCACTCTGAGATGTACTATGCCGGCAGCGACATCATTCCATACGAATGCTATGTGGGCGACGTGCTGGCCGTCTTCTTCTTTCTCTCAGGCTATCTGCTGTTCACCGATAAGACGTTCCATCTGAAGAGGAAAATCCGCTCGCTCGTGCGCTATCTCGTCGTTCCCTATTTTCTTTTCACTTCACTCATTGCCTGGCCCAAAGCCATAGCCCATGGCAACGACAGCAGTCTGGAGCAACTCTTCCTCAACGTCGTCAGCGGACAAGCGTCATGGTTTGTGCCGGCACTCATTGTGGCGCAGGCGGCATTCATCCTGCAGCTTGCCACAAAAAAGAGCAGCAAAACACTATTACCCATTGCCGCCATTGCATGCTTATTATGCTCAGCCATCATTGGCAATAACTATCAGCCCACATCCTTGCACTACAAGCAAAACCTATGGCACGTCAACGAGGCCATGCTGGGCTTTTTCATCATGTATCTGGGTTATCTCTACCGCAGGCATGAGGGCGCTTTCCAACGCCTCTACGCCCACAACACAGCCTACGCCCTCTATATGTGCGTGCTGGCAGCCATCACCATCGTACTGAAGATAGTGGCTATAGGCAACGCAGAGAAACTCATTTTCGGACCCATCATCGTATCCAACTATGCACTCTTCACGGCCGACCTCATTGCAGCCACCCTGCTGCTGGTAGGACTGTTTCAGCGACTTCCGCGATGTATCGTCATTGAGTGGACTGGCGCTCATTCGCTGGTCTACTATTTTCTGTGTGGCGGAGTGCCCTTTGTCGTCAGCTCTGTGCTGCGCAGCCTGTCACTGCCCTACACAGGCATTCTCTCCATGATGCTATGCTTCGTCATCGTCTATGCTGCCGCAACACTGCT
>CAMOPD010000094.1 GCA_946622085.1 uncultured Prevotellaceae bacterium | reverse complement strand
CATAGAGCAGAACGGCAAGCCCGCGGCAGGTGTCAATGGCAACTACCGCCTGGAGGCCTGTCTGAGCGACGACCGCCAGTTCTGCGCCATTCAGCTCTTCCGCTTTGCCGACTTCAGCTATCGTCCGCTCTCCGATGCCCGCTTCTACGAGGGCAACGATGTGGAACGCGTGGCCAAGCTCCTGTAGGCCGTCGGCCGAAAACAAAGCGGGGGGAGAAAGTCCTTATCCTGAACAAGGAATGGACTTTCTCCCCCTGAGAGTTTATTATAACCCAAAAGGGGTTCGGGTCAGAACGGCAGGTCGTCGGTGCTTCCGCCCTCTCCCTCCTGTGCTGGCGGGAATGCCGCCGTGGCGCCATTCTGCGGCGCCTCTTGCGCCGGCGCGGCATTGAATGCGGGCGGCGGGGGGAAAGCGCCAGGGGCTGCGGCTGGCTGGACTCCCGTGGCTGCGGCCTGGGCTGCAGCGGGGTCTACGCGCACCACCTGCCAGGCGCGTATGTCATTGTACCAACGGCCTTGATATTCGTGGGCATCGATGTCGAACGACACTCTGAGCTCTTCGCCCACCTGGATGTTGAACTGGGCAAGACGATCGGCACCAAAAACTCTGAACACGCAGCGCTTGGGATATTGTTCGTGGGTCTCGATGACGAAGTCCTGCGACTTCCACTGATTACCTGTACGAGCAGACACTCCGCCCTGCTCGGGCAGCGCGGCAATGATTCTTCCTTCTATTTCCATATATCTGTAATTGTTTAATGATGTGTTTTTATTAATCGATGGCGAAATTACTAAAATAGTTCTAAATTGAAAAACATTTTACGGCATTTTTTTGTTTTGCACGCCGAAGTTTTGTATTTTTGTGCCACTAAACCCGAATCGAAACATTAACATATCAAAACAGTATACTCATGAGATTTACATTGTCGAGCTCGGCTCTGAGCAGCCGACTTTCAACGCTTTCGAGAGTCATCAACAGCAAGAACAGCCTGGCGATTCTCGACTGCTTCCTGTTTGAAGTGGAAGGTAACAAACTCACCATTACGGCCAGCGACAGCGAGAACGTGATGCGCTCGCAGATGGAGCTGGACCAGGCCGAGGGGTCGGGCTGCTTTGCCGTGCAGAACCGCACCATCCTCGATGCCGTGAAGGAATTGCCCGAGCAGCCGCTGACGCTTGACGTAGACCTTGAGGCCTACACCATAAAGATTATCTACCAGAACGGCATGTACAACTTCACGGCGCAGGGTGCCGACGACTACCCTCGCGTGCAGCCCATGCCCGAGGGCGCAGCTACCATCGTCATCGGCAGCGACGTGCTCAGCGACAACATCTCGCGCTCGCTCTTTGCCACCGCTCAGGACGAGCTGCGGCCGGTGATGAACGGCATCTACTTCGACCTGACGCCCGACGCTCTGGCCATCGTGGCCAGCGACGGCCATAAGCTGGTGCGCAACAAGAACTTCACCGTGAGGAGCGAGCAGCCGGCGGCCTTCATACTGCCCAAGAAACCGGCCACGCTGCTGAAAAGCGTGCTGGGCAAGGACGGCGGCGACGTGACGATATGCTTCAACGAGCGCAACGCCGAGATCTCGTTTGCCGAGAACGTGCTCTCGTGCCGCCTCATTGAGGGGCGCTACCCCAACTACAACTCGGTGATTCCGCAGGACAACCCCAACCAGATGACCATCGACCGGAGGTCGCTGCTGGGGGCTCTGCGCCGCGTGCTCCCCTTTGCCAGCGACAGCAGTCAGCTCATTCGCTTCAAAATAGACAGCGGCAAACTGGCCATCTCGGCCGAGGACATTGACTTCGCCACCAGCGCCAAGGAAGAACTCACCTGCGACTACAACGGTACGCCCATGAGCATCGGCTTCAAGGGCCCGTCGCTCACCGACATCCTGAACAATCTGGAGAGCGACGACGTGGTGGTGGAACTGGCCGACCCCAGCCGCGCGGGGCTCATCGTGCCGAGCGTGCAGCCCGACAACGAGGACGTGCTGATGCTCATCATGCCCATGCTGCTGAATGACTGATTTCTCGTGCCTTCGTGCACATGAGAACGAGGGGACGAGGGAACGGGGGAACGAGGGCGCGAGATATGCTTCAAGCGCTCTATTCTATTCTCGCGCCCTCGTTCTTACGTGCTTTCGTACCCACGTGCCTTCGTGCCCACGTACCCACGTGCCCACGAGAACTCCATCACTCAACGAAGTTGTTTATATGCGAAACTTGAATTACTAAATATGAAACTGAATCTGACAAAGCCCCTCGTTGTGTTCGACCTCGAAACAACGGGGCTTGACCTTGTTAAAGACCGCGTGATCCAACTCTCCTACATCAAAGTGAATGCTGACGGGACGGAGAAACGCGCCAACCTGTTCATCAACCCCGAGCGGAACATCCCAGCCGAAGTGACTGCCCTCACTGGCATCAGCAACGACGACGTGAAGGACAAGCCCACCTTCAAGGAAGTGGCTGCACAGCTGAGCGAGAAGTTCAGTGGATGCGACTTTGCGGGCTTCAACTCCAACCACTTCGACGTGCCCATGCTGGCCGAGGAATTCCTGCGCGCAGGCGTAGACTTCGACTTCGGCAAATGCCGCCTCATCGACGCTCAGACCATCTTCCACAAGATGGAGCGCCGCAACCTGGCCGCTGCCTATAAGTTCTATTGCGGAAGGAAAATGGAGGAAGACTTCGAGGCCCACCGTGCCGACCAGGACACCGAGGCTACCTACCGCGTGCTGATGGGCCAACTCGACATGTATGCGCCAGGGCGGCAGGAGGAGGCCGATCGGCAACTGCGCAACGACATGGACGAGCTGGCTGCCTTCTCAAAGACCAACGACAACATCGACTTCGCCGGCCGCATCGTGTGGAAGGACATGACCGACGCCAATGGGCACGTCGTGACCGGCAAGGACGGAAAGCCCCTGCGCCAGGAATGCTTCAACTTCGGCAAGTATAAAGGATGGGCGGTGGTCGACGTGCTGCACAAGGACCCGGGCTACTACAGCTGGATGATGACCAGCGACTTCACCTACAACACGAAGCAGGTGCTGACAAGAATAAGACTCAAGGACTTTAACAACAAATAGATGCTGAAAGGAAAGAAAATCGTGCTCGGCATTACGGGCAGCATTGCCGCCTATAAAGCCTGCCTCACCATCAGAGAACTCATCAAGCAGGGCGCTGAGGTGCAGGTGGTCATCACCCCTGCCGGCAAGGAGTTCATCACGCCCATCACCCTCTCGGCCCTCACCCACAAGCCCGTGGTGAGCGAGTTCTTCTCACAACGCGACGGCACTTGGAACTCGCACGTTGACCTCGGACTATGGGCCGACGCCATGCTCATAGCCCCCGCCACGGCCAGCACCATTGGGAAGATGGCCAACGGGATAGCCGACAACATGCTCATCACCACCTACCTCTCGATGAAAGCGCCCGTGTTTGTGGCTCCTGCCATGGACCTCGACATGTATGCCCACCCCACAACCCAGCAGAACCTGCAGCGGCTGCGCTCCTTCGGCAACATCATCATCGAGCCGCAAAGCGGATTCCTGGCCAGCGGACTGGAAGGCAAGGGGCGCATGGAGGAACCCGACAAGATAGTGGCTACACTGAGCAAACACTTCGACGACGCCGAGAAGGCCCGCCCGACACTGAGCACAAAGCACATCGTCATCACGGCCGGACCCACCTACGAGAAGATAGACCCCGTGCGCTTCATTGGCAACTATTCGAGCGGCAAGATGGGATTCGCCCTGGCCGAGGAATGCGCAGCAAGGGGTGCCCAGGTGACGCTCATTGCCGGGCCGGTGGGCCTGAAGTGCTCCGACCGCATTCAACGCATAGACGTCGAAAGCTGCGAGCAGATGTATCAGGCCGCCACCAAGGCCTTCGAGCGAGCCGACGCCGCCATCCTCTGCGCCGCCGTGGCCGACTTCCGGCCGGAAACAACTGCCGAGCAGAAAATAAAACGCGGCAAGGACGACCTCGTCATCCGGCTCACTCCCAACAAGGACATTGCCGCCGAACTGGGACGGATGAAACGCAACAACCAGCGGCTCGTGGGATTTGCGCTCGAAACCAACGACGAGGAGAGCAACGCCCGACGGAAACTGGCCAAGAAGAATCTCGACTTCATCGTGCTCAACAGCCTCAGAAACGAAGGCACATGCTTCCGCGCTGACGACAACCAGATAAAAATCATTTCGGCCGATGGAGAGAAAAGCTACGCAAAGAAGCCGAAAAATGAAGTGGCCAGCGACATTATAGACGAACTTTCATCCATCCTCTAAAAAAACGGAATAAAGACGTGGGCAAACGAATCATTATCTACTGCATCGGCTTGCTCTGCTCATGGGGCACAGCGGCACACGCACAGGAGTTGCAGGCAAAAATCACCATCAATCACAATCAGATTCAGGGCACCGATGCCAGCGTGTTCGACAATCTTCAGCAGACACTGGAGCAGTTTGTGAACGACAGGCAGTGGACGGCTCTGCAATTTCAGAAGAACGAGCGCATAGCATGCAACTTCAACATCACGGTGACGAAGTATGACGCATCGACCAACCTCTTCACATGCAATGCGCTGATTCAGGCCAACCGCCCAGTATACAATTCTGCCTATACCACCACCTTATATAATAATAAGGACAACGACTTCAACTTTGAGTTTGCACAGTTTGACCAGCTCAACTTCAACGAAGAGCAGATAGACAACCAGCTGGTGGCGCTCTTCGCCTATTATGCCTATCTCATCATCGGACTCAATCTCGACAGTTTCTCGCCCATGGGCGGAGAAGAGGTGCTGCAGCGCTGTCTCTACCTGACCAACAACGCCCAGAACCTGAACTTCACAGGCTGGAAAGCCTTCGACAACGACCGCAACCGCTTTGCCATCATCAACGACTACCTCGACGGGGCCATGCGCCCCTTCCGCCAGCTGCAATATGACTACTATCGCAACGGCCTTGACGAAATGGCCAACAACGTGGAACGCGGACGCACCAACATCTCGGCCGCACTGGAACAACTCAAGAAGGCCCATGAAGACAAGCCGCTGAGCCTATTGCCGCAAATATGGACCGACTACAAGAAAGACGAGATTGCCAACATCTATAAAGGCAAGGGCACACAGAAAGAGAAGGAAACCGTATACGACATACTTTTCTCCATTAATGCTTCCCAAAACAATTCCTGGGAAATGATAAAACAATGATCAAGCAACTCTACATCAAGAACTATACACTCATTGACCAACTCACCATGACCCTGCATCCGGGATTCGCCGTGATAACAGGTGAGACGGGAGCCGGCAAGAGTATCATTCTGGGAGCCATCGGACTGTTGCTCGGACAGCGAGCCGACTCCAAGGCCATCAAGACGGGGGCCGACCGATGCACCATAGAGGCTCACTTCGACCTGAGCCGATATGCGCTGAAGGACTTCTTCGACCGAAACGACATCGACTACGATGCCACCGACTGCATCTTGCGACGCGAACTGACGGCGGCCGGAAAGAGCAGGGCGTTCATCAACGACACACCCGTGGCGCTGCAACTGATGCGCGAACTGGGCGAACAGCTCGTTGACATTCACAGCCAACATCAGAACCTGCTGCTCAACAAAGAAAACTTCCAGTTGAGCGTGGTTGACATCATTGCCGGCAACAACAAGCAGCGACAGGCATACGGAGATGCCTTCGCTGCCTACAGGAAAGCCTTGGCTCAGCAAGAACAGCTGAAAGCCGATATCGACGAAAGCAGGCGCAATGAAGACTTCCTGAGATTTCAGTGCAACGAACTCTCTGATGCCCACCTCCAGCCCAACGAACAGGAAACGCTGGAGCAGGAAAGCGAAACACTGAGCCACGCTGAAGAGATAAAAGGCGCCCTCTATGAAGCCAACAACTTGCTCAACGGCGACGAGCAAGGCATCGTGGAGCAGTTGCGCCAGACGATGACCGCCCTGAACGCCATTGAGCACGTCTACGCACCCATCAGCGACGTGGCCCAGCGACTCGACAGTTCTTATATCGAACTGAAAGACATCGCCCAGGAAATAGGCATGCACATGGAGCGCATAGACTTCGACCCGGCTCGCCTGGAAGCCATCAACGACCGGCTTGACCGTCTTTACAGCCTGCAGCAGAAACATCATGTAGACTCTGTGGACGAACTGCTCTCGCTGCAACAGAAGTGGCAGCGGCAACTGGAGCAGATAGACAACAGCGACGAACAGTTGCGCCTACTGGAACAGCAAACGGCAGAGCTGCACAGCAAGGCCGAAGCTGCTGCAGAGGCGCTCAGCCTCACACGCCAGGAGGCCGCCAAGACCATAGAGCAACAGATGAAGCAGCGCCTCGTGCCTCTGGGCATTCCCAACGTGAGGTTCCAGGTGCTCATTGAACCCAAGCAACTGAGCCACGATGGAGCCGACAAAGCATCTTTCCTTTTCAGCGCCAACACCAGCACACCCTTGCAACCCGTCAGCCAGGTGGCGTCGGGAGGCGAAATAGCACGTGTGATGCTCTCGCTGAAAGCCATGATCAGTGGAGCCGTGAAGCTGCCCACCATCATTTTCGACGAAATAGACACCGGCGTCAGCGGAAAGATTGCCGAGAAGATGGCGCTCATCATGCAGGAAATGGCCGAGCACGACCGGCAGGTCATCTCCATCACCCACCTGCCACAGATTGCAGCCCGCGGATTGCACCACTACAAGGTGCAGAAAGAAGAAACCCCACAGGGCACGCGCAGCACCATGACCGAACTGACTCCCGAACAACGCATTG
The DNA here is from genome assembly GCA_946622085.1 of uncultured Prevotellaceae bacterium. GTDB lineage: Bacteria > Bacteroidota > Bacteroidia > Bacteroidales > Bacteroidaceae > Prevotella. The sequence goes on along the minus strand of CAMOPD010000094.1, from coordinate 1,777 downwards.
AAGAAATTGCACAGATGCTCAGCGGAGAAGCCATCAGCGAGGCGGCCCTGCAGAACGCTCGCGAGCTGCTCAATGGAGATTCGTAAGATTCTCATTATTAACCGAATGTACAACTTTCATCAAGTAATTCAGCAAAAACAGTATTCTCATGAAACGATTATTGATATTCGCCCTGATTCAACTCACCCTCATCCTTTGGCCATCATCAGCCGTCATGGCACAGCCGTCCCCCGTGAAGCAAGTAGCCAAGTCGGTATTCTCGCTCACCACATTCCGCGCCGACGGCTCGCTGCTGGGCACCAGCCGCGGAGTGTTCATCGGCTCTGAGGGCGAGGCCATCAGCGACCTCGAGCCGTTCATCGGAGCGGCCCGCGCCGTGGTGGTAGATGCCAACGGAAAGCAAATGGAAGTGAGCCGGATGATGGGCGTGAACGACCTCTACGACGTGGCCCGTTTCCGTGTCAACGGAAAAACCACTGGAGCCACCATTGCCACGGCCAACGCCACCGCTGGCTCGCACGCCTGGCTGGTGCCCTATGCTCCGAAGCAGACGGCAGCATGCCCGGAAACCACCATCAAGAACGTTGAGACTTTCATGGAGAAATATGCCTACTACATTTTCGACATGAACATTCCCGAGAACGTGGCAGCATGCCCATTGGTCAACGCTCAAGGACAGGTGCTCGGTTTGCTGCAGCTCACGCAAAGCGGCAACGACCTGCATGCCCCCAGTGCTCAGTTCATCGGCAGTCTGCAACTGAACGCTTTCAACATCAACGATGCCACCATGAGCAAAATTGGCATTCCTGCGGCCTTGCCGGCCAACGAAGAACAGGCTCGGCTGGCGCTCATCATCTCGGGTGCCGACCCCGCCAAGCATGCTGCTGCAGCGGCCGACTTCATCAGCCAGTTCCCCCACCTGCCCGACGGCTATCAGGCTCGCGCCCAACAGGAAATGGCGCTCAATCAGTTTGATGACGCCGACCGCGACATGCAGTCGGTAATCAAATATACGGAGAAGAAAGATGAAGCCTACTTCACCTACGGCCAACTCATCTACAACAAACAGCTCTACAAAGCCGACATCCCCTACCCCGCATGGAACTACGACCGGGCCATGGAGCAGGCTGTCAAGGCTTACGAGCTCAACCCACAGCCCGTATATAAGCACCTGCAGGCCCAGATCACCTTCTCGAAAGGGCAATATCAGCAAGCCTACGACATGTTTATGGCGCTCACCAAGACCCCACTCCGCAACCCCGACCTGTTCTATGAAGCAGCCCAGAGCCAGCAGATGCTTCATCCCACTGATACGGCCCACATCGCCCTCATAGACAGTGCCATCGTGGCCTGCGACAGCATCAACCAGGTGAATCCCGCTCCCTACGTGCTGGCCAGGGCTCAGGCCTGGGAGCAAGCCGGGCAATACCGAAAGGCCGTGGCCGACTACACGGTCTACAGTGTCATCATGCGCTCCCAGCTCAATGCGCAGTTCTTCTACGTGCGCGAACAGTGCGAGCTCAAGGCCAAGCTCTATCAGCAGGCCCTCATCGACATCAACACCGCCATAGCCATGGACCAGCAGAACCCGCTCTACTATGCCGAAAAGGCCAATCTGCTGCTGCGCATCAACCAGCCCGACGACGCCATGACCGTGGCCCGGCAATGCATAGCCCTGCAACCAGAATACAGCGACGGCTATCTGGTGCTGGGACTGGCCCAGGTGCAAAACGGCAACAAAGCCGAGGGGCTGCGCAACCTTCAGAAAGCCAAGGAA
>CAMOPD010000093.1 GCA_946622085.1 uncultured Prevotellaceae bacterium | reverse complement strand
TTCAAGAATCTCATTCATAGCAATCTACTATCGATGCTTTTCTCTTCCCCGGACACCAATAGATGTAAATAAGCATGGAGGCGTACTCCGTTCCCCCACCCCACTTCATTCTGCAACAGTTGCTTCAGAGAAATAGCTCTCCCTAATGGGCTTGCTCACGGGCTGGCCCTTGAGTGCCACCTTGGCTTGCAGACGGATGTCGGCCGACGAAGCGCCCACCTTGACCAGATAGTTGCCGGGACTGACGGTCCATTGGCGCTGCCGGTCGTGGTTGTAGAAGCCGAACTGCTCGGTGTGGAGTTTCACTCTGACGGTCTTCGTCTGGCCTGGTTGCAGGGAGACGCGGGCAAAGCCCTGCAGCTGAATGGGGCGCAGGGGCAGGGTGCTGTCCGCTGGCGAGAGATAAATCTGCACTATCTCGTCGGCAGCCATGCGCCCGGTATTCTTCACCTCAAACGAGAGATTGACACTCGGCGCATCGGTGGCCACCTCGGCGTCGGCTTGCAGGTTCTGATAGTCGAAGGTGGTGTAGCTCAGACCGTAGCCGAAAGGCCACTCCACACGGGCATCCTGTTCTGCCTTGTAGTTATAGCAGAGGGGTTCGGTGATTTCCTCGCGGGGATAGCTCACCGACAACTTGGCCGACGGCGACACGCGGCCAAACAGAATGTCGGCCACGGCACGGCCTCCCTCCTCGCCTGGATACCAGGCCTGAACGACGGCCGCGCAGCGCTTGGCAACGGCCGAGATGACCTGCGCACGCCCGCCAAAGACCACGAGCACGACGGGCTTGCCCGTGGCGAGAAGCTGCTCCACATACTGCTGCTGGCGCCCGGGCAGACGCAGGTGCTGGCGGTCGCGGTTTTCGCCGCAGAGCATCACGTTCTCGCCCATGGCAGCCACGATGACATCGCACTGACGGGCCATGGAGAGCGCCTCGGCGGCGTCGGCCTTCTCGCCCGACTCCACCTTGCGGTGCAGCAGTTCGTATTCCCAGGCGCGCTCGTCGCCGCCCACGGCATATTGGGTCTCTATCTCCTCTGTCCAGTCGCAGCCACGAGAATACATGATGTCGGCGTCGGAAGGCTTTTGCCCTGTCATACCCTCAAGAAGCGTCACCACATGGGGCTTATCGAGCCCCGTCTCCACGCGCTTCCAGAAATAGCTCATGGCGGGGAAGGAATAGTCGCCGCACATGGCCCACATGGAGTTGGCATTGGGTCCCGTGAGCAGCACTTTCATCCGTTGGCTGGCAGTGTCTTGCTTGGCAGCGCCAAGGGGCAATATGCCATTGTTCTCAAGCAGCACCACCGACTGAGTAGCTATCTGGTAGGCCGTCTGTCGCTCCTCGGGCGTGTCGAGCTGAATGTCATCGTTGGCATAGAGGTAGGGGTTCTTGTCCATGAGTCCTGCGAGAAACTTGTGGCGCAACACGCGCTTCACGGCACGCTCCAGCGTTTCGGGTTTCACCAGGCCACTGTCGATGGCCTCTTGCAGATGCTCATAGTTGGCTCCTTGGGGGAAGTCCACATCACAGCCGGCATTGATGGCCGCAGCAGCCTTCTGCGTGGGGCTGGCCAGAGCGGGCAGCTGGTCGATGGCCGTATAGTCGCTCACCACCATGCCGTCGAAGCCCACATAGTGGCGCAGAATGTCCTGCAGGATCTCGCTGTTGGCAGCACAGTTGGTGCCGTGCACGGCATGATAGCCAGGCATGACCACGCGGCTGCCGGCCACGCGAATCATGGCTTCGTGGGGCAACAGGATTTCCTCCATGAGTTCCTTCTCGTCGGCATCGCCGCCTCCACCATAGCCTAAATAGTGTTTGGAGCAGGCTCCCACCCCACTCCGCAGGTCGTCACCCTGCAGTCCCCTGACGAATGCCACGCCCATGGCTGCCGAGAGATAGGCATCCTCGCCATACGACTCCTCGAGGCGGTTGAAGCTTGGCGTACGACACACGTCGACCATGGGCGAGAGCGACAGCACGCCACCCATCTGGCGCAAGGCACGGGCGGTCTGGCGGGTCTTCAGTTGGGCCAATTCGGTGTTGAACGAACAGGCCTGGCCTATCTGCTGCGGATAGATGGTGGCGCCGCGGGTGTTCACGCCCGTAAGCACCTCCTCGTGGCAGAGAGCGGGAATGCCATTGGGTGTATGGTTCATCAGCCACTGCTGTACGGCAGCCACGCGGCGGCGAATCTCGTTGGGGTCGCGGGGCTGTTGCATGGCAAACTGGGAGAAATGGCCTATGCCATGGGGAATGAGCTGCCGGCAACGGGCCGTGTCGAGCTGTCCTTGTTCGTTGAAGAGGTCGTCCATGAACATGCTTCTGAGCTGGGCTATACGCTCAGGCTGCGACATTCTGGCGTAGAGTTCGTCTATCTGCTGTTCCATGTCGGCTCCGCCATGGCATGCGGTGAACAGCGCCATGGAGCAAAAGGGAATGAAAAACTTTTTCATGGTAATGGGTGATTGATAAGTGTGTTGCTTTGTTCTTATTACTGACTACAAAAATAACAAGAAAACGGGACTTCTCGTGCAGAGAAGTCCCAATAAGCCTCACTTTTGTAACATCTTAACTAATTTTTAGACGCGACCTTCTTTTGAAGGTGCGGGGGAGTGTTTTTTCGGGGCTGCGGGGGTACGAAGGCTCGGGGGTGCGAGATGTGCTTAAAGCACTTTATACTAATCTCGTTCCTTCGTACCCACGTTCCCACGCACCCACGATTCTAAAAAGCCTCTCAGTTGATGAGATATATCTTCTCTTGTCCTCGGTAGACACACTTCACGGTGGCGCGGCCTTCCACGATGGGACTCACGGTGATCTTTACTTCGGGGTCGGAGGCTGTGGCCTGCAGTTGGGAACCGTCCTTCAGCGGCGCATACACCTGATAGCGAATGGCATCGGTGAGACCGTTGGCATTGGTGCAGCGAATGGGCGTTGGGGGTATCTGCAGGGCTTTGCCGTCGGCAGTGAGACTGACGGTGGGCACTACGGGCGGTTGGCAGGTGGTGCCGGCCTTGAAGAAGCCCATGCCATGCAGGTCGAACAGACCCTCGGGACGGCGCGGCATCTGAGGACGTCCCCACTGCGGACGGTCGTTCTTGGGCTGCTCTACCTCTGGACCTTCGGCTACGAGGTAGATGGCATGCTTGCCCTTCAGCCCTTCCACGGCGGGCACGGCCACGGTATAGGTGGCAGCCTGGCGGGCTGCATCGGCAGGCACGGAGATGACGGCTATTTCTCGTCCATTCCACACCTTATTATTATAGGGGCCGTCGAGCATCACATGTATCTTGAAGGCTCCGTGTCCGCCGGGCGTGAGATGGAGCATGAGCTGGGCGCCGTCGCCACGCTTCACCCCCGTGAAGGGGCGTATGCCCTTGGCGGCCTTGTCCAGACCGCCAAAGCCGAAATACTTGAATCCCACGATGCCGCCGTTGGTGATGCCGGCCAGATCCATGGAGTTGTTCCACACGTCGTGGTTGTCTTGCAGCCAGTCATTGCCCGTCATGTAGCAGACAATGCCGGCGGAATAATACTGATAGGGCGGCAGGCCGAAAAGCTGGAATCCCTCGCTGGTGACTTCGGCCCCGGTGTATTCGGTGCCGTCGGTGGCACGGGCCGTCCACTGGTTGTTCTTGGCGTAGGGGTCATAGGCAGTGATGCGAACCATGCCTCCCTGAGCTACGGGTTTCTTGTCCCACGTAATCTTCACGGGAGCCACCATGGCCTGACGGGCATTGCCGAAGCCCCGCGGCGGACGATGATAGAACACATACCACTGGCCGTTGATTTCCTGCAGCGATCCGTGGGTATTGTGGGCAGCATTGGTGGTGACCAGGTGGGAGCCATCCTCGCTGAGCACCACGCCCCGGGAGTCTACCAGCACGCCGCCCGAGCGCCACGGGCCGAGGGGCGAGTCGCCAAAAGCATAGCGCAGGGCGCTGTTGGTGCTGCCCAGCCCATAGTCTTGACCGCTGTAGCCCGAGAACACCATCACATATTTATTGCCCACCTGGCGAATGCTGCTGGCCTCGAAGAAATTGAAGTCGAGCGGATTCTGGCCTTTGTAGAGGGCCTTGTATTCCGTGCCTTCGGGTTCGAGCAACTTGCCGTCGCGGCTGCTCGCGGGGATGAAGGGGTCGATGAGCTCGGTGCCCTCGCGCTGGGAGTACATGGTGTTCTGGTCGAGCTGACAGGCGGTGGAATGCTGGAAGCCGTAGAACACGTAGGCACGGAAGCCCGTGTCGAAGTCAGGGTCGCGCTTGTCGCTGACGGGCTCTATGAACACCGAGGGGTCGAAATCGATGAGCGAACCTGGCAGACACTTCGTGCCGTCGGCAGTGAGGTTGACGGGCGTGAACGGACCGTCGGGGCGGTCGCCCTTGCACACCATGCCCACGCGCTGCCATCCACGGCTATGGGGATAGAGCCAATAAGTCTTTTTCCCGGTCTGGCGGTCAACGGTTTCCACCAGGTCGGGAGCGAACATGGTGTCCCACTTTCCATTAACGAACCACGAGAAAATGGGGCCCTCGTCGCGCCACTGGCTGAGGTCTTCCACCGGAGCCGACCACATGCGGATGTCGTTGCCGCAATAGGCCGAATAGGTGATGTCGTGCGAGCCTATGATATAGGCGCGCAGCTTGCCTGGCTGGTCGGGATCTTCAAACACGCGGGGCTCGCCGTCGGGCAGATGCTCCCACAGAGGCAGATAGGGGTTCTGCGCCTGGGCCGCCACAGCGACCAGAAGCAGAAGGAGTTGGGAAAAGCGTTTCATCGTTATTATTGATTGAATTGGTTTATAAAAGCTGATTACTTCAGGTGGCCCTCCCCTGTTCACTTGCTGAAATGCCACCAGTCGAGCCTGACGTCACCGCTGACGCGGCTGAAGCAAATGTAGAGGTCGTGCACTCCCGAGGCACCTTTCACCTTGGCGGCAAACGAACGATATTGCTCCAGGCTCTTCGTGTCACCAATCTGGACCACGCCCACCACGGGTCCGTCCTTGCTGTCGAGGCGCAACGTGATGGTGGCGCTGCCCTGGGCTGCGGCGGTGATGGCAAAGCGCTTGGCGCCAGCGCCAAAGTCAACGCCGCGCAGACGGATGTATTCGCCGTCGTCGAGGTCGAAGATATACATGTTTCGCTGGCCCACCGACAGCGGCATGTCGGCCACGACGCCTGTGTTCTCAATGCCCATCTTGGCCGACTTCAGACCGTAGCCCCAAGCCATGGTTTCGGCCTCCACCCGGTTGTAGGGGTTCAGCCAGTGCAACTGCTTCAGGGGTTGCTGGTCCATCCAGTAGGGCACTTCCTCGATGGTTCCGTCGGCATGGTAGCTGATTTCGGTGGCCGACACCGAACGGCGCTCATGATGGACGAAGGTGTCGAGATGCATCAAGTCGTAGTTCTGGCCAAAGGCGTAGGAGCGGCCCTTGAAGTCGCAGATGCCGGGATGATTGCCGCGGTCGCGCTCCGTGGGGCGCATGATGTAGCCCTTCGACTGCCACGGTCCCCGGGGCGAACTGCTCATGGCGTAGCCCAGCGCTTCGGGGCAACATGTGGAGGCATAGGCCAGATAATAATGGCCATTGCGCTTATAGAGCCATGGGCCCTCCTGATAGTGGTCTATGTGATAGTCGAGCTTCACGATGTCGCTCTTCAATGAAATCATGTCGTCGTTCAGCAGAGCGTAATAGGTGTTGGGATTGCCCCAGTACATATAGGCCTGTCCGTCGTCGTCGATATAGACGGTAGGGTCGATGTCGTCCCAGTGCTCCTGCTGCCACACGAGGGGCTTGCCCAGCGGGTCGCGGAAAGGTCCGTAGGGCGAATCGGCCACCAGCACGCCGATACCATGACCGTGGAGCGGAGCATAGAGATAGTATTTGCCGTTGCGCTCTACGGTCTGAATGGCCCAGGCACCATTCTCGCGGCTGCGCCAAGCGAAGTCTTTCAGCGAGGCCACAGCGCCATGCTCCGTCCAGTTGACCATGTCGGTGGTCGACCAGAGCAGCCAGTCGTACATGAAGAATCCCGCCGAGCTCTTCTCGTTCAGGTCGGGAATGTCTTCGGGCGAGGCGTCGTGCGAAGTATAGAGGAAGAGCGTGTCGCCCGCCACCATGGGCGAGGGGTCAGCCGTATACTTGGTTTGGAAGAGTGGCATGTTCACATGCTCCAGTCCGCGCATCTCCCACCAGTCGAAGTTGAAGAGTTTTGGCCCTTTGCGGCCAGTGAACACCAGATAGAGGTCGTGGCACTGGCTGCCCAGGGCATTGAAGCCGGCCACGGAGTAGTCCAGGTCTACGGTCAGCGTCTGCCATTGCTCCCAGCCGCCCGTAGCAGGCACGTCAAGCCGCCCCAGGAGGAATCCGCCCAGGCTGTCGAGTCGTACCTCCAGCTGTCCGCCACGCAGTCCGCTGGCCACACGGGCAGAGAATGTGCGCGGCAATCGCCCTGCAAAGTCAACGGACTGGAGCTTAATGTAGTCGCCATGGTGTATGTCGGTCACGTAGACGCCCACCTGCTCGTTCTGCTCGGTCTTCACGCCGCGCGAGAAGGCCATCGTCTCGGCCTCCACGCGCCGATAGGGACAGAACGTGCCTACGGGCTTCACGCCGTCGTCGGTGGGCATGATGGTGGGAAACGAACCGTCGGCGTTGTACTTGAACTCCTCCACGGCCACGCTTCGCCCGAAGCCGCCTCCTTGGGGCAACTTGCCCGTGTGATAGAAGAAATAGGAATGGCCCTTGTAGTCGGCCACGCCGCAATGGTTGGTAAACGAGTTGGTGTCGCTCAGCGGCATGATTTCTCCTGCATAGGTCCAGGGGCCGACGGGCGAAGGTGCCGTGCTGTAGCTGATGTGCTCGGGCACTCCGCCTGCGGCATAGAGCAGACAGTATTTTCCGCCTTTAGGGTTCTTCAGCCGCTCGCTTTTCATCTTCATCAGCCACGGGCCCTCCACGTAGGAGTCTTTGTATGTCTGCCCCTCTTTGCGCTGGCTCATCATGGGGCCGCCGAAGGCTTGCTCGGTCATGTCGAGCGTTTTCACCTCACCATCGATGGAAATCATGTCGGCATTCAGTTTGCAGTAGTACACCTGCGGATTGCCCCACATGAGCCAGGCCTGCCCGTCGTCGTCGATCATCACCGTGGGGTCGATGTGGTCCCACGAGCCATTCTCGTAGAGCGGCTTCCCCAGCGCATCGCGGAACGGTCCGGTGGGCGAGTCGCCCACGGCCACGCCGATGGCCATGCCGCCCGAAAGCTTGGAGTGGGCACAGACATACCAGAAGAACTTGCCGTCGCGCTCAATGCACTGCGAAGCCCACGCGCGGTCGTCGGCCCAGGAGAAGCTCTCCAGAGCCAGCGGCGAGCCGTGGTCGGTCCAGTTCACCATGTCCTCAGTGGAGTAGACGCGCCACTCCTGCATCCAGAAGAAGTCGGCCCCGTCTTCATCATGGCCTGTATAAACATACATCGTGCCGTTGTGTACCAGTGGTGCAGGGTCGCTTGTGCACCAAGTCTGAACAAAAGGATTCTGGGCCACGCCTGCCAACGGCAACATGCCCAACATTAAACCTAAAAGGATTGCTTTATTTCTCATGTCTACATTGATTTTTCTTAGGAGGAGATGAGTAGTAGAGAAGGCTCTTCACTCTCCATTCTTCAAAAGAATCACCACACCTCCATTGCAGGGAATGGTGACGTTCAGTTGTTGTTTCTTGCCCAGTTTCACCTGCTTCACGCTGCCTTGCAGCAAGGGGTCGTCGCTATACACCGCGAGTTGCGCTCCTCCGCCGAACATCGTCAGCGGGAGCCGCAGGCTGAGAGGTTTTTCCTCGGCATTGACCCCCGCTACATACCATTTGCTTCCACTACGGCGCGCCAGAACGACGTAGCGCCCTGGATAGCCGTCGATGAAGCGCACTTCATCCCATGTCGTAGGAACTTTTTTCATAAAGTCAATAGCCCAGTCTGGCGCATCGTCGAGATTGTTGGGAGCCAAGGCAAAATGCTGCACGCTGCTCTGGAAGAGCACGGCCGTGGCCAAGGCAAACACATCGCTCGTGCGGCGTGTGGTGCCGTGCCGATTGTCGGCACCATAGAATTTGTTGAGAGCCGATCCGCCAAAGTCCATCGCCCCCACCGCATTGCGGATGAAAGGATGCGTGGCGGCATTGCGGGCCTCGGCGTCGCACGCTCCCTGGCCGAAATGCAGATTCTCGGAGGCCAGCACGGCCTCGGAAGCCACGTAGTTGGGATACATGCGCTCCCATCCCCTCGGGAGCGTGCAACCATGGAAGATGACCATCAGCCCATACTCATTGGCATCGGCCAGGATGTCCTCGTAGAGCTGCATCATGGGCTGCTTGTCGCCCCCGAAGAAGTCCACCTTGATGCCGCGGATGCCCACGCGCTGCATCCAGGCCATCTCCTTGCGGCGCTCTATTGGGTTGTTCATCTTGCCGATGGGTGTCTGCGGCGCATCGTTCCACGAGCCGTTGCTGTTGTACCAGAGAAACAAGCCCACGCCGCGGCTCCTTCCGTAGCGGGCCAGCTCCTCCATGCGCTCATAGCCTATCTGCCGGTCCCAGAACGCATCCACGAGCACACTCTGATAGCCCATGGCCGCCGAGAAGTCTATGTAGCGTTTCTGCTC
>CAMOPD010000092.1 GCA_946622085.1 uncultured Prevotellaceae bacterium | reverse complement strand
AGCGCATGATTCATAATCATGAGGTCGCCGGTTCAATCCCGGCTCCCGCTACCATACGAATCGGGGCAACTGCAAACTTCGCAGCTGCCCCGATTCGTGTTTCCCCGTGTGCGCCATTCTTCTTCATGCCGCTTCTTCTCTTTCCCTCCCCTCGTTGAACATATTTCCTCAATCCATGAGGCTTTTTGAAACGATGTCCTTTTCTGTGGTCTGCACTCCCCCCAAAGCACCATAGAAGAAGCGTGGGTTGAAGAATATCATGCATCCTTGCCCCCGTATTCTTGACGCCACTGCCGCCATTTCTGCACGTCAACAGGAATCAGCCTTCAGAAAGACGGCTTTGTTTTTGTGAATTATTTTTACAAAAGTAAAAGGCGTCCGCTTGCTCTCGATGAGTAAGCACGCCACTCACGATGAGTAAATGGCGTGCTTACGAGGCGTGAGTGGCGTGCTTACTACCCGTAAGTGGCGTTCTTACTCCCCTATACTGATTTTCAGCACTTTGCGCAGGCGTTATGCGAGGGCGTAAAAAGTTGTGAAATTATTTTACAAAACGCGGGCGCTTCCTTAGGCATTTTAGCATGTTCGTGCAGGGACGCGCCGACAGGGCGTCCGCCCCGGGGGGTAAGCTTTTCCATCGTATGCCAACCCTGCTGACAGCCTTCTGCACGAGGCCGGATGCGCCACGGCGCGAACCCGGCATGGAGGCAGGCAAGTCCTCTATAGGATAAAGACAGTGGCAACGTTGTTGATTCCGTTGCGAGTGACGCCTGTTTTACAGATTATGGCCACTATTCGCATGTCGTGATGTTGTTCTCGCGCTTTGCCTCCCAGAGGCTCTTCCTGCCGTCTTCTGGAGCCACTTGAAGGCGTTATCGATTGACATGGAACAATTTAACAAATGTTTGATGAATTTTTTGTCCTAAACGTAAAGGCCAATCCGCGTTTTTTTCGTACCTTTGCAGCCTAAAATATAATAAAGTACGATAATAAATGGCAGAAACAAAGAAGATGAAGACCGCTCTTGTGTCGGTTTTTCACAAAGACGGGCTTGACGAGCTGCTTGCAAAACTTCACGCCGAGGGTGTGAAGTTCCTGTCAACGGGCGGCACGCAGGCTTTCATTGAATCGCTTGGTTATGAGTGTCAGAAAGTAGAAGACGTGACCACTTACCCCTCTATTCTCGGCGGGCGCGTGAAGACGCTCCATCCGAAAGTGTTCGGAGGAATCCTGGGCCGCCGCGGCAATGAAGTCGACCGTGCGCAGATGGCGCAATATGATATTCCGGAAATCGACCTCGTCGTTGTAGACCTCTATCCCTTTGAGCAGACGGTGGCCAGTGGGGCTTCTGAGGCCGACATCATCGAGAAAATCGATATTGGCGGCATCTCGCTCATACGTGCGGGCGCCAAGAACTTCAACGATGTGGTCATCGTGCCCTCGAAGGCCGAATATGGCGTGCTGCTCGACATTCTCAACCGGCAGGGAGCAGAGACCACGCTTGAGCAGCGCCGCATGTTTGCAGAGCGTGCTTTCGGCGTGAGCAGCCACTACGACACTGCCATTCATGCGTGGTTCAAGAAGTGATGCGGCAGCCTGCCAGGCATCATGATTCACGCTACACATTATAATTAGATAATTGATAATTGATAACTGAACAAAATTATGGGTTTATTTTCATTTGTGCAGGAAATTGCCATGGACCTTGGAACGGCCAACACCATCATTATCAGTGATGACAAGATTGTGGTTGACGAGCCGTCCGTAGTGGCACTCGACAGAAAAGACGACAAGATGATAGCCGTGGGTGCCAAGGCCAAGATGATGTATGAGAAAGAGCATCCAGGCATTCGCACCATCCGCCCTCTGCGCGATGGTGTCATTGCCGACTTCACTGCTTGCGAGCAGATGATGCGCGGTCTGATTAAGATGGTTCATTCGGGTTCGCGCCTGTTCCATCCGTCGCTCCGCATGGTGATTGGCGTGCCTTCGGGCAGCACCGAGGTGGAGCTGCGTGCCGTGCGCGACTCGGCCGAGCATGCCGACGGCCGCGACGTTCACCTGATTTTTGAGCCGATGGCCGCCGCCATTGGTATTGGCATCGACGTGGAAGCTCCCGAGGGAAACATGATTGTCGATATAGGCGGCGGAACAACCGAGATTGCCGTAATATCGCTCGGAGGCATCGTGGCCAACAACTCCATCAAGGTGGCCGGTGACGACCTTACTGCCGATATCCAGGAATACATGAGCCGCCAGCACAACGTGAAGGTGAGCGAGCGCATGGCCGAGCGCATCAAAATCAATGTGGGCTCTGCACTGACCGACCTGGGCGACGAGGCTCCCGAGGACTACATCGTTCACGGGCCAAACCGCATCACGGCGCTGCCCATGGAGGTGCCCGTGTGCTATCAGGAGATTGCCCACTGTCTGGACAAGACCGTGGCACGCATAGAGACTGCCGTGCTCAATGCGCTGGAGAACACTCCGCCGGAGCTCTATGCCGACATCGTGAAGAACGGCATCTATCTCACCGGTGGCGGCGCTCTGCTGCGCGGACTCGACAAGCGACTCACAGACAAGATCAACATTCCCTTCCACATTGCCGACGATCCGCTCCACTGTGTGGCCAAGGGAGCGGGCATCGCGCTCAAGAATGTTGGCAACTTCTCGTTCCTCATGAGATAAACTCATAGGCAATGCGCAATCTGCTGGAATTTCTGACCAGATACTATCATTGGTTTCTGTTCGTTGTTCTGGAGGTGATTAGTTTCGTGTTGTTGTTTCAGTACAACAACTATCAGGGCAGCGTGTGGTTTTCTTCGGCCAACACCTTCACAGGCAAAATCTATGAGTGGAATGCCGCCATAGAATCGTTCTTCAGCCTGACCAAGGTGAACGAGGAACTGACCACGCGCAATGTCTATCTGGAAAGACAGGTGCAGAACCTCTCCGACAAGCTGACCGCTTTGACGGAAGACCCCAATGCTGCCAAGCGAGGACAGCTGGAGCTGCTGAGCAGCTATAAGCTGATTCCTGCCAAGGTGGTGGACAACTCCATCAACAAGCGCGACAATCTGATCACCATAGACAAGGGAACCAACGACGGGGTACACAAGGACATGGGTGTGGCTTGTGGCAATGGCATCGTGGGCATTGTCTATATGACGTCGGCCAACTATTCGGTGGTCATTCCTGTGCTCAACACCCACTCTAACATCAGCGTGTCCATCCAGAACCGCGGCTATTTCGGCTATCTGCATTGGTCGGGAGGCTCATCGGGGCTTGCCTATGTGGACGACATCCCGCGGCATGCCCATTTCCGCCTGTACGACAAGGTGGTAACGAGCGGCTATTCGTCGGTCTTCCCCCCGGGGCTGATGGTGGGCAAGATTCTGCACGTCTATAATTCACCCGACGGATTGTCTTATCGTCTGCAAGTGGAACTCTCGACCGACTTTGGCAATCTGCGCGATGTCTGCGTGATAGACGACGCGAGCATCAAGGAGCGCATAGAGGTGCTCAGGGCTGCTCAGGACTCAATAAAGACGAAAGGGGAATAAAGGATTATGTATTCGGAACTCATCAGTCGCATCGTTTGGTTCGTCGTGCTTTGTGTGGTGCAGGCACTCGTACTCAATCATATCCATCTCTTTGGCTTTGCCATGCCGTTGCTCTATGTCTACTTCGTGATGCTGTTCCGCAGGAACACACCGCGATGGGTCATCTTGCTATGGAGCTTCCTGCTTGGACTCTTCATCGACACATTCTCCAACACGCCGGGCGTGGCTGCGGCGTCGGCCACGGCACTGGCTGCCGTGCAGCCGTTCCTGCTCAATCTCTTCCTGCCCCGTGACAGCGCCGAAGACCTGAAGCCGGGCATGAACACGCTGGGCGTGGCTTCATTTGTGTACTACACGCTCGCTTGTGTGTTCATCTATTGCGTGCTGTTCTTCTCGCTCGAAGCATTCAATTTCTTCAACTGGCTGCTATGGCTCGAATGTATAGGAGGAAGCACCGTGCTGACGGTTGTCCTCATCATCGTCATCGAGATTGTGCGCGGCGGCAAGGGCGAATAGGCCGTTTCCGTTTTTTTGTCTTTCCGTTAGTATTTATGAGCTCATGAAGGATTACGAACTTAGTAACAGACGATATGTCATTGCTGGTGTGGCCATCGCTATTGTGACGGTCTACATCATTCGTCTGTTCACCCTTCAGATCATGAGCGATGACTATAAGAAGAATGCCGACAGCAATGCCTTCTTCAAGAAAGTGGAGTTTCCCTCGAGAGGCGTCATCAGCGACCGCAACGGCAAGCTGATGGTGTTTAATCAGCCGGCCTACGACATCATGGTCATCATGAACGAGGCCAAAGACCATCTCGACACGCTCGAGTTTTGCCAGGCTTTGGGCATCACCAAGGACTATTTCATCCAGCGTATGGACGACATCAAGGACCGGAGCAAGAATCCCGGCTATTCGCGTTTCACTCAGCAGTTGTTCATGAGCCAGCTCTCCGACAAGGAGTTCAGCGTCTTTCAGGAGAAGATGTTCCGATTCCCGGGCTTCTATGTGCAGCGCCGCAGCATCCGCCAGTATCAGTATCCCTATGCGGGCCATGTGCTGGGCGATGTGGCCGAGGTGTCGCCTTCCGACATAGAGGACGACGATTATTATCAGCCCGGCGACTACATCGGAAAGCTCGGAGTGGAGCGTTCCTACGAGAAGCAGCTGCGTGGCGAGAAGGGCGTGCAGATATTGCTGCGTGATGCGCATGGGCGTATTCAGGGAAAGTATCAAAACGGAAAGTTCGACCGGAAGCCGAAGCCCGGAAAAGACCTCACGCTGAGCATTGATGTGGAGCTGCAGGCGCTTGGCGAGCGGCTGCTTGAAGGGAAGATAGGCAGCATCGTGGCCATAGAGCCGGCTACGGGCGAAGTGCTCTGCATGGTTTCGTCGCCATCCTACGATGCTCGCGTCATGACGGGGCGTCAGCGCGGAAAGATGCACACGCAGCTCTCGCGCAACGTGTGGAAGCCCCTGCTCAACCGAAGCATTATGGGACAATATCCGCCGGGCTCTACTTTCAAGACGTCTCAGGCGGTCACCTATATGACCGAAGGCATTGTCCACCCCACTCATACCGCCTTTCCGTGCCATCGCGGATTCCATTATAAGGGACTTCGCGTGGGATGCCACGGCCATGCCTCGCCGCTTTCGGTGGTGCCGGCACTGAGCACCTCGTGCAACGGCTATTTCTGCTGGGGACTGTACTACATGTTCTCCAACCGCAAGAAGTATAAGACCGTGCAGGATGCTGCCAACACATGGCGCGATTATATGGTGAGCATGGGCTTTGGCTATAAGTTGGGCATCGACTTACCGGGCGAGAAGCGCGGACTCATTCCCAATGCCCAGTTCTACGACAAGGCCTACAAGGGCTCTTGGAACGGACTCACCGTCATCAGCATCTCCATTGGCCAGGGTGAGGTGAACCTCACGCCGTTGCAGATTGCCAATTTGGGAGCCACCATAGCCAACCGTGGCTATTACTACGTGCCCCATGTGGTGAGAAAAGTGCAAGGAGAGCCCTTGGACACGGCCTTTACGCGTCGTCACTACACCAAGGGCGCGCGCTGGGCCTACGACTATGTGGTTTCGGGCATGCGGGCTTCGGTTCTTGGCGGTACGTGTAAGCATCTTAACCGAGGCGACATCGTTATCTGTGGTAAGACGGGAACAGCCCAGAACCGCGGTCAGGACCACTCCGTGTTCATGGGCTTTGCCCCGATGGACAACCCCAAGATTGCCATTGCCGTCTATGTGGAGAACGGCGGATTCGGAGCCGACTATGGCGTGCCTATTGGCGGACTGATGATAGAAAAATACATTAAGGGAAAACTCTCTCCGGCATCGGAAAGCCGTGCGAGTGTGTTCCAGCACAAACGAATAGCTTATGGCTCGAGAAACAGATAGACAACCTGCTGGCGTGTTGCGTTCGCTCGATTGGTGGACCATCGGCATTTATGTGGCTTTGCTGGCCTTTGGGTGGCTCAGCGTCTGCGGGGCCAGCTATACCTATGGCGATACCGACATCTTCAGCTTTGCCACCAATTCGGGAAAGCAAATCATGTGGATCGGCACTTCCATCGTGCTGGGCTTCGTGTTGCTTATGCTCGACGACCGTTTCTACGACACCTTCGCGTACATTATTTATATAGGCCTGTTGTTGCTGCTTTTCGCCACCATCTTCAATCCAGTCAGTACGAAGGGCTCCCATTCCTGGCTGGTGTTGGGGCCGGTGAAGTTGCAACCGGCCGAATTTGCCAAGTTTGCCACGGCCCTCGCCGTCTCGAAGTTCATGAGTGCCTACGGCTTCGACATGAAGAACTGGAAGCACTTTGCAGCTGCATGCGCGATGGTCTTGCTGCCCATGCTCTGCATCATAGGTCAGCGCGAGACGGGCTCAGCCCTCGTCTACCTGTCGTTTTTCCTCATGTTCTATCGCGAGGGCATGCCCGGCAGCATCCTTTTCACCGGCGTGGCCATGGTCATCTATTTCGTTGTGGGCATTCGTTTCGAAGAAGTCTACATGTTCGAAACGCCCACGTCCTTGGGCAAATTCGTGGTGCTGCTGCTCGTGCAGCTCTTCACGGCGGGCATGGTCTTCCTCTATTGCGACGAGCGCAAGCAAGCCCTTCACATGGTGCTCTATTCGCTGGGCATCACCCTTCTTGCCATGCTCTTCTCGCTTTATGTCATTCCCTTCGACGTGGTCTGGGTGCAACTCACCGTCATGGCCGTCATCATTGGCTTCCTGCTTTATCAGTGGCTCAGCACGCGCTTCCTGTCTTATTTCCTCATCATGGCTTTCGCCATCAGTTCGGTGGTGGTGTTCTATTCGGCCGACTACGTGCTCAACAACGTGTTGGAGCCCCATCAGCGCGTTCGAATCAATGTGCTGTTGGGATTGGAAGAAGACATCAAGGGCGCAGGCTATAACGTTCATCAGAGCGAGATAGCCATCGGTTCGGGCGGCTTGCAGGGCAAGGGCTTCCTGAATGGCACTCAGACCAAGTTGAAATATGTGCCTGAGCAAGACACCGACTTCATCTTCTGCACCGTAGGCGAGGAGGAGGGTTTTCTTGGCTCGGCTGGTGTGCTCTTGCTTTTCCTGGCGCTCATTCTGCGGCTCATCAAGATGGCCGAACGCCAGCCGTTTAAGTTCGGGCGTGTGTATGGCTATTGCGTGCTGAGCATTTTCCTTTTCCATGTCTTCATCAACGTGGGCATGGTGCTCGGCCTGACGCCCGTCATCGGCATTCCGCTCCCCTTCTTCAGCTACGGCGGCTCCTCGCTCTGGGGGTTCACTCTGCTGCTTTTCATCTTCCTGCGCATTGATGCAGGGCGCAATCTGGTGCGTTCCTGATGGCGGAAGGACAAGAGAGAGAGGCGGGGCCGGTTCAGACTGCAGTCTGAACCGGCCCCGCCTCTCTCTTGCTTATCTTTGGGTCAGCTTGATGCCTATGTCGGCAATGCCGGGCAGTATCTCGCGCTTCATGTCGTGGCGAATGCTCACGTGCAGCGAGTCTCCTTTCTGTAGTTTCAGGTGTGTGATGGGGAAGCTGTATTGATAGTAGCTCACGCCCTGCCCGCGTATGTTGCCGTCTTCGTCGATGAGTCGGCAGTTCAGCGTGTCGCGCCTCACTGTCCCTTGCGGCATCAGTCTTTGTTCCACAATCAGTCTCAGGCTCATAAACGGGTAGGCATCGTTGATGCGCAGTCCCAGTTCCTCTCTGTAGATGGCCGAGTGGGGCAGTGGGGGCACATCAAACGTCAGCGTGTCGTTCTTTTCCCAGCCGGCAATGGGCGTGTGGTCATATTTGTCGAACACCGTGTAGTAGTCGCAACTGCCCAGTGCCAAGAGCAGCGCCGCCATCAGTCCGGCCGCCTTCAACCGTGCCTTCCTTCTCATTCCTTTTTGCTGTTGTTGTCCTTCGGTCGCTGGTTGTTGCCTCCTCCTGCCGTGCGGTTGGCGTTGCGTTTGCGATTGCCGTTTCCTCCCGTGCGGTTTCCGGCGTTGGGTGCCGCGTTGGGTGCCTGGTTGGCGTTCTTGTTGCTGGCGTTGTTGTTGCGGTTGCCGCTGCTTTTCTTTTTCTTCTTCTTGCTCTTGTCAAATCGGGTGATGCTCTCGCCGGCCAGCAGGTCAACGGGTTTTTCCGGCGCATGCTGCGTGCCGTCGCCGGTGAGCGATACGGGCTTCTCGCCGCGCTTGTTCATCTCGATGATTTCGCGTGCCCTGGCTGCAGATATGGTCTCCAGATTGGCCGCCAGGTTCTTGTCGGTGGAGTAGGTGATCATTCCTGCCAGGATGTCAGTCTTGAAGAGATGGAAGTCGCCGTCTTGCGTTTGCAGTATGACGTCCTTTCCGGGTATTTTCTTGCCTGCTTCTATGTAGTCGTCCACCTCGTAGTTCAGGCAGCATTTCAGTTTGGCGCACATGCCGGCCAGCTTCTGCGGATTCAGCGAGATGTCCTGGAATCGGGCAGCATTTGTGCTCACCGACACGAAGTTCTTCATCCATGTGGCGCAGCAGAGCTCTCGTCCGCACGGCCCCGTGCCGCCTATTCGTCCTGCTTCCTGGCGTGCCCCGATTTGCTTCATCTCGATGCGCACGTGGAAGGTGGCCGCCAGGTCCTTGATGAGTTGGCGGAAGTCCACGCGCTCGTCGGCAATGTAGTAGAAGATGGCCTTGTTGCCGTCGCCCTGATATTCCACGTCACCAATTTTCATTTGCAGCCCCAGGTCCTTGGCAATCTGCCGGCTCTGAATCATGGTGTCGTGTTCGCGGCTTTTGGCCTCGCGATATTTCTCCA
>CAMOPD010000091.1 GCA_946622085.1 uncultured Prevotellaceae bacterium | reverse complement strand
CCTATTTTCTGACACACAACTTGCATTATTCTGAATTCGTCGAACTCACGTTAAGAAAGCATCAGCCGCAAAAACGCGAGCAGGCCCCGCATGAAAGACGATTGTCTCCATGCGGGGCCTGCTGGCGGGTGGTGGCCTTGACGGCGTGACGGCACGTCAACGCCCGAAAAGCCGTCTGAGGAGTGATGAGAACGTGGCGGCGGGGGCAGAGTCTTCTTCGTCGTCAGCCAACAATGTGGCCACGACGATGCCGATATTGTCTTCGCCGCCGGCATTGAGCGCAAGTTGCATGAGTTGTTGCTGGCACTGCTGTGGTATCCGGGCGCTGCTGCGCATGACTTGCTCAAGCTGTTGGTCGTCGCAATAGCCGCACAGCCCGTCGGTGCAGAGCAGCAACGTGTCGCCAGCCTGCAACGGACAGCTGGTGATGTCGGGTTCGGGCTGCAGGTCGAAGTCGCCCAGCGCACGTGTGATGATGTTATTGTCGGGGTGGCAGCGGGCCTCAGCCTCGGTAATCTCGCCATTGTCTACCATCTGCTGCACGAGCGAATGGTCCTTGGTGAGCCTGCGCAAGCCCTGCCGGGGATTGTAGAGATAGCATCGGCTGTCGCCACACCAGAGCACATGGGCGCGTTGGTTGACAATCCATGTGGCCACGAGCGTGGTGCCCATGCCGTCGGTGAGGGGGTCTTGGCTGATGCGCTGGCTGATGGCCTGTGCAGCCTGTGCGAAAGCTTGCTGCAACAGCGGGTCGGCCTGCTCGTCGTCATCGACGGCCTGCCGGGCATAGTCGGAGGTGAAAACGTCCTTCATGGTGTGGGTGGCCAGTTGCGAAGCCACCTCGCCGGCGTTGGCACCGCCCATGCCGTCGGCCACGATGAGCAATGCCCCCGAGGGGTGGAGGGGCGCAACGGGCAAATGGGTTTGCTGTAACCATTGTTGTTGTGATAGGTCGGGGCAGAAGAGCAGTGCGTCTTCATTGTTGGGGCGCACGCAGCCCGCATCGGTGGTGGCGGCGATGGATATTTTCATGGGATGGTGTTATTTAGATGGAGGTAAGAAGGGAAGAAGAGAAGGAATGATTCTTCACTCATTACTCTTCACTCACCATTTTGATCAGATTTCCAGGTGCGGAGTCTTGGGTTTGTTCGTCGTGGTGGGCGTGGCGGGTCGCTTGGTTTTGTTCTTGATGACCACGTTCTCCCTGACGGCAGGCTTGCCCGATGTCTTGGGTGCGGGTTTGGCGTAGGTCACTTCGAGCGGATACTCCGTGGGTGGCGTGCCGGGCTCCTGAATCTGTATGATGATGGTGTTGACGCCTGGCCGCAGTCCTGTGACGCGGCATTTATAGCGTGTTTCCGAAATCTTGTCGAGATCCACCTTGAGCTTCTGCGTCTTGATGTTCACGGTAGAGGGGTAGTCGGCATCGTCGTCGTCGCTGCGGTCGGCCTTGATGGTGAAGGTGAAGTCGAGCACGCCCTGACTGACGGTGGTTTCGGCATCCACCACGTCGATGGTGAAGTATTTGTAGTGCCAGGCCTTGGCCGTGAAGCTGATAGGTGGAGAGAGGAAGGTTCCATAGCGCACCTGTGCCTGATAGCTGACGTCGGTCACTTCGTCGGCGAGCGACGGCGGAATGCTGAGCACGCAGTCGTAGTCAACGCTGCCGCCAAAGGTGCCCGCCGTGACGCGCCGCGAGGCCACGTCGATGTCGCAGCCCCACTGTGGCGCCATCTCCACGGTGGCCGTCTGGGCAGCCACTGCGGGAGGCAGTTCCAGTCGCAGCGTACTCTCCACGCGCTGATGGCGGAAGGCAATCTCGTTGCCCCTGTTCAGGCTGAGCTGGAACTGCTGGTCGGTGAGCACGCGGAGCATGCCCATCTTGCCACCCTGACTGACGAAGGCCTTGTCGTCAAAGCGTGTGGTGACTTTCTCGAATTGCGGTGGCAGCACCACCTTGCCGTCGTAAGTCAGCCCGTAGCGGCCATTGTCGGCAATGGTGGCCAGGGGCGACTGTGTGTGCCACATATCGCGCTTGGTGCGCTTGTATTGGCGGGTGGTGCCATTGGAAATCTTGGCCACGGGCATCAGTCGGTTGTCGAACTGAAACACCACGGGAGCGGAACCGCTGTGGGCGGTGATGGCACAGAGCGTGTCGGCTATTTCCTCCAGCCACTCGGCGGGATTGCCGTCGATGGTGGCCTGCGGCCCCGAGGCGCTGTCGTCTCCGGCATAGACGGGCTTGAGGTTCTGGGCTTCGGCATCGAAGAGATAGAGCTTGCCGGCAGCCACTACGACGGCGAGATGCTCGTCGTTGACCGACGAGATGAACTGCAGCTCGTCGTCATCGACGCGTTTTCCGTCGAGATAGAACTTCACGTTGCGCCCGTTCTTGGCCATGAGCATACGCTTCACCTGGCGCTTCTGCGAGTCCTTGTAGGCCTGGCACGAGGCATATCCATTGAGCAGCGGATAGGCCATGGAGCAATTGCTCACGCGGAAGAGCCCGTTTTTGTCGACGAAGTGATAATAGTCGTTCTTACGCACCAGGAACAAGTCGCCCGAATAATAGGGGAAGGCATGTGGCACATAGCAATTGTCGAGCTTGATGAAGCGTCCGGTGGCCGAGAGCACGCCGTCGACGAGGGTGGTGCTGCCCTTGGTGACCACCGCCATGCCGTCGTTGTAGGGGAAAATGGCATTGGCCGTGCGGAAGAGCCTCTTGCCCTCAAAATTCCACAGGATTTTCTCGTCGAGTGAGTCGGTCACAATGAGGTCGGCTCCGATGACTTTATAGATATCGTCGTAGGCTGGGGGAATGAGCCAGGTGGCTACTTGTGCTTTCAGCATGGCCGAAAAGCAGAGCGCCATGGCAGCAAGAATGAAGCGTTTCATGATCGGGAAGATGTTTAGGGGTTGATATCCTTTTTTTTACGTTTTTTCGGAGGTGCGGGGGTACGAAGGTGCGGGGGTACGAGATATGCTTCAAGTGCTCGATACTAATCTCATGCCCACGTGCCCACGTACCCACGTGCCCACGATAATTTTCAACTTTAATACCATTCTCTCTTTGGGTTCACTCGAAAGTGGCAAGTCCCTTGTTGATGGTTTCCAGCAACTCGTCGTCCTTGGCCAAGGCAGCCCATTCGCGTGACTTAAGCAGGAAGCGCTTGCCCTTGTCGTAGTTGGGCTTATAGATCTTGTTGGGCATCACGTAGTAGCAGGCCAGCCGGTAGATGGCCTTGGCATTGATGTCGGGGTAGGCAGAATCATTGAGTTCCATGATTTTGGTAAACATGGCCACGGCCTTGTTGCTGTATTTATCGCTTGTGGGCAGGCACGACTCGTCAATCTGTATGCCGAGGAGCTGCTTGCGCCTCACCGACACGGAGTCGGAATACCACCCGTAGGTGAAGGCCATTTCGTAGATGGCGGGGATGTAGTTTTGTCGGCTCAGACTGTCCATTTGGCTCAGTCCGAGTTTCAGCGTGTCGGCCTGACGGCTGTTCATGCGAGCCAGGGCCACGTCGAAGCGCTGCGCGGCAGTGGGCTGCGGAGCAGCAGGGGCGGGCTCGGGTGTCTGCGGCTTGCTCAGCAGGAACACGGCGGCAGCCACAAGCGCCACAGCCAGCACGGCCAGCAGCGCCCAGAGCCACGTCTTCGACTTGAGAGGGAACTGCCGTGCCTTGGCTGCCTCGATGATTTTCTTGGCCGTGGGGCGTTTTTGCGTGTCGGTGTTCAGGCAGGCATGCACCAGACGTTGTATGTCGGCAGGCACGCCGGGCATGGGCGGGAGGGGTGTCTTCTGGCTCGTCTGTGCCTGACCGCCCGACTCGCCGAAGGGAGCCTGGCCCGTAAGTATTTCAAACAGCGTGGCGCCGAAGGCCCAGATGTCGCTTTCGGGCATGGGCTGAGTGCCCTCCTGAAAGCGCTCGGGAGCCATATAGGCCAGCGTGCCGCTGTTCTCGTCGTCATAGTAGTAGCTGTGGGCGCCTCCCATTTTCGAGCTGATGCCAAAGTCGGTGATGGCATAGCGGTGGGTGTTGTCAATGAGGATGTTGGCGGGCTTGATGTCCTGATGCACGATTTGGGGCGTATTGGTGTGCAGGCGCTCCAGGCCGGAAGCCACATCGAGCACAAATTTCCATATCTCGTCCTCATCAGTGAGCTGTCCGATGAGCAATTCGGAAGAGCCGAACTTGCAATAGGGCAGCACCAGATAGGGCGTTTTCTGGAACACGGAAAAACTGGTGGGCTGAAGCAGGTTCTCGTGCCGGCACTCATAGACAATCTTATATTCGTCGCGGAAGCGCTGTTCGCCCTCAATGTCGAGCGCATTCTTGGGCCGATAAATCTTGATGGCCACCAGCATGCCCGACTCCTCGGCCTCCTGGCGCTGCTTCTCGTCTTCGAAGAGCGGGTCGTCGATGGTGTTCACGTCTACTGCCAGCCAGACGTCGGCTGTTCCGCCGTCGGTGCTCAGCGGCCTCAGCAATTTATAGTGGCCGTCGAAGAGCTGTTTGCCGTCGGCATATTCTTCTATGTTGAGCATAGTTTTCGGGGTATGTTTACTTTTCGGGGATTAGTATGGTTGTTCTCTTTTGTTTTCTTTCATTTCACTCTCAGCTTCTCTCCCGTCTTGAGCTGCGAGAAGAAGCTCATGTTGTTCATTTTGGTGAGACTGGCCAGCCTGATGCCAAACTGCTGCGCAATGCCATAGAGCGAGTCGCCCTCCTTGACGCGGTAGAAGTCTTGCGCTCCGGTAAACTTGGATTTCTTCTTGGCCAGAAAGACAATGTCGCCCTCGTTGAATTCGTCCTCGTCGGTCAGTTCGTTGTACTCCAGCAATTTCTGCTTGGGAATGTCGTAGCGCATGGCTACCGACGAGATGGTTTCGCCAGGATAGAGGATGGTGCACCTGACGCCATTGATCTCCACCACGAAGCGCCTGACGGCCCTGTTCACCTGCTCTTCCTCTTCGCTTTCTTCTTCGTCGTTGAGCTGGCACTCGCTGTCGAAGACGGGCTTCTCTCTCACGTATCGGGTAATCTTCACCGTCTTGCCCGCCCGTAGTTTCACTCCGCCGTTGAGGGCATAGAGCTGATAGCTGTCGATGAATCCGATGAGCGCCGACGCGTAGTTTTTGGCGGTGGCATAGCCGGCTTTCTGCAGTCCGATGGCCCAGGCGCGATAGTCGTAGACACTCTTGGAGAACAGGCTGCGATAGCGGCTGTTGTTTTTCAGGAAGAGCGAGTGGTCGCGAAACGATTCCGCCGCCGAGTTGTACCATCTGAAGCGGCTCTTCTGCGGCTCGTCGTCCCACGCCTGATAGATGCGGCCGGTCCAGCCGCCGAACGCCTTGATGCCGAAGTGATTGTTGGCGGTGCGTGCCAGTCCGCTCTTGCCCGCTCCCGACTCCAGTATTCCCTGCGCCAGGGTGATGGAAGCCGGCACGCCGTAGGCCCGCTCCTGCTCGAGTGCTGCCTGGCGGAAGCGTTCGATGTAGGCACGTATGTCGGATGATGACTGGGCCAGCGCCGTCGCCGCGGCCACCGTCATGAGCAGCATGAGCAAAAGAATACGCCTCATGACATTGTCAGAACATATTGGGGCGTGCAAAGGTCCCACTCTGCACTCTCTTGATGACGCTTTCTTCATAAGTGTTGTGGGCAACAAGCAACTCCTCCAGGAAGCACGGCTCGCCGTCCTCGTCGTCCCAAAGGAAAAAGTCAACACACACAAGCATGATGAGCACTCCAATAGTGAGCGCCACGGACAGCCAAACCGTCTCGATGAGTGCCAAGACGGCTGTTGCCACCAGTCCTGCCACCGACATCATGCCCTTGGCAAGGGCTTTCTGCAAGGCCAGATTTCCGGCTCGGAAGTCACCGTTCCAATAGCACTGTATGGCTTCAGCTGCATATTTTATTACATCCTGGAAGGCTATGAGCTTGAAGACGCCCTTCAACAGCCGGGTGACGGCACGCAAGGCCTTGCCCAGCTTGCCCAGTGACGAGAAAGGATATTTCACGCCCTTGCTCTTCACCTGCTCCACCACTTGAGTCAGTTCGTGGCTGGGATTGGCGGCCTGATATTTATTGACGAAGGCATTGAGCTCAGCCTGAGATGTCCAGTTGGTTTTCTCCAAGTCGCTCAGCATATTGCGGCTCCTGAGAATGCCATTCTGCATCTCAATGGAAATTCTTGTTGCCTCGCTGGCCCCCGCCCTGTTGAACTTCATGACCATCTGGTCATATTTGTTCCATCTCATGTCCAGCTCTGTTCTGATTTCTCCCAAGAAACTTCTGAATTCGGCCTGGCTTCTTTCAATGGCCGCCAGGTTGTTCTTCATCAGCTGGTCGTAGCCTCTTTCTGCCCCATACATGTTCAGCGAAAAAGAGGTGTTGCCCGCCAACGTGAGCATCTCGTTTGGCTTGCCGTCCAGACCGAATGACTTGCTGCCAAATTGCCCTGCGGCAGGCTTCTGATAGTCATACTCATTGTAGAAGGATGTCACTTCGAGGCCGCCTTCCGCCCCGTTGTTGCCGTTTCTTTCGTCCTCTCCCATAAAGTCTACTCCTCCAGATTCTTCAGCGTCACCACGATAGGCATGGCGATGCACGATTTGTTTTCTATTTTCTGTTGTAAGAGCTTGTCCAAGGCACAGGACGCGGCGTGCCGATAGTTCTTCTTGTCCTTGAACTCTATGTCGATGTACAGGCCACGGCGCAGGCAGTCATTGCCGCCCGCTCCGGCGATGGCCGTTTTGATGAAGATGCGCCTGAACTCCTCCCTGCCATATTCTGCCATCAGTTCTTTTCTGAGGAAGGCATCCACGTCCATGCGGGTGTAGAGCCGGTCGTTGGTGAGCGAGTAGTAGCGCAGTTGCTCGTAGCGCTCGTCGGCAGAGGCTTTGTCGCAGCCACCCATGGCCGACGCCACGATGCTCACTTTCTGCTCCAGCGCCGGCAGCTGGCGGTTGTCCATGCACTCTCCGGCCTTGGGTGCGTTGCCCGCTTTCCCCATGGTGGTGATGTAGCTCACCTTGGTCGACGCTGTGGGAGGATACTGGTTCATGTTCTTCATGACGTATGTGCCACTGTCGAACTTGAACTGGGCGTTTTGCTCGCCCACGCTCTTGCCCACCTTGTTGATGGTTTCGCGCAGCAGCTTCAGCGTTTCTCCGTCCTTGATGCCATGGTATTCAATGAAAGCGTAGTAGTCGTCGATGAATCGGTTGTAGAGATTTCTCACGTCGCGATAGAGGTCGCCGTTATGATAGCACGAAGCCTCGAAGTCGCGCACGATGATCTCTTCGTCCATCATGCCGAATCCCTGCCGGATCTGGGCGGCGCTGGTCTCCAGAATGCTCAGGAAGTAGGAGCCGTCGTGCTTCTGCAGCTTGGCCATGGGCTGCGCCGAGGTGAGCATCAGGCTGTTCACGCTGACATTGGTCACGGGCAGCACGTTGAGCACCACCTCGCATTCATCGGGCACGGCGTAGTCCTCGGGGAAGTCGAGCCGCAGCCACAAGGCGTCGCTGTCCAGTCGGCCCAGCGCCTCGCTCCCCAGGCATGGCTGCAGCGCCTCGGGACAGCGTTGCGGCTTGAAGAGGTCGCGGTCGGTGGTGGTGTCGGTGATGTAGAGCAGCGACGCGTCGTTCATGTTGAGCAGACACTCCTTCCACCTCTCCACCATCGCAAACAGCCGTCCGCCGGCCTGCTGGGCGTCGAAGGGCTCGGCCATCTCGATGTTCTCCATTTCGAGCATGGAGGCAAAGTCGAGCTCCCGTCGGGAGGGCGCGCCCGCCCTCAGCGGCGGACAAGCCACCACGTGCTCGGGCATCACCCCACGCGTCCCCCTGATGAACATCGACAGCCCGGCGACACACTCCACCTCAGCGTTGGTCCTCACCCCTATCCACAGCTGGTGAGCCTTCGGCAAGCCTATGGGCAGCCGTTCACCGCCTACACTCAGCACGTTCCGCGAGAGCAGACAGAGCCCGTCGTGGGGCATCAGCGAGGTGCGGAAGAGCGGAATGTAGCTCAGCGGCAGCCTGGCATCCTCCGTCTTGTAGGTGAACACGGCGCCGCTGCCCACCGTGCAGAGCGCACCCCCGCAGCCACTCTTCAGTTCGGGGTTGAGCAGACAAACGGCGGGCATGGCCTGCACCTTCTCACGGGGAATGAAGTCGGTGCAGAACCGCTCGGTGATTCGCTGCGCCATGTCGTCGGTGTGGTCTTCCAGCTTCTGTTCCTCGTTGAGCAGGGCCACCAACATCATCTTGGCCACCGGATCCATGCGACCGAAGTCGATGGGCTCCAGCGACATGTCCTTCAGCAGGGCCATGGCGTCGTTGATTCTTTTCTCGAGTTCTACGTCCATTGTTGATGTTCTTTTTCAGGAGGAGTCTCCCCCAGATTGTAATGCTTAATCTTTATCGGTAATGCTTCACCGTGGGTTCCACCAGGAACTTCACCTCCTTGCGGTAGGGGCGTACCGTGCCCAGGCCGTCGTCGAGCCTTCCTTCCACCACCACGTAGACTTCGTATTTCGAGGCCACTTTTTTCTTTCGTTTCTGCTTGCCTCCGGCAGAATCGAGCTGGATGGACACCACCACATTCTTCAGCAACGGCTCATAGGTGGCCAGGCTCATGCGTATGCTCTCTTCGCACTCCCGCTTGCTCACCTCGTTGTAGATGCCGCCCAGTCCGGCCCTGCCCGTCTGCCGGTTGTTGAACTCCCGATAGTGCACGTTGGCATACTCGTGATTCCAGTATTCGAAACCGAAGTCAGGGTCGGCGGCAAAAGATCCGCGCGGCGTGAAGACAATGAGCTCCACCAGATTGTCGAGCATGGTGAGCCGGTCGTCGATGTCGCGCAGAATGGATGCGCCCGAATCTTTGAACACCAATGGCGTGCTGATGAATTTCATTTCAAGTTGAAAAAATATCGGGGGTTCGTGGGTACGGTGTTTTGTGGGTACGTGGGTACG
>CAMOPD010000090.1 GCA_946622085.1 uncultured Prevotellaceae bacterium | reverse complement strand
ACTTGACGAGAGTGAACGGCCTACTTCCCGTTTTGTAAAAATAATTCACAGAATTAAAGCCCTCGTCCTGAGGGCTGATTCCTGTTGGCGTGCGGAAAAGGAGGTGACGTTTTAGGGCAGTGCGTGGCAGAGGTGTGCGACAGTGTCGAGGGGGGGAGAGGTTATAGGTGTTAGCACAGCTATTTGTGGCTGAGGTCGTCATAGAGTGTCTGCAGGATTACCTTTGCCGTTTCCTCCCGCTGCGGGTCAGCTCCTTCGAGCGGTTTTTCGGATACGTTGTCGTAGTGGGTGACCCCCGTGGCATCGCGGAAGATGAAGGCGTTGTTGTAGGTGTGCAGGGCAAAGGGGTAGGTGTAGGTGTCGGCCAGCACGTCGCGGCTGTAGGTGAAGTCGTCGTGGCTCATTCCCATTTGTCCCAGCAGGGTGGCGGCGATGTCGGTCTGGCTCATCAGGGTGTCTATCTGCATGGGCTTGCTGACGGCCCCTCCGAGCAGCAGCAGGGGCAGGTGGGTGTTGCGGTCGGGGTCGGGGGCACAGGTGGTGTCGAGTCCGTGGTCGCCTGTGACCACGATGAGCAGGTCTTTCCATGCCGTTGAAGCCTTCAGCGTCTCAACGAAGTGGCCGAAGGCTTCGTCGGAATAGGCGAAGGCATTGTCGACGGGATTGTCGGCGATGCGCTGATAGGGCACGCGGAAGGGCTCGTGTGAGCTGAGCGTCTGAAAGGTGGTGAACCAGTGTCCGCCCTCATCGGCTTTGCGGATGATGTCTTGTGCCAGCCACTCAAACATGTAGTGGTCGTGAATGCCCCAGCGGGTGGCGGGAGCGTCGGCGGGAAAGTCCTTTTGCTCCACCAGCCGGTCGTGGCCCGAAGCCCAGTAGTAGTCAGACTTGTGGAAGATGTTCAGTTCGCCGCCGTGCAGAGCCATGGTGCGATAGCCGGCCTCGTCGCGCAGCCTGCGGGGGAGTGCCGGCAGATGGGGCAGCTTGGCGGTATGGAGAATGACGCTGGTGGTGGGCTGGCCGGGATAGCCGCTGAGGATGCACACCAGTCCGCGGTCGGTGCGGAAACTGCCGGCCCAGCAGTTGGTGAAGAGCACGCCCTCGTGGGCCAGTCGGCTGAAGTGGGGCATCACGCCCGGCCGGCCGCCCAGACACTCCATGAACTGTGCGCACAGGCTCTCCCACACAATGACGACGATGTTGGGCCGCTGGGTGTTGAGCAGCTGTAGGCGTGGCGTCCCGGCGGTGGGGAAGAGCGGCGCAAACTTCTGCTGGCAGTAGGCCGGGTCGAAGGCCTGAAACTGGTTGGCATAGTCGTCCTTGATGTGGAGCGAATAGATGAAGTTGTAGGCGGGATTGACCGCCGTATGGTTGAGAAACTGGTTGTTGCAGTAGTAGGAGTAGACGGGCGTGTCGGGGCGTATGTGCAATCCGCGAATGATGATGTAGAGCAGGGCCGTCAGGGCCACTCCCGCCAGGAATGTGAGCACGTGGCCCCACCAGGGCAGGGGCTCGAAAGTGAGGAAGTGGGGGGCAAAGGCATGGGTGAGCGAAAGCAGCATGGCGGCCAGCAAGGCAGCCACGGCGCCAACGGCGGCAAAGGCCGTCGCCACATAGGCGGCAGAGACGCTGGCAAAGGCGCCTTTGAGCGAGCGCAGATAGGCCAGCACGGAGGCTTCTATCTTGAATTGCCAGAACTTGTAGAGTGCCGTGTCGGCCACGCAGAGCAGGCCGGTGGCTGCGGCCAAGAGCACGTCGTAGGCCGAGAGGCAAAGAGCCACGTTGAAGTGGGGATAGTGGGCGAAACACCAGAGCAGCAGCAAGGGCAGGGCGGTCATGTAGCTGCCTGTCTTGACGTCGGTGTAGAGCCCGTGCCAGAAAGTGTCTATCCAGTCGCGGAGCTTGGGCTTCTGGGTGTTGAGCGAGCGGTTGTAGAGGAAGAACAGGGGGCGTTGCACCAGCCCGAAGAACAGGGTGCAAACCAGGAAATGAGTGAGTAGATAGAGTGCGATGGCTGTCATGTCGTTATCTGCTTTTTTGCCATTGGCTGAACATTTCCATCCATGCCTGTGCGCTTCGGCCGGCGCTGTAGGTGAGCGACTTGGCGCGCACGGCCTGCTGCATGTGGTGGAGTAGTGACTCGTTGGTGGCCAGATGCACCAGTCGTTGGGCAAACAGCTGCTCGTCGTAGGGCTTGACGAGCACCCCCTCGTCGGCATTGCCCACCAGGTCGGTGGCTCCGGCAAAACTGTTGAAGAGCACGGGCACTACGCCATTGGCCTGAGCTTCGGCCACACACATGGGCCATCCTTCGAACGACGATGTGAGGCAGAGTATGGATGCCCGGTCGTAAAAGCGCTGCACTTGGTTGGTGTAGCCGGCAAAATGGATGTTCTTCAGGCCGAGCTGAACGGCCTGCTGTTTGAGTTTGGGAGCGGCTTTGCCGTTGCCTATGATCTCCAGTCGCCACTGGGGCAACTGCTCTTGGGCCAGTTGCCAGATGCGCAGCAGCCGGTCGACGCGCTTGTCGCGATGGGACAGGCGGCCCACATAGACAATCAGCTTCTCCTTCTCGCCCTCCACGCGTTCAGGCGGTTCTATGGGATTGGGCAGCACCCACGTCTTGTCCTCGGCAGGATGGCCGAGCACCTCGTGCAAGAGCATTTGCCTATAGCTCTCGCACAGCAGCCCGAAGGCATCGCACCAGGCGTAGATGCGGCGGTATTTGGCGCGGTAGGCCGAAAGGAGCAGCCGCTCAATGCCGCAGCCATAGAAGATGTTCGCCCAGAAGCTCTCCCTGCGCTTGTCGGCTATGTCGAGGCATTCGTAGTAGGGGGTGTTGTGCAGCTCGTAGACAATCTTCACGCCCGTCTGTTGCTTCAATGGCGTGGCATAGGTGATTTGCCGGTAGGTTATCAGCACGCCAATGGACTCTTGCCTGATGATGCGGCACAACGCGTCGGCCACTTGGCGCGACTTCTTCACGTTCCCCTCGGGCAACGTCACCACCCTGAACAGGCGTTGCGAGCCGGCAGGATAGGCTTCTTCGTGGTGGTGAGGCGTCAGGATGGTCACTTCCAGGCCGTTTCTGCTTAGCTCGTTGGCCACGGAGAGCGTCACCTGCTCAGCACCGCTGAAGGGAAAATCCTGATGCAGGAAGGCAATGTGGAGCGGGTCAGTCATGTTGCTCTTGGTGCTTATGTTCGTAGATTTTGGCCAGAATCGTAAACTGCTGCACGGCTTCCAGCCAGGCGAAGAGCAGGCCGGGCATGCCGTCGCGGAATCCTCCCTTGAGCACATAGCACTTCAGGAAGCGCACCAGCGGGCGATAGAGAAAGGCCGCCGCACCGTAGTGCCGGTCCTTGCGCTTCTCTATTTCGTATTCAGTGTAGAGATTGATTTTGGCCAGCCGCTCCTTCATGGTGCGGTCGTCCAGATGGTCTATGGCCAGTTGCTTGTCTTTGCGGGGGATGCGGCCAATGCTGCCCTTCACCTTGGGCTGTGAATGGATGACGGGAGGCCACTCCGTGAGGTCGCGGCGGAAGAAACGCAGGTTGTAGTCGGGGTAGTAGCCGTGCATGAACCGGCCCATCAGACGGTTCTTGCGGGGAATCATCAGGCCGTCGCTCGGCGCTTCCTGCCGGATGTGGCGATAGAGATGCTGGCGCAGGGCATCGCTGACGAGTTCGTCGGCATCAATCACCAGCACCCAGGGATGGCTGGCCTGGTGGATGGAAAAATTGCGGACGGGTTCCACAATGGAGAGATTGCCCTTGGGGATGGTCAGCGTTCGGCATCCGTGCCTGCGGGCAATGTTGAGTGTGTTGTCGGTGCTTTCCATGTCGCATATCAGCACCTCGTCGAACCCTTTCACGCTCTCAATGACGCTCTCAAGATAGCGTTCGGCATTGTATGTGTTGATGACAACGCTGATTCTGGCTTCCTTCATGGGCTAATTGGTGAGGTCGAAATATTTCTGTGCTACGGCAATCTGAATGGCGCGTTCCAGCTTTTCGTTCCTGAACTGCTCCATGTATTCATGGGCATGGCTGACGATAAGTTCTGCTTCGTCGGGATGCGCAATGTAGTAGTTCAGCTTTTCAATCAAGTCTGAGTAGTCGGGCTTCACTTCGATGTAGTGGTAGTCGGGTATGAGTGTGCCCTCCATGAACCATGTCTCGTAGTGCATGGGCGGGGATACGGCGACGGAATTCGACGACATGACCCACTTGAGCGAGGTGGCCACGTCGACTCCCTCGATGCAGGCAATGAACTTATAGTCGAGTTGTTGGCCACGGGTCATGAACGGCTTGACGGTTTCATCGGAGTCATCGCCGTCCTCCCGATGCGTCTTGCCGACGTTGCAGAGCGGATGATTCCAGAACTTCTCGTAGAGCAGTCGGCGCTGGGGCGAGCTGTTGGCCCATGCCGTGCGCCCCACCAGCATGTTCTTTTTCGAGCTGAAGGGCTTGTCATGGTTCACCAGTGTGAAGTGGCGTCGCTTGTTGAGCTTCAGCAAGACCGAATGGGCGTTGTCGCCTTCTATGGGGCGGCTCTTGACGAAGGTTGGTGCTGGAGGTATTTCGGTGATGTCGCCGGGAGTGAAAAGGAATCGCTTCTCACCACTGAAATACTTGATGACGTCGTAGAAATCGAAGAAGTAGGTGGTGAAGCGGCGCTTTTGCCTGAAGGGGAAACGATAGTCCCGGGCAAGGGTGCCGCCTTTTATTGGCGTGGGTTCATGCAGGCGATTGTAGTAGTCCACGCGCTGCCGGAGCATGGCCTGCTCGTCGTTGCTGAGGCCATGCAGCAAGCGTCGGAGCCGCATGTTGTAGAGGCTTCTCGGCACGAGCGCATAACTCAGGAAGTGGCTTGCCAGATAGCCGCCTTTTGAAAGATTCCTTTTCAGTGTGCTCATGGGCTGTCTTTACTTCCCTAACTGGCTCAAGTAGGCCTCTACGCCCTCGATGTCTTTCCGCGTGTCTACCGAGAGCGACTTGCAGTGGCAGTTGTAATAGTAGATGGGCACGTTGTTCTCGATGAACCGGAACGAGTCGTTCTCCTCAATCTTCTCGATGGGGCCGCGCGGCGTGTTGTGGTAGAAGTCGAGCGCCTTGCGGTTGAAGGCTCCCACTCCCACGAACTTGTGGTAGACATAGTCCATGTTGCCCTTGGGGTAGGGGATGGGGCTGCGCGAGATGAAGAGGCAGCGGTCGTGCTGGTCGGTGACGATTTTGAGGTTTGTGGCGTCGACCACCTCCACGGGATTGCTGAAATCGGTCATCAGGTTGGAGACGTAGAGCTCGCCCTCGGCCATGCTCTCGGGTATGCACTGGACGATGGCCTCGCGGGTGAGCAGCGGTTCGTCGCCGTTGACCATGACATAGAGGTCGGCCTCAATCTTGGTCGACACCTCATAGAGACGCTCCGTGGCCGTGTCGTGCGTGCTGGCGGTCATCACCACCTTGGCTCCGAAGGCTTCTGCCGCCGACTTGATCTTGTCGCTGTCGGTGGCCACATATACTTCCTTGAACTCTGCCACTTCCTTGCAGTGCTCATACACCCATTGAATCATGGGCTTTCCATTGATCAGCGCCAGGGGCTTCTCGAAGAAGCGCGACGACTCGGCGCGTGCCGGGATTACACATATTATGTTCATCTTCTCAATGATTGAAAATAAGGGGGTTATTGATGATTTCTTTTGTGTTTCCATCTGTTGTGCGACCAAAGATAGATTTCGGGTGCTTCGCAGATGTTGCGTTCCAGTTTCTTCAGATACAGTTCGACGTAGGGGAACTGGTCCTTCCCCTGCTTGGCCGCCGCCTCTTCGGTCAATACCAGGTCTACCACGTTCATCACGTAGTGTCCGCGGCGCGGCTTGTGAATTTCCAGATAGAGGTATTTGGCATCTACGTGGCGTCCTATCTGCTCGCCTCCTGCCATGTAGGGCGTGTCCTGATTGAGAAAGGTGGTCCAGTGGTGCAGGCTGTTTCGGGTGGGCCGCTGGTCGGCAATGAATCCAATGAGAAACGACTCATGCTCCTGCTTGAGCCTGATGATGGTTCGGGCGGCTTCTTTCTGTGTGATGAGAAGTGTGGGATAGCGCGAGCGGATTTTCTGGAACACTCTGCCGAAGACTTTGCTGGCCAGTGGCCGGTAGAGTTCGCCGTGAACGGTGGGACGGGATATGCGCTTGGTCACTTCCTGCACCCACTCCCAGTTGCCCAGGTGGCCAATGAAGAGGAATACGGGTCGGTGCTCGTCGGCAGCCTGCTCAATGAGATGGGCGTTCGTCACGTCGACGCGCCGGCGCATCTCCTTGTCGCTGATGTGGAGCATTTTGACGGTTTCCACGATGCAGTCGCACAGGTGTTTGTAGAATCCTTTTTCTATTTTCTCCAGCTCGTCATTCGTCTTCTCCGGGAAGGCATTGCGCAGATTCTCAGCCACCCTGCGCCTCTTGTATTTGAACACGTGGCGCACGAGCAGACGCAGGCCGTCGCTCACTGCATAGAGCACGCTGAGCGGCAGCAGTGCTATGGCCTTGAGGCAAGCGATGACGAGATAGTAGCCAAGCTTTTCCATAGACTATTTTTCCGATAGTATCAGTTCGGTCACCTTTTCTGTGGCGCCACTGTTCTGTTGTGTGTATTCGCGGGCCTTTTGCCTGATGGTCTGCAGCGCCTGGCCGTCGTTCTTCAGGGAGCTCAGCCAGTTGTCGAGCTCGTCTTCCGTACGTACCATCCGTCCGATGCCAAGCACCTGCAGTTGCCTTGGCGTCACCTTGCGCTTGATGTTGGGCCCGAAGGCCACGGGCAGACCGTAGACGGTGGCTTCGATGACGCTGTGCAGATAGGGCGTGAAGCCGCCCCCGACGTAGGCAAAATGGCCAAAGCGATAGATGCGCGAGAGTGCTCCCAGGAAGTCGATGACCAATATCTGCACGTCGCTCAGGTCGTCGCCATCGGCTATCTCCGAGTAGGCTACGGCCTTGCCTTCGGTGTGTTCCTTCACCAGCTCCATGTTGTTGGCGCGAATCTCGTGGGGCACAAAGATGAACTTCACGTCGCGATGCCTGTTGGCCAGCGAGCCCACCAGCCGCAGGTCGTTTCGGTCGTGAATGCTGCCAGCGATGAACACGGGATGCTGCGCAGCGCAGAAGCGTTCAATCTTCTCGTCGTGATATTTGGTAGCGGCTACGCTGATGGCCGTGTCGAACAGCGGGTCGCCCATCTTGACCACATTGTTCAGGCCCAGCGACTCCAGATTGCTCTTTGAATGGTCGTCGAGCACCATCATGGCGTGATAGCTTCTCAGGGCCTTTCCGTAGAACCAGCGGCCGTACCACTTCAGCAGAATGGAGTCGTCGCCGATGCAGCCTGAAACCAGAAAGGCGGGAATGCCTTGCCGCTTCAGTTCGCCAAGATAGTTCACCCAATACTCTGAGACGGCAAAGATGGCTTTCTGGGGGCGCACGACGCGGAGGAATCGCCTGGCGTTGCGCCTGGTGTCGAGCGGCAGATAGAACACGTGGTCGATGCAGGGCGGCAGCTTCTCGCGGCTTGTCAGTGCTTCTACGCCGGTGGGTGAGAAGAACGTCAGCACCACGCGGCAGCTTCTGCGCTCCTTCAGCCGTTGGATGATGGGCCTGATGACGTTGTATTCGCCCAGCGAGGCGGCGTGAAACCAGAAGACGTTGTCGCGGTCTTCTCCTCTCAGGGCGTCTTCAATAGTGCGCATGGCATGCTTTTGGCCTGTGGCAAACTTGTGCAGCTTCTTGTCCTTGTTGCCGACAAGTCTGACCAGTGCCAACAGGGCCTGCAGCAGCCTCAATGCAATATCGTAGAGTAGTCCCGTCAATCGTCAGCTCCGTTTTGTCAACTTCTCAATAATGTATTTCTTCTATCCCAGCACTTCGATGGCGCGCTTCATGCGGCGCAGGGTCTCCTCCTTGCCCAGGAAGGCCGAAATGTCGAACATGCCCGGGCCTTTGCCTTCGCCGACGAGCGTCAGTCGCCAGGCATTCATCACGTTGCCCAGCTTGTAGTCCTTCTGCTCCACCCACTGATGAACCACCTTCTCCTGGTTCTCCAGCGAGAAGTCGTCGAGCCCCTGAAGCACTTCCATGAGCTCGGTCATCACCTGGGCTGAGTCTTCCTTCCAGCGCTTTTTGCGGGTCTTTTCGTCATATTCGGTCGGGGGTATGAAGAAGAACGAGCACAGCGGCCACAGCTCTTTCACGAAGTTCACCCTGTCCTTCATCATGGCCACCACCTGGGTGACGCGGTCCATCGACTCGTCGATGCCGTTGTTGGCCACTATCGGGGCGAAGAGCTGGGCAATCTCCTCATTGCTCTTCTTCAGCATGTACTCGTGGTTGAACCAGATGCCCTTCTGGTAGTCGAATTTTGCTCCGGCCTTGGAGCACCGGCTGATGTCGAAGGCCTTCACCAGTTCGTCGAGCGTGAAGAGTTCCTGCTCCGTGCCAGGGTTCCATCCCAGCATGGCCAGGAAGTTGATGACGGCCTCGGGGAAATAGCCGCTTTCGCGGAATCCCGAGCTCACCTCGCCCGTCTTCGGGTCGCGCCATTCCAGCGGGAACACGGGGAATCCCAGCCGGTCGCCGTCGCGCTTGGAGAGCTTGCCCTTGCCTTCGGGCTTGAGCAGCAGCGGCAGGTGGGCAAAGCGCGGCATGGTGGATTCCCATCCGAAAGCCTTGTAGAGCAGCACATGCAGCGGCGCACTGGGCAGCCATTCCTCGCCTCTGATGACGTGGCTGATCTCCATCAGATGGTCGTCCACGATGTTGGCCAGGTGATAGGTGGGCAGTTCGTCGGCACTCTTGAAGAGCACCTTGTCGTCCAGGATGTCGCTCTTGATGTGCACCTCGCCGCGAATCATGTCGTTCACCAGCACGTCTTCGCCCGGCTCAATCTTGAACCTGACCACATATTGGCTGCCGCTCTCCATTTCGCGCTCCACCTCGTCCTTGGACATGGTGAGCGAATTGCGCATCATCCCGCGGGTGCGGGCGTCGTACTGGAAA
>CAMOPD010000089.1 GCA_946622085.1 uncultured Prevotellaceae bacterium | reverse complement strand
CTACGGCCGCCGATTATCAATTCTGCCCGATAGGGCACTCCATGATATCATTCGCTGAACAGTTACGCTCGGGGCGCCAACTGTTGAAAAACATGAAAAAGGAAAGTCAGGATTTTGCGGTGTCGGTGTTTTTCATTATTTTTGCATCGTATTAATACGATTTTTATTTTTTAAGGACTATGTCATCAATTGAGATTAAGAAGGTGGTCAGTCGGCGCGACTTGGCTTCCTTCGTGGATTTTCATTATGACCTTTACAAGGGGAATGAGTATGATGCCCCCAACCTCTTCAGCGACGAAATGATGACGCTGGACCCGAAGCGCAATGCGGCCTTCGACTTCTGCGAGGCGCAATGCTTCCTGGCCCTCAGGGAGGGCAAGACGGTGGGGCGTGTGGCCGCCATCATCAACCGCAAGGCCAACGAGCGGTGGGGGCGGCGCACGGTGAGGTTTGGATGGATTGACTTCGTGGACGACCTGGAGGTGAGCCGCGCCCTGCTCGATGCCGTGGAGCAGTGGGGCAGGGAGCGCGGAATGACCGAAGTGGTGGGGCCGCTGGGATTCACCGACTTCGACCCCGAGGGCATGCTCACCGATGGCTTCGACGAGCTGAACACCATGGCCACCATCTACAACTACCCCTACTATGCCGAGCACATGGAGCGGCTGGGGGGCTGGGAGAAGGACAACGACTACGTGGAGTACAAGGTGTACGTGCCACAGGAGGTGCCCGAGCGGCTGAAGAAGATAGCCGGCATGGTGGAGAAGCGCTACAATCTGCGTGCGCGCAGCATCACCAAGGCCGACCTGCGCCAGGGCATGGGCCTGCGGGTGTTTCATCTCATCAACGAGACGTTTAAGAACATCTACGGCTTCTCGGAACTCTCCGACCGCCAAATCAACCAATATCTCGACATGTATCTGCGCTGGGCCGACCTGCGGCTCATCGTGGTGGTGGAGGACATGAACGCCGACGGCCGGCTGGTGGGGGTGGGCATCTCGCTGCCTTCGCTCTCGAGAGCCGTGCAGAAATGCCGCCGCGGGCGATTGCTGCCCCTGGGCTGGTGGCATCTGATCAGGGCGCTGTGGTTTCACAAGACGCGCTACGTGGACCTGGAGATGGTGGGCGTGCTGCCCGAATATCGCTCCAAGGGTGCCAACGCGCTGCTCTTTGCCCATCTCATACCCATCTATCAGGAGTATGGATTCGAGTGGGGCGAAACGCAGGTGGAGATGGAGACCAACGAGAACGTGCAGAGCCAGTGGCAGTTCTTCAAGACCGAGCAGCACAAGCGCCGCAGATGCTACGTGAAGAAGATCAGTTTGGATTGAGAAATTGAGTATTCTCGTGGAAACGTGGGAACGTGGGCACGAGAATAGAATCGAGCGCTTGAAGCATGTCTCGCACCCCCGTGCCTCCCCGAGCCCCCGTGCTCCCGTACCCCCGATTTTATAAATAAAGACCTTTGCTAATGATTGAAATAAAGAAGATTGACGACAGGAAGGGACTGGAACAATTCATCCAGTTTCGCTACGACCTGTATAGAAACGACAGTTACGACGTGCCTTACCTGCACTTTGACGAGATGAACACACTGAGGAAGGACCGCAACGCGTCATTCGAAGACTGCGAGGCCGACTACTTTCTGGCTCTGAAAGACGGCAAGGCCGTGGGGCGCGTGGCTGCCATCATCAACCGCAAGGCCAACGAGAAATGGCAGCGGCGGGTAGTACGCTTCGGGTGGTTCGACTTCGTGGACGACCTGGAGGTGAGCCGCACGCTGATACAGACGGTGGAACGCTGGGGCCGCGAGCGCGGCATGACCGAGATTGTGGGGCCCATGGGCTTTGCCGACACCGACCGCGAGGGCATGCAGGTGAAGGGCTTCGAGACGATGGCCACCATGTATGCCAACCACAACTACGACTACTACCCGCGCCACATGGAGCAGATGGGCGGATTCAGGAAGGACAACGACTACGTGCAGATGATGGTGACAGTGCCCGAGAAGATGCCCGAGAAGATTACGCGCGTGGCGCAGATGATCAGGACACGCTACAACCTGGACATACACAAGCTGACACGCAAGGAACTCATGCGCGACGGCAAGGGACACGACATATTCCGACTGCTGAACCAGACCTACAAGGATCTCTATGGATTTGCAGAACTCAGCGACAGCAAGGTGGACCAGCTGGTGGAGCAGTATATCAAGATTGCCGACCTGAATCTGGTATCGACCGTGGTGGACAACAACCTTGACGGGCGCATCGTGGGCTTTGGCATCACCTTCCCGTCGCTCTCCGAAGCCATGAGGAAAACCCGCAACGGACGGCTGCTGCCCATGGGATGGTGGCATCTGCTCAACGCCATCTACTGGCACAGGGCCGACACGGTGGACATGCTGCTGGTGGGCGTGCTGCCCGAATATCGCACCAAGGGCGCCAACGCGCTTATACTCTACGACCTGATAGGATGGTATCAGCGCTACGGATTCAAGCAGGCGCTGGCCATGCCGCAAATGGAAACCAACTCGAAGGCGCTGGGACTGTGGGACTATTTCGAGAGCACCGAGAGCAGCCGACTGAGATGCTACGTGAAGGAGATGGAAAACTCCTGACACAATTACGGACTTACTATAGAGTAATGCAGAATGGAAGAAATACAGAATAACACGATTGACAACGAGAACGTGCAGCCAGTGGAATATACTGACGACAACATTGTGCATCTGGAAGACATGGAGCACGTGCGCACCAGGCCAGGCATGTATATCGGCCGGCTGGGCGACGGCTCACTGGCAGAAGATGGCATCTATGTGCTGCTGAAAGAGGTGATAGACAACTCGATAGACGAATTCAAGATGAACGCCGGAAAGCGCATCGAGATTGACGTGGAGGACAACCTGCGCGTCAGCGTGCGCGACTATGGCCGCGGCATTCCGCAAGGAAAGCTCATCGAGGCCGTCAGCAAGCTGAACACCGGCGGAAAGTACGACTCGAAAGCATTCAAGAAGTCGGTGGGACTGAACGGCGTGGGCGTGAAGGCCGTCAACGCGCTGAGCTCCCACTTCGAAGTGCGCAGCTACAGAGACGGCCAGGTGCGCCGGGCCACCTTTGAGCGCGGACTGCTGCAGACCGACGTCACCGAGCCCAGCACCGACGAGAACGGCACCTACATATACTTTGAGCCCGACGACACGCTCTTCAAGAACTATCAGTTCCACAACGACATCGTGGAAGTGATGCTGCGCAACTACACCTATCTGAACACGGGGCTCATCATCATGTACAACGGCCACCGCATACAGAGCCGAAACGGACTGCAAGACCTGCTCACCGACCGCATGACGGCCGACGGGCTCTATCCCATTGTGCACATGAAGGGCGAAGACATTGAGATTGCCTTCACCCACACCAACCAATACGGAGAGGAGTATCACTCGTTCGTGAACGGACAGCACACCACGCAGGGCGGAACCCACCAGAGCGCCTTCAAGGAGCACATAGCACGCACCATCAAGGAGTTCTTCGGCAAATATGAATACAGCGACATACGCAACGGCATCGTGGCTGCCATAGCACTCAACGTGGAGGAACCCGTGTTTGAGAGCCAGACAAAAATCAAGCTCGGATCGACGCTCATGGCTCCCGGCGGCGACAGCATCAACAAGTATGTGGGCGACTTCATCAAGCAGCAAGTGGACAACTATCTGCACATACACACCGAGGTGACCGAGGTGATGGAGGACAAGATAAAGGTGAGCGAGAGGGAACGCAAGGCCATGGCGGGAGTGACAAAGCAAATACGCGAGAAGGCCAAGAAGGCCAATCTGCACAACCGCAAGCTGCGCG
The DNA here is from genome assembly GCA_946622085.1 of uncultured Prevotellaceae bacterium. Lineage (GTDB taxonomy): Bacteria > Bacteroidota > Bacteroidia > Bacteroidales > Bacteroidaceae > Prevotella. Next base: position 5,210 of record CAMOPD010000089.1, on the reverse strand, counting down.
ACTGCCGCATACACTACTGCGACGCCAAGAACGACCGCAAGGAGGAAAGCAGCATCTTCATCACCGAGGGCGACTCGGCCAGCGGAAGCATCACCAAGAGCCGCGACGTGAACACGCAGGCCGTCTTCTCGCTGCGGGGCAAACCGCTCAACTCCTATGGCATGGACCGCATAGAGGTATACAAGAACGAGGAGTTCTTCCTCCTGCAGTCGGCACTCGACATTGAGAACGGGCTCGACACGCTGCGCTACAACAAAGTCATCGTGGCCACCGATGCCGATGTAGACGGCATGCACATCCGGCTGCTCACCATCACGTTCTTCCTGCAGTTCTATCCCGAACTGGTGAAGAAAGGACATGTGTACGTGCTGCAGACGCCCCTCTTCAGGGTGAGAAACCGGCGCACGAAAATCAAGAACAAGGCAGTCATTGCACGCATTGACAGCCTGCGCGCCAAAAACGAGAAGAAGAGCGACTTCCTCACCATCTACTGCTACAGCGAGGAGGAACGGCAGAAAGCCATCAAGGAGCTGGGACCCGACCCCGAGATTACCCGATTCAAGGGCCTTGGCGAGATCTCGCCCGATGAATTTGCCCATTTCATCGGACCCGACATGCGCATCGAGCAGGTGACTCTGCAGAAGACCGACCAGGTGGGCAAGTTGCTGGAATACTATATGGGCAAGAACACCATGGAGCGGCAGAACTTCATCATAGACAATCTGGTGATTGAGGAAGACCGCCCCGAAGAGGAGGAAAAAGAGGAACTTTAAGAGAAAAGAACATGTTTAAAAAGCATAAAGTAAGTATCATTGTTTGCCTTCTGGCATTGCTGCCGGCGGCTCTGCATGCCCAGTTTAAGTTCAGCCTGGGGAAAAACAGTCCTTTGGGCAAACTGCAGATGGCCGAGGTGGCCATCAATAATCTCTATGTAGACTCGGTAGACGAAAACAAGCTGGTGGAGGATGCCATCAGGGGCATGCTCAAGGAGCTCGACCCCCACTCCAGCTATGCCACGCCCAAGGAGGTGAAGAGTATGAACGAGCCGTTGCAAGGCAACTTCGAGGGCATCGGCGTGCAGTTCAACATGATTGAGGACACGCTTGTGGTCATTCAGCCCGTCACCAACGGGCCTTCCGAGAAGGTGGGCATCGTGGCAGGCGACCGCATAGTGAGCGTCAACGATACGGCCATCGCGGGCGTGAAGATGTCGAAGGAGGACATCATGCGTCGTCTGCGCGGGCCCAAGGGCACCAAGGTGAACCTTGGCATCATGCGACGGGGCATCAGCGGGTTGCTGAACTTCGTGGTGAAACGCGACAAGATACCCGTGAAGACCATCGATGCCGTCTACATGATTCGGCCCCACATCGGATACATTCGCATTGGCAGCTTCGGAGCCACCACGCACGACGAGTTTATGGAGGGACTGGCCAAGTTGCAGCAACAGGGCATGCGCGACCTGATACTCGACCTCGAGGACAACGGCGGCGGATACCTGCAGTCGGCCGTCATGGTGGCCAACGAGTTCCTGGCCAAGAACGACCTTATTGTCTACACCCAGGCCCGCATGAAGAACCAGCGCATGGACTACAAGGCCGAAGGCGACGGGAAGTTGCAGAGCGGACGGGTGGTGGTGCTCATCAATGAGTTCAGCGCCTCGGCTGCAGAAATCGTCACCGGAGCCATTCAAGACCAGGACCGCGGCATCGTGGTGGGCCGCCGCTCGTTTGGCAAAGGCCTGGTGCAGCGGCCTGTCGACCTGCCCGACGGCTCGATGATTCGTCTCACCGTGGCCCATTACTACACGCCATCGGGCCGATGCATACAGAAGCCCTACAAGAAAGGCGACCTGAAAGACTATGAGATGGACTTGGACAACCGGCTGAAGCACGGCGAACTGACCAATCCCGACAGCATACACTTTGCCGACTCGCTGAAGTTCCAGACGCTGCGCCAGCACAAAACCGTCTATGGCGGCGGTGGCATCATGCCCGACTACTTCGTGCCGCTCGACACGCTGAAGTACACCCGCTTCCACCGCAACCTGTCGGCCAAGAGCATCATCATCAACCAGAACCTGCGATACATAGACAATAACCGCAAGAAGCTGCAGGCACGATATGCCACCTTCGACCAGTTCGACCGCGACTTCACCATACCACAATCGGTGATCGACGGCATCATGGCTGAGGCCGAAAAACAGAACGTGAAGCCCAAGGATGACGAGGAACTGCAGCGCACGCTGCCCTATCTGCGCATGCAGCTCAAGGCCCTCGTGGCGCGCGACCTTTGGGACATGACGGAGTATTTCCAGGTGATCAACCAGACCAGCGAAATCGTACAGAAAGGGCTGGAGGTGATTCAGACCGCCAGCAGGTGAATGACTGCGCAAACAGACAACTGACTTTTTCTATCGGAAACAAGAAGACATGAAGCGTATCGTTTTTACTTTGTTCTTACTTTTTACTTCCAGCCTCACTGTCCTTTGGGCTCAAGTGAACCCAAAGCCGGGCTACATCATCACTCTCGGCGGCGACACCTTGCGCGGCACCATTGACTATCGAACCGACGGGCGCAATGCCCGCGTCTGCCTCTTCTGTCGCGAGGGAGATACGGAGTTCGGCCGATACTCTCCCGCAGACATTTCGGGCTACAGGCTTACCGACAACGGGGCCTTCTACGTGTCGCGTCGCGTTCCCATCGACGGCGAAGAGAAAACCCTCTTCTTGGAATATCTGATCAAGGGGGGCGTGAGCCTTTTCTACCATACGGAAAACGCCCGCGACTATTATTTCTTCGTCGATGCCGGCGGCAACGTGGCTCTCTACGAACCGTCGGTTGACACCGATTCCCATCTGGCCAAGGACATTGCCCGTGAGCGGCGACGGAAGATGGCCGACGTGATGAAAATGTTCGACCGCAGTCCTGAAACCATCAAGCAGCTTTGGGAGGCCGACGCCAACCGACGCCAGCTCGCCAACATCACCCGCCGCTACAACGAACGCTATTGCAAGGAGACCGGCGAATGCGTACAGTTTGAATTCGACGACGAAAAGACGGTCTCTGTCATCACCCGGCTGCGCATTCAGGCGGGGGTGGCCACGGCTTCGCTGCGAGGCGAGGATTATGAATTCCGGAGCGACATGAAGTTCTCGGCCCTGATGCCCCAGATAGCCATCGGACTCGACTTCCAGTTGCCGAGGGTGAGACAGGGATTCGCCATCGAGACCCTGCTCCAGGCAGCCTTGATGAACAAAGAGGGCAAGCCCGAAAAGTCCTTCTACGACCCTGATGCCGACTATACACTGAAGGCTCTTGCCCTGCAATGGCAGTTGGGAGCGGCTTGCGACTTCAGCCCCAGCAGTGCTGTCTCGCCGATGGTGCATGGCGGACTGCTGGTCAACCAATGGCTGAAGCTCAAGGATACCAGCATCACCGACTTCTATGCCTCCGGCCACAATAGTCTTATCAGTGCCGCAGGAGCCTACGTCGGAGCGGGCGTCGACGTGGCCATGGGACGCCATTCCCTGCGATTGGCGGCCGACGTGCTGTCGCCCATGATTTCCATCCGCAGCAGCGGCAAGCTCATCAAGCGAAACCTCGGTGTGCAGGTCGGCCTGGGATGGCTCTTCTGACGGCGAAGCCCTCCTGCCGGGAGCCCAACATAAACCTGCATATTTGCTAAAAACATAAAACTAAAGACAATCAGGACAATCCATGAACGAAGATTTCGACATACGCCAGGAACGGCTCTCGTCAACAGAAAAAGAGTTCGAGAATGCACTTCGCCCATTGCGTTTTGGTGACTTCAGTGGTCAGCAGAAGGTGGTGGAGAATCTGGAAGTGTTCGTCGAGGCCGCCAAATATCGCGGAGAACCGCTCGACCACACCCTGCTGCACGGCCCTCCAGGACTGGGCAAGACCACCCTGTCGAACATCATTGCCAATGAACTGGGCGTGGGATTCAAGATAACCAGCGGCCCGGTGCTCGACAAGCCCGGCGACCTGGCCGGCATTCTCACCTCGCTCGAGCCGCGCGACGTGCTCTTCATCGACGAGATTCACCGTCTTTCGCCCGTGGTGGAGGAGTATCTCTACTCCGCCATGGAAGACTATCGCATAGACATCATGATCGACAAAGGCCCCTCGGCGCGGAGCATACAGATAGATCTCAATCCGTTCACGCTTGTAGGTGCCACCACCCGCAGCGGACTGCTCACGGCTCCGCTGCGTGCCCGTTTTGGTATCAACCTGCATTTGGAATACTACGACCCCGAGACGCTGACGCGCATCATCCGACGCTCGGCCAGCATCCTGGGCGTGCCCATCGACGAGGAGGCCGCCGCCGAGATTGCGGGGCGCTCGCGCGGCACGCCCCGAATAGCCAATGCACTGCTTCGCCGTGTGCGCGATTTTGCCCAGGTGCGCGGCACGGGTCGCATCGACACGAGCATCGCTCAAGTGGCACTCACGGCGCTCAACATCGACCAATACGGGCTGGACGAGATAGACAACAAGATTCTGCTCACCATCATCGACAAGTTCCGCGGCGGTCCCGTCGGCGTGAGCACCATTGCCACGGCCATCGGCGAAGATGCCGGCACGGTGGAAGAGGTGTACGAGCCGTTCCTCATTATGGAAGGCTTCCTCAAGCGCACGCCCCGTGGGCGCATGGTCACGGAGCTGGCCTACGAGCACTTCGGGCGCAACCCCTACGGCACCTTGCCCTTGGAGCCCAGGCTCTTTTAGTGCAAGGTGGCGCGAGGGGCCGCGCCCGAAGTGGTTTTCAGCGGCATTCTTTAGTGCTTCTCATTCACATCATCTTGATGTCTGATGCCAAACAGCTTGCGCATGGCATTGAGCTTCGACTTCCTGGAAGATTGAAGCTGGCCGGCTGCGCATGTGTCATCGTTGATGATGCTATAGCTGAACTGTCGGTAGGAGTGGCCGTCGTAGGCCCTGCTCACCGTTCCGTCGGCATTGAAGCTGTAACTGTAGTTGAGGGTAGAGTGTGACTCCCAGTCGTCGTCATTGTCATAGCCCCTGTAGGAGTAGCTTTCCGGCAGGTATTGCGGTCCTTTGCCAAAGAGCCCGATATAGGCAAGCGGTTCCGATGCACATTCGTCCATCACTTCGCCAATGCCCGGTGTCCATTGCAGATAGGCATTGAGATAGTCTTCGCGACGGGATTCGTTGTAGTTGAAGCT
>CAMOPD010000088.1 GCA_946622085.1 uncultured Prevotellaceae bacterium | reverse complement strand
TGATGCCGCCGGGCTCGTCGGTGAACGTCATGCCGTGGTCTACACGCATGGGGAGGCTGGGGTTCTGCTTCTCGAAGATGCGGCAAAGCTCGATGAGGTCGGCACGTCCGCCCAGATGGGAGGCTTCGGTGAAGTCGCCGTTGGGGAAGATGTGGCAGGAGCGCAGGTGCACGAAGTGAGTGCGCGGGGCAAACTTGCGGGCCAGCTCAACCACCTGGTTGTAGGCTCCGGCAGAGAGACTGCCGGCACAGAAGGTGAGCCCGTTGTGCTTGTTGGGCACGGCGTTGAGGAACCACTCGATGTCTTCCTCGGTGCGCACGATGCGGGGCAGGCCAAGGATCTCGATGGGCGGATCGTCGGGATGCACGCACATGTTCATTCCGCACGCCTCGCAAGTGGGCATGATGGCTTCGAGGAAATACTTCATGTTCTCGCGCAGCTGCTTCTTGTCGATGCCCTTATAGAGATGGAGAAGCTCGCGGAACTTCTGAATGGGCGCCTCGTCGTTCTCGCTGAAATTTCCGCTGACGAAGCCCTGAGTCTTGATGACGATGTTCTCCACCAGCTCGTGGTCTTTTTCGGGAGTCATGGTCTTGGCCAGCTCGTCACATTCGGCGAGCACATTGCGGCCTTCGCCCACTCCTTCGGGGAACTTGAACTGGGCCCACTCTTCGCGTGCTCCTTCGCGCTTGAGGATATAGATGTCGAAGTAGGCAAACTCGGCGTAGTTGAAGTAGAGGTTGGTCGAGCCGTTGGGGTTCATGTGCAGCAGGTCGGTGCGCGCCCAGTCGAGCACGGGCATGAAGTTGTAGCAGATGCAGTGAATGCCTTCGGCCGAGAGATTGCGCAGGCTTTCCTTGTAGACTTCTATCTGCTCATCGCGGTCAGGGCCACCATATTTGATGGTTTCCACCACGGGCAGGCTCTCCACGACGCTCCATCGCATGCCGTAGCTCTCGATGTAGAGGCGCAAGTCGCGGATTTTCTCGCGTGTCCATACTTGTCCGAGGGGCACGTCGTGCAGGGCGGTGACGATGCCTTCCACGCCAATTTGTTTCAACATGGCAAGCGTAATCTTGTCTTTCTTGCCAAACCATCTCCATGTTCTTTCCATGTGTCAGTTGTTTTAGTGAAAATGTGTGATATTGTTGTTACTTCTTTTGTGTTTTTACTATTGCAAAAGTAATGCTTTTTTGCGGTCGTGCTAAGCCTTCGTCCCCCTTTTTTAGTGCTACTTTACAAATTGCGTTGTATTTGAAACATTTTTAACGCTATTCGTGATGGTAGGGTTCGCCCCTGATGATGGTGCATGCCCGGTAGATTTGTTCTGTGAAGATGAGCCGTATCATCTGGTGGCTGAACGTCATGCGCGAAAGTGAAATCTGCTCGTTGGCCCGTTGATAGACGGCAGGTGAGAAGCCATAGGGGCCACCGATGATGAAGACCAGCCTTCGGGCCGTCTGCTGTTTCTTTTGCAGCCATGAGGCGAAGTCGGTGCTTCGGCGTTCTGTGCCGCGTTCATCCAGCATCACCACCGTGTCGGCAGGTTGAAGCAGGCGCAGGATGAGCTCCCCTTCGCGCTCTTTTTGCTGTTCCTCGCTGAGGCTCTTGGTGTTTTTCAGCTCTGGTATCCCCGTCATGCCAAATGGCATGTAGTGGCCAATGCGCTCGATGTAGTCTGAAATGGCGGCAGCGAAGTGCTTGTCAGTGGTTTTCCCCACGACAATGAGTTCGGTCTTCATGGCGTATGTGGTGTGGGATGAAATCAGTCTTTCTTATTGGTGTAGAGGCTTTTACCATGATGCACGGGGCAAAGCGTTTCGTCGGGGTCGATGGGGCGATAGTCGTCTTTGCGCTTGGGGTTCATGGGGAACCAGCCTTTCTCCACACGCTTCTTTTGCGAGAACAGTTCGCCAATGCCCCAGAGTGACGATGCTCCAAACACGCCGAGCAAAGAGGATATGATGACGTTGCTCACGGCTAAGGCGCATAATATGGCTACAATGCCCACCAGGAGGAATATCCACCACGGACGGGTGCCCCAGTGATATTCTGCCTTGATGACAATGGGATGGAAAATGCCTATGATGAGAAAAGTGCAGACTGCAATGATGATGCCTATGAAATGAAGTTCCATTGTTCTTTCTTTTAGTTATAGTTTTCCTTGTTCTCCAAGGTAAGAATCTTTAAATCCGAGGAAATAGAGCACTCCGTCGAGCCCTATGGTGTTGATGCTCTGCTTGGCATTGGCCACCACTCGTGGCTTGGCATGGAATGCTATTCCGAGTCCGGCTGCGCTGATCATGGGCAGGTCGTTGGCGCCGTCGCCCACGGCAATGGTTTGTGCCAGGTTCACCTTCTCCACCTGAGCGATGAGTTTCAGCAGCTCGGCTTTTCTGTGCCCGTCAACGATTTCGCCCACATAGCGACCTGTCAGCTTGCCGTTGTCGTCAATCTCCAGTTCGTTGGCATACACATAGTCGATGCCGTAGCGGCGTTGCAGATACTCGCCGAAATAGGTGAATCCTCCGCTGAGGATGGCTATTTTGTAGCCGCAACGCTTGAGCACCGACATCAGGCGGTCTACACCCTCGGTGATGGGCAGATTCTCTGCAATGTCCTTCATTACGCTCACGTCGAGCCCCTTGAGCAGAGACACACGCTTGGTGAAACTCTCCTTGAAGTCTATCTCTCCACGCATGGCGCTTTCGGTGATGGCTTTCACCTGGTCGCCCACGCCTGCTCGCATGGCCAGTTCGTCTATACATTCTGTCTGAATCAACGTTGAGTCCATGTCGAAGCAGATGAGCCGGCGCATGCGCCTGAACATGTCGTCGCGCTGAAGCGAAAAGTCAATGCCCAGTTCTGACGACATCTTCATCAGTTCGGCTTGCATCTGGTGGCGGTTGGCAGGTTCGCCGCGCAGGGAGAATTCTATGCATGCCCTGACGTGCTTGGCCGGATTCTTGATGCTCTTGCGCCCCGTCAGTCGCAGTATGCTGTCGATATTGAGCCCCTGGTTGGCAATGATGCGGGTGGCGGCCTCTATCTGGCATGCTTCCAGTTGCCGTCCCATCACCATGAGGATGTAGCGGTTTTTGCCTTGCTGCCCCACCCATTCTTCATATTCGTCATCGCCAATGGGCGAGAAGCCGATATTGACGCCCAGCTCAGTGGCCTTGAAGAGCAGTTCCTTCATCACTTGGCCAGAATGCATCTCGTCCATGCGGATGAGAATGCCCAGCGATAGCGTGGCATGGATGTCGGCCTGTCCTATGTCGAGTATCTGGGCATCATATTTTGCCAGGATGCCCATAATCGATGCTGTGAGCCCCGGACGGTCCTGCCCGGTGATGCGAACGAGTATTTGCTCTTCCTTGTTGGTTGTCTGTTCCATTGTAGATAAAAATGTCAATTATCCTTTTGTCAATTCGTTTTGCCTTTTTCGACCACAAAATTACTAAAAAAACGCGTAACACCGTCTTTTGCAATCAAAAAAACACTACCTTTGCATGCAATATGAGATATCCAGACAATTCCAATGCCGACTACACTCACTATTCGGTGCATGAAGAGGCTCCTCTGTTGGAGTGGCTCCTGAAGACTGTCAAGGGCAGCCGCTCCAAGGTGAAGGCCACGCTCCAGGGGCGGGGAGTGCGGGTGAACAACAAGTGCGTCACCCAGTTTGACTTCCTGCTGATGCCGGGCATGAAAGTGAGTGTCAGCCGGACCAAACGCAACGACCAGTTCCGCAGTCGCTATGTGAAGTTGGTCTATGAAGACGACTTCCTGGTGGTGGTGGAGAAACAGGTGGGCATTCTGTCCATGGCGGCCGGGCATTCATCGCTCAATGTGAAGAAGGTGCTCGACGACTATTTCCAGAAGACGCACCAGAAGTGCCGTGCCCACGTGGTTCATCGGCTCGACCGCGACACCAGCGGACTCATGATCTACGCCAAGGACATGAAGACCGAACAGACCCTTGAGCACAATTGGCACGACATTGTTTACGACCGTCGCTACGTGGCTGTCGTTTCCGGCAGCATGGCCGATGACGAGGGTACAGTGGCCAACTGGCTGAAGGATAACCAGGCTTATATCACCTACTCGTCGCCTGTTGACAATGGGGGCAAGTATGCCGTTACTCATTTTCGTGTGCTCCGTCGTTCGGACTATCATTCGTTGGTGGAGTATAAACTTGAGACGGGGCGTAAAAACCAGATTCGCGTCCATTCTGCTGACATGGGGCATCCCGTTTGCGGCGACGTGAAATATGGCAATGGCGACGACCCGCTCCACAGGCTGTGCCTGCATGCCTACATGCTTTGCTTCTATCACCCCGTGACGCGTCAGCCCATGGAGTTTCAAACGCCCATTCCCCACTCCTTTGCCGACTTGTTTAAATCCCGCAAATAGGCCACGGGTTCCTGGGGGGAGCTTGAGTACCCTCAACACAGATTGCATGAATAACTCTAACATGAATAAAGAAATATGATTGACTCAAACTATTTGCTCTATATTATTGGCTTGCTGGCCATTGTGGCCGTGGTGCTGGCCGTGAAAAAGGCCGTGGGCTGCCTGGTGAAGACCCTCTTCCTCATAGTGGTTCTTGCCGCTGCCTACTATTTCTTCTTTATGCAATAGTCCGTCCCAGCAACAGAGGGACTCTTCAGAAAGACACCCAAGTCTGTTCCACCTCCTTGTGAGGATGGGGCAGACTTGGGTGTCTTTCTGTTTGGGGCGCTAACAGCGCGCTCGGGGTGGGGGAGAGCGGAATCAATATTCCGTCTTGTCGTCCTTCTCTTCCCAGAGGTGGAAAGCCTGCATGGCCTCGTCGCGCAGCAGTATTTCCGAGGGCTTCATGCGCTCTTCTGCCGGCAGTGCTATTTCCTGATAGATGAAGTCGTCGTCGAATCCTATTTTTGCGGCATCCTTGCGGTCGTTGGCATAATAGATTATGTCGAGATGTGCCCAGTAGATGGCTCCGAAGCACATGGGGCAAGGCTCACACGACGTGTAGATTTCGCATCCTTCAAGATTGAATGTGCCGAGCGCCTTGGCCGCTTTTCTGATGCACGACACCTCGGCGTTGGCCGTTGGGTCGCAGTCAATGGTCACGCAGTTGCTGGCTTCGGCCACGATTTCTCCATCCTTGGCAATGACGGCTCCGAAAGGCTCTCCGCCGCGCTTCACGCTTTCAATGGAGAGCGCAAAGGCTCTCCTCATTATTTTTTCTTTTCCATAAGCATTATGTTTTGGTTAGGTGTTTAGGATGTTCGCAGGATGTTGAGCACTCTTTCCAGTCCTTCGGCCATTCGCTGTCGTGGGCAGGCAATGTTGAGCCTTATGTAGCCTTCGCCGTCAAGCCGTCCGTACATCGTGCCCGAGTTCACCATGACGCGGCCTTCGTTGAGCAGGCGTTCCGTCAGTGCGTCTGACGAGACGTTCAGCCCACTGATGTCCACCCAAACCAGATAGGTGCCCTCAAGCCGTGCTATGGGCAACTGGGGCAACTGGTCGTGGAGCGTGCGGCAGAGTGTGCGGTAGTTCTCGTCTATATAGGCATTGAGCTGGCTGAGCCAGTCTTCGCCTTCGTTGTAGGCCGCCTGGAGTGCTATCACGCCGAAGGGATTGACATCGCACACCTCGTTGATGTTGATGGCGCGGTCTATGCGTTCTCTCCATGCTTTGTTGGGGCAGATGATGTTGGCTATCTGCAGGCCTGCGGTGTTGAACGCCTTGCTTGGCGAGTTGCACGTGATGCTGTTGTTCAGACAGTCGTCGTCTATCGAAGCAAAAGGCACGTATTTGTGTCCCTGGGCCACCAGCTCGCAATGAATCTCGTCCGACACCACGACGACGCCATGTCGGCGGCAGATGTCGCCTGCACGTTTCAGTTCCTCGGCTGTCCACACACGCCCAGCCGGGTTGTGTGGATTGCAGAGAATGAGCAGCTTGGCGCGAGAGTTGGCGGCTTTGCGTTCCAGGTCGTCGAAGTCCATTTCGTAGGTGAAGAAGGCTTCGCTACCGCTGTTGCACTCCGTGCGCTTGAGGGGGCTTTCCACCACTTCGCACTGGTTGTTGCATATGGACGAGAAGAAGCAGTTGTAGACGGGCGTCTGCACGATCACCTGGTCGCCAGGCTCGGTCATGGCTTTCACGATGACGCTCAGCGCCGGCACCACGCCCGACGTGTATTGAATCCACTCGCGCTCAATGCTCCAGCCGTGGCGTCGGCCAAACCAGCTGCAGACAGCCTCGTAGTAGCTTTCGGGCACCAGCGTGTAGCCAAAGATGCCGTGCTCCACCCGTCGCTTCAGCGCTTCGGTGATGGCTGGAGCCGTGCGGAAGTCCATGTCGGCCACCCACATGGGCAATATGTCGTCCTGTGCACATTCGTCCCACTTCACGCTATTGGTGTGGCGGCGTTCGGTCAGTTCGTCAAAGTTGTATTTCATTTGCTCCGTTTGCTTCTATTTAGGATGGGTCGTTCTCTCTCCTCTCTCCTCTTTCCTCTCTCCTCTTTAAAAAAAGCTTTACCTCTCTCTCACCTCACAATCGGCAGGTTTTCGGATGTTCTCGTCGATGGTGATGCTGCCTATCTTGTCGGCCACGATGTGTCCGCTTGTGGGGTTCTTGATGTTGGTGATGCCGCCACGTATGTCGGCCTCCACGGTGGAGTATTCAAACACGCGGTCGCAGGCAGCGTCGAAGGTGCAGTTCTCCAGCGTCAGCTGGTCGGCATAGCAGAGCAGTTGCTCGCCCGCCAGATGGCAGTTCACCAGCCTCACGTTCTTGGAGTGCCACGCCAGGTATTCGCCGTCGAGCTCAGAGTCGTAAATAGTCACGTTCTCGCACTCCCAGAAAGAGTCTTTTGTCAAGATCTTGGCATGGTGAATCTCCACGTTCTTGCAATATTGAAACACATACTTGGCATCGCTGTCGAGGCCGTCCACATAGATGTTCTCCGAGAACATGAAGGGATAGGTGCCGCCGCGCAGCACCACATTCTTCAGCTTCATGTTGTTCACTCGCCAGAAGGTCTCGTCGGCATCGTTGATAGTGACGTTCTCCAGCTCCACGTTCTCCATTTCGCGGAAGAACTTCGGGCCGTCTATGATGCAGTCCTTCATCGTCATGTCGCGCGAATACCAGATGGCAGAGCGCGAACCGGGGGCGAAGTAGCAGTTGGTGATGCGCGACCCGTCAACGTGCCACCAAGGATATTTGCCGAAGAAGCGGCAACCGTCGGCCTCTATGTTGGAACATTCCTTGATGGCACTTTCGCCATCGGTGATGGTGATGTTTATCAGCCGCAAGTCGTGCGACTCAAACAATGGGCGTTCGCCTCCGAACTCCATGTCTCTTATTTCTTTCATTGCTGTTTTTTGGGATTGTTTCAGTTTTAGAGCGCAAAAGTACAAATTTTGACCGACATGACCAAATGTTTGTGCTTTTTCCCGGGGATGGCCGTTCCCCTTGGAATTTTTCTTGACGAAACGGCATCGTCAGTAATAGGCTCTTTGGCTGTTATGGCTGCTTCTCCTCGTCAAATATTCTCTCGAACTCCCGGCGCAAGTCGTCGGGGTGGGCGATGAGCTGCTGTATGGCGCGCTGGTGTTCGCGGTTGGGCGAGTTGGGAATCCATAGCTTGATGTAGCCATGCTCCGAATATTTGTTCTGCATGTGTTCGAGGAATCGTTCCCAATGCTCCTGGCGGCTTTTTTCGGGATAGTGGTTGAGCCCATATTGGATGGTTCTTCGGAACACGATTTCGGGCTCCATGTCGCGGTCGGCCTCGGCCACAATCTTGCCGTAAATGCTGCGCGGGGCGTGGCTGGCCGATGCGCGGTGGTCTTCCACGGCCTCTTTCATGATGACCATCTGCTGGGGGGTGAACCAGCGCTTCAGCCGGGCGTCGGCCATGAGAATCTTGCCGCTGGTGAGATGGTGGATGGCGCGCGGCCCTTCGAGCCCCAAGTCGTGGTAGGCAGCCACGGCGTATGCCATGTTCATGTCGGCACCAATCTGCCGGGCAAGAGCGAGCGAACGGCTGATGACGCGGTTGGCATGCACCAGGTTATGGGCTTTGTCGAAGGCGTTGTAGCGTGGTAGAATGTTGGTCTCGATGAACTCCATGAGGTCGAGGCTTACGCGATTGTCTATCATATATATATATTAAGGTGAAGAGTTGGAAAAGTGAAGAGTTTGAAAAGTGAATAATAGGATTGGTTTTTGCAAAATTAACAAAATAATCGTAATTTTGCAAGCAATAATCTCAAAAAAAGATGGAAAACGTAATACTGAATTCGCCGCGTGCCTGGTTGTTGGCAGCCCGGCCCAAGACGCTCACGGGGGCTGCCGTGCCGGTGATGATGGCTCTGGCCCTGGCCTGGGTTGACTGTCAGAAGAGCGGTGCTGCCTTCAGTTGGGTGGCTGCCGTGCTCTGTCTGCTCTTTGCTTTCATCATGCAGATAGATGCCAACTTCATCAACGATTACTTCGACTTCAAGAAAGGCACCGACGACGAGCAGCGGCTGGGGCCTCGACGCGCCTGTGCACAGGGGTGGGTCAGCGAGCCGGCCATGCGCCGCGCCATCGGCGTCACCACCGCCGTGGCTGCCCTCGTGGGGCTTCCCCTCATCGCCTATGGCGGCTGGCAGATGGTGGCCGTGGGAGCGCTGTGCGTGCTCTTCTGTTTTCTCTATACCACCCATCTCTCCTATGTGGCTTTGGGCGATGTGCTGGTGCTCGTGTTTTTTGGCATCGTGCCCGTGTGCATCACCTATTACCTGCAGCTCCACACGGTGAGTAAGGAGGTGTTCTATTCCTCGCTGGCTTGTGGCATGGTCATCGACACGCTGCTTGTGGTGAACAACTATCGCGACCGCGACAACGACCGCCGCGCCGGCAAGACGACGCTGGTGCTGCTCATGGGCGAGCGGGCTTCCGAGCTCTTCTTCCTGCTGCTGGGGCTGATGGCCTTCCACATGGGGCTTGTGTTCTTCTTCACCGGCCGCTATTTCACCTTCTTCCTGCCCGTCGTCTATCTCTCGCTTCATGCGCGCACGGCGCGTCGCATGCGGCGCATCAAGCACGGCAAGGCCCTCAACTTGATTCTTG
>CAMOPD010000087.1 GCA_946622085.1 uncultured Prevotellaceae bacterium | reverse complement strand
GACCGGCTCCTGGAGATGATACGCCCGCAATACGTGCACGTGCTCTACAAAGGGCGCATCGTGAAGACCGGAGGCCCCGAGCTGGCTAAGGAAATACAGGAGCACGGCTACGACTGGATCAAGGAAGAAGTGGGTATGGAATGACATTATTTGGTAATACGCAAATCGTAACAAAACAAGGTGAATAGCGAAAAACAATATATAGAACTCTACACAGGGGCACGGCAGATGATTTTCGAGCATGCCGCAGCGCCCTTGAATGCCCTGCGCGACAAGGCGTTCGACGACTTCCGCCGGCTGGGCTTCCCCACAAGCAAGGTTGAACGCTACAAATACACCGACATCGACGCGCTCTTTGCCCCCAACTACGGGCTCAACCTGAAGCGACTCCCGATACCCGTCAACCCCTATGACGCCTTCAAGTGCGATGTGCCCAACCTCTCCACATCGCTCTATTTCGTGGTCAACGACCAATTCCACACCCAGCATCTGCCCAAGAGCCACCTGCCCGAAGGCGTGGTGATTGATTCGCTCTGCAGTTTTGCATCCACACACCCCCAGCTCTTCGCTCAATACTATGCCCGCCTGGCCCGCACCGAAGACGATGCCGTGACGGCTCTCAACACCATGTTGGCGCAAGACGGGCTGATGGTCTATGTGCCGCGCAACGTCGTCGTAGACCGCTGCGTACAGGTCATCAACATTCTGCGCTCCGACGTCGACCTGATGGTCAACCGACGCGTGCTGATCGTGGTAGAAGAAGGAGCTGCCGTCAAACTGCTCTTCTGCGACCATACTGCCGACGACCGGCGCTTCCTGGCCACGCAGGTCATCGAGGCCTTCGTGGCCGACAATGCCTCACTCGAACTCTACTGCATGGAAGAGACCCACGCACGAAACGTCCGCGTGAGCAATGTCTTCATCGACCAGCAGCGCAGCAGCCGCGTGAAGCATCATGTCATCACGCTCCACAACGGCATCACGCGCAATCGGCTCGACCTCTCGCTGAGCGGTGAAGGGGCAGAATGCGAATTGGGAGGCTGCATCATTGCCGACAAACAGCAACACGTCGACAACAACACGCTCATCACCCATCGCGCCTGCCATTGCACCAGCAATCAGCTCTATAAATACGTTCTCGACGAGCACGCAACGGGAGCCTTTGCAGGAAAAGTATTGGTGGCACCCGGCGCCCAGAAGACGGCATCGCAGATGACCAACCAGAACCTCACGGCCACGCCCCAGGCCCGCATGTACACCCAGCCCATGCTCGAAATCTATGCCGACGACGTGAAGTGCGCCCATGGCAGCACCGTAGGCCAGCTCAACGATGCCGCCATGTTCTACATGCGCCAGCGCGGCATCAGCCAGGCAGAAGCCCGGCTGTTGCTCCAGCAGGCCTTCGCTGGAGAAGTGATCGACCATATTCATCTGGATCCCCTGCGCGACCGCCTGCGCTATCTCGTTGAGAAGCGGTTCCGCGGCGAACTGAGCAAATGCGCAGGCTGCAAACTCTGCAAATAGTCAAGGAGCCTCCCCCACCCTCCCTCCAAAAGATAATATCCCTACACGATGTACGACATTTCCCAAATACGCGCCGACTTCCCCATCCTTTCGCGCCAGATCTACGACCGCCCATTGGTCTATCTCGACAATGCAGCCACCACGCAGAAACCCCTCTGCGTGCTCGATGCCATGCGCGAAGAGTATCTCAACGTGAATGCCAACGTGCACCGCGGAGTGCACTATCTCTCGCAGCAGGCCACCGACCTGCACGAGGCAGCGCGCGAGACGGTGCGCCGGTTCATCAACGCCCGTTCCACGGCCGAAGTGGTGTTCACCCGAGGCACCACCGAGAGCATCAATCTTGTGGCCGCCACCTTCTGCGAAGCCTTCATGAACGCCGGCGACGAGGTCATCGTGAGCGAGATGGAGCACCACTCCAACATCGTGCCCTGGCAGTTGCAGGCCATGCGGCGCGGCATCAAGGTGCGCCCCGTGCCCATTTCGGGCGACGACGGCATGCTCGACCTCGAGGCCATGGAGGCGATGTTCAACGAGAGAACACGCATCGTCAGCATAGCCCACGTGAGCAACGTGCTCGGCACGGTGAACCCCGTGGAGCGCATCGTCAGCATGGCCCATGCCCACGGCGTGCCCGTGCTCATCGACGGTGCGCAGAGCGCGCCCCACTTCGCCATCGACGTGCAGCAACTCGACTGCGACTTCTTTGCCTTCAGCGGCCACAAGATGTATGGCCCCACGGGCATCGGTGTGCTCTATGGCAAAGAGGAGTGGCTCGACCGGCTGCCGCCCTATCAGGGAGGAGGCGAAATGATTGACCGCGTGAGCTTCCAAGGCACCACCTTTGAGCGCCCGCCGCTGAAGTTTGAAGCCGGCACACCCGACTACGTGGCCACCCACGGACTGGCCACCGCCATCCGCTACATGGAGCAAGTGGGCATGGCCAACATCGCGGAGCACGAACAAATGCTCACCCGCTACTGCATGGAGCAGCTTTCCGACATTCCCGGCATGCGCCTCTTCGGGCCTGCAGCGAATGGCGCCACACACGACGCCGTGGTGTCGTTCCTCGTGGGCTCCATCCACCACCTCGACATGGGCACGTTGCTCGACCGCCTCGGCATTGCCGTGCGCACAGGCCACCACTGCGCCCATCCGCTCATGACGCGCCTGGGCATACTCGGCACCGTGCGCGCCTCCTTCGCACTCTACAACACACGCGAAGAAATAGACGCGCTGGCCCAGGGCATCCGGCGCGTGGCTCAGATGTTCTGAGCCTCACTCCCCTCTCCCATCACGCTGCTGCACTTCCTCACAGCCAACCAGAACCAAAGCCCGAAGGCCGCACGCACCGCCAGCGAAGTCTCGGCGGGAAACGCAGCGAAGAGAAATGCCACCTGAGCATGAATCAGGTGCAGTGTCTGGCGCGTGTCCAACCGGCGTTCCAGCACTTCAGAATAATAATCTCTCAGCGCACCCACCACGCGGCCCACCCGCTCCAACACGTTTCTCATTTCTACCCGTCGGTTTCCTATAGTTAAAATCTTTTCCATTGCTTTTGCTTTTTTTTAATTTGTTATTCTGCTGCAAAAGTATCACCCACCCGTGCACAATAAGTTCACTTTTACCACGTTCTTAGTTAAAAGGGCCTCGCTTTAAGACTTATTAACTAAGAGGGGCCAAGTAAAGCCTAGAAAGCCTAGGATAGCCTAGGAATCCTAGGACAACCAGAAAAAAACATCACCATGCTAAAGAGCCACTTCTACCCCCATCTCATAGAGGCCGGCTGCGACGAGGCAGGCCGCGGCTGCCTGGCAGGCAGCGTCTATGCCGCCGCCGTCATCCTGCCCGAAGACTATCAGAACGATGCCCTCAACGACTCAAAACAACTCACCCCCCGCCGCCGCCGCCAGCTGCGCGAAGTCATCCAGCGCGACGCCCTGGCATGGGCCGTGGGCATTGTCACCCCGCAGGAGATCGACCGCATCAACATCCTCAACGCCAGCATCCTGGCCATGCACCGCGCCCTCGACCAACTCACCCTGCGCCCACAGGCCATCATCGTCGACGGCAACCGCTTCCGCCCCTACGCCTCGCTGCCCCACACGTGCATCGTGAAGGGCGACGCCAAATACCTCTCCATTGCCGCCGCCAGCATATTGGCCAAGACCTGTCGCGACGACTACATGGACCAACTGGCCGAGGCCTTTCCCCAATACGACTGGAAGAGCAACAAAGGCTATCCCACCAAGAAGCACCGCGACGCCATCCGTCGCTATGGCACCACGCCCCACCATCGGCTCTCCTTCACCCTGCTGCCACAAGAAGAGCTCAGCCTCTTTTAGACTTTTAGAGGAGAGAAAAAACAGAGGAGAGAGGAAAGAGATTTGCTTCTTATTCATATCTCTTTTTCACCTTTTCAACTTTTCACTTTTTCAACCTTTCATCCCCTATGCGTCACGACAAACTGGAACGCGAGCTTGAACTGCTCCAGCTGCTGGCCGAAAACCGCAGCTACTCCGTGCCCATGCTCTGCCAGCGGCTCGGCATTTCGCGCCGCAACCTCTACTACTATCTGGAATTTTTCCGCGACTGCGGATTCGTGGTCGAGAAGCACGGCCAGTGCTACAGCATCGACCGCTCGTCGCCCTACTTCAGCCGACTGTTCGACCGCGTGGCCTTCACCGAGACCGAGGCCGTGGCACTGCGACAGCTGCTCAGCCAGGCCGACAGCCGCAACACCGTACTCGAGGGCATACGCCGCAAGCTCGACCGGTTCTACGACTTCGACATTCTCGCCAACGCCCACCTGCGCCAGCAGGCCGCCCGCCACGTGGCCACTATCTACGAGGCCATCAAACTGCGCCAGATGGTGGTGCTCAAAGGCTACTCCTCGCCCCACAGCCAGTCGCAACGCGACCGCGTGGTAGAGCCATTCATGCTCATGAACGGCAACAACGAGGTGCGCTGCTACGAGCCCGCGTCGCAGATGAACAAGACCTTCAAGATAGCCCGCATGAGCGACGTGCAGCTGCTCGACCTGCGCTGGAGCCACGAAGACTGCCACCGGCAGATGTTCACCGACATCTTCATGTTCAGCGACGAGCGTCAACTGCCCGTCAGCCTGCGTCTGGGGCGCCTGGCCCACGACGTGCTGCTCGAGGAATACCCCAGGGCCCAGCGCTACGTAGAGCCGGCCGACGACGGCGACCACTGGCGGCTGCAGCTGCCCGTGTGCAGCTATCGAGGCATAGGCCGCTTCGTGCTCGGACTCTACAGCGACATCGACATCCTCGCGACCGACGATTTCCGTCAGTACATCAGGCAGCAAATCAAGTCGATGGAAGAAAAAAGCAGCGACTGAAAAAGCGCGCGCTGCTCAGAAAGTCTTTTCCCCCGTCAGGAAAAGGCAGAAAGAAGGGCGCAAAAATTAAAATCGTGTCGTGATTTTAATTTTTGCAGCCACTTCCCGAAGGTTTTCATTCATGCTCTCTACAGTTTATTATTGCAGCCTCGGGGAATGACAAGTCTGTACTCAAGCCCCTGCAGAGACGCGTCGTGGAGCGTCCTCCTTCGCCCAGGCAGCAAGTCAAGCCTACAGCCTCACCTTTCGGGCCATGCAATCGCCGTCGGTCGACTCACACACAACGATGTAGAGCCCTCGCGGCAGCGCAGAGAGGTCGAGCCTGAGCGGACTGTTGCCGCCCGGCAGTAGGCCTTCCACGCCCGCCTGCATGTCCTCTCCCGTGAGCGAATAGACGGCCACATGGGCCAGCGGCCGCGAAGCCGTGAGCGTGGCCTGTCCGTCGTCGTGGGCTGCTATGCTGATGGTGAACTGCTCCTGCGCGGCCGGCAGCCCCACGCCCATGGTCTGCTGCAGAAAGTGGCTGTCGAGAAAGGCCAGGCGCTTCTTCATCCACGCCTTCAGCGTGGTCAGTTCCTCGGCATAGCTCGACACCTGGTAGGCGGCATACCACACGCCGCCCTGCTGTCCGCCGCCGGGCCATCCCCAGCCGCCCCAGCCCCATCCCCAGCCTCCGCCGCCACCTTGCGACGACTGCGACTTGAAGAGTTCGGGATACTTCTTGAAATGTCGGTCCTTGGCCTCGCCCAACAGTGCTGCGTAGGCATCGAGAAAGTCGTTGAAAGCCTCCTCCGTGAGCACGCTCTGCCGCAACTGCGTGTAGCGCTGGCCTACGGCCTGGCGGAAAGCCTCATTGCCAATGAGCGAGCGCCAGAGCGCCGGCGTGGGGTTGGTCTCGCAGCCCTGGTAGACCCAAGCCTCCACGTTGTCGGCATTGCAGAAGTTGCAGTTGCCGAAGGCCAGGTTGAAGTCCCACACGGGGCCTGCGGCCATGAGTCCTCCCGTGCCGTCTTTCTTCTGTTTCGACTTGTTGAAGTAGGCACTGCGCTTGAAGCCGTCGGCATTAAGCGTGAGCTCCGTGTGGATGAAGTAATCGACAAACGACGACACGTCGATGAGCTGTTGCCACTCATCACGCTGCTCGGCAATGGTCGTCTCCATGCGGTCCACGTAGTCGTGTATGTAGTCGAGCTGCTGCTGTTGCTGGCTGTCTTTCTTGGGATAGTAGACGGTCCATGTGACCGTCTTGTCGCCCCATCCGGAGCCCACCCCCTGCACCTTCGATTGGAAGGTGGCGTCGTCCTCATCGGGCACGTCCACGCGCACGATGTAGCCGCCAGTGAGGTCGCGGCCCTCAATGTCTTCTTTCTTCAGTTTGGCCACGTCGACACGGTTTTTGTCGCGCTTGATGCGTTCGCAGAGCGCATATACGCCCATATACTCATTGTTCACCACCACTTCCACCATGCGCGTGCGCGGTCCCCAGTGGCCCATCTCGTTCCACAGGCTGAAGGCATAGACATCGCGCACGAGCGAGATGTCGTTATAGGGCGCCAGCAGCACCCAGTCGGCCTCTTCGGGCATGCCCAGCAGCGCCACCTTCAGGTCTTCGCCCTGCTCGTCCCACGTCTCAATGGTGTATTTCTTCTGGGGAAAGCTGAGCGAGCTGTTGCCGCGCAGCTTGATGCCGCAATAGCCGTCGTAGCCCGTGGGCTCGTCGCCCAGGTGGTTGAGTTGTCCCGGGCCGTTGTCGACGATTTTCATCGTGGCCCTCACCTTCGCGTCGGAGTTGATGGTGGCCGATGTGCTGATTATGATAATAGGGAGCGACGACGAGCTGAGCAGCCCGTCGCTGGTGGTCTGGGTTCCTTCCGCGCCATCGGCTGCGGGACAGGCATAACATGGCCGTCCTGCCACGGCTAAGCACAGCATAATTGCCATGGCAACGACTTGCCGGCATGCTTGAAAACAGTTTTTCATCTTGATGAGTTGCTTGTAAAGAATATGATAATAGCTGGCGGGGCAAACGCCGAAGCCCCCCAGAGTGTTTCTGCATTGATGTGCAAAAAGACTTCCCTGCCGACTGCCAGAACCTGCCGTCTGCAAGGAAGCCTTTTACGGGAGCAGATTTATTTCACGAGCACCTTCACCACGCGCACCTTGCCGTCGGCAGTTCTCTCGCGCACGATGTTGATGCCGCGTTTCAACTGGCTCTGCGCCTGGCCGTTGATGCCATAGATGTGGCGCACGGGGTTGCCGGCATTGTCGGCTATCTGGCTGATGCCCGTGGGCAGCAGCTCGGGGGCAATCACTTCTGGAGTGGCCAGCAGCACATCGCGCTTCACGCTGTTCAAGTATACCTCAAGGGGTGTTTCCTCTCCGGCATATTGCAGCACGAGCGAGCTGTAGCTCTTCAGCAGGTTCACCGAGTAGGTGTTGCCCGATGCGGCAGCACGGCGCGGGGCCTGCTGAGCCTCATTGTCTGCCACGAGAGCGTCGGCAGCCTCGATGATGTCGGCCTGAGAGCCTTGTTCGCTGTAGGTGGCCACAATCTGGAATCCCTCGGGCAGCGGCTCGGCGGTGGTGAAGGAGAAGCGGTGGTAGGTGCCCTCCTCAACGGTGCCGCTGTAGGATCCGAGCCAGCCATACTGCGCCTTGAACTTCACGTTGCCTTCGTATACGGGCTGTGCGTCGGCCGAGATGCCCGGCGTCACCTTGGCAGGATTCCATCCGCTGGACTTCAGTCCCGGGGTGTGCACTTCGTTGCCATCTTTGTCGATGAGCACCACGTCCTTCACAATCGTTGTGATGCTGCTGCCCGTCATGTTCTGCAGCGCCCACTGGGTGACCACGTTGTCGCCCTCCAGATCGTCGACATTGAACGTGCCTTCCATCACGGTCTGGTCGGCCGCGAAGGGATAGTAGTGACCGCCGTAGGCAGCAGCCTGGGCGGCGTTGCGCAGGAACATCTGCATGGTGCCGTCGGCACCGATGGGCTGCCAGAGCTCAATGCGGTATTTGGGATAGTCGTCGATGCTGAACGAGGTGTTCCAGAGCTTCACGTCGCCCCAGTTGCCGGGCAGCGTGACGGTGGCGGGGAGTCCGTTCTCGCCTATTTCCACCTCCTCTTCACCCTCGCGCACGATGCTGGCATCGGTGTTGGTCTTCAGGGCCAGGTCCTCGCTCGTGGGGTTGAACTCCTCGCTGAAGGTCACCCATCGGGTGGCCGAGACGATGTTCAGGGGGTCGAGGGCACTCTCGGAGAAGCGCTGCACGGCAGCATAGCTGTAGCAGCGGTCCAGCTCGATGGTGGCCTCGGTGTTTCCGCCGGGTATGGTCTGATACACTTCGGGCTGCGGCTCGCCAAATTCGTCCATATAGGCAATCTTCCACTGCAGTCCCTCGGGCAGTGGCTTGTCGAAGCGCACGGTGATGACGTGCTTCGAGCCCTCGTTCACGTCGGCCCTCCAGGCGGCTCCGCCCACTTCGCCCCAGCGTCCCCAGAAGTTCACGGTTCCGGTGTAGATGTTGCCGTCGTCGGCAGCATCGCCCGTAATGCCGCTTGCCCAGTTGCCCACCAGCGGCAGCTTGTCGAGCGAACCCTTGGCGGGTCCGTTGGGGATATAGGGGTCGGCAGGCAGCTCGTTGGGCTCGCCGTTGCCCCACCATCCTGTCCAGAGGTCGAGGTCAATGTTGCTGTAGCTCTCGGGAGCAATGCGCACGCGGGTGTCGGCATCGGTCTTGCCGAGCAGGAACTTGTCCAGGTAGGCCTCTACCTCGGGATACTGCGACTGCGGCAGCGAGCAGTGGCCGTGCCCGGCCACGATGCTATAGCCCACTCGGTCGTCTATACCGAACTGCTCCCACACCTTCAGGGCTCCGTTCATGGAAACGTAGGCAGAGGGGTCGGCCAGCCAAACGTAGTCGGGATTACCCAGCATGAGCAGGGCGCGCGGACACACCATGGCCGCCAGCTCGTGGTGGTCGTAGGGCAGATAGCTCACTTCGCGGCCGCCGTAGGTGTCGCGCAGCGAGGTCATAAACCAGTTGTAGTCGGTCTTGTCGAGACTCTCCACCGACTCGGCATTGGGCTGTGCGTTGAGCCATCGCGAATAGCGCCAGGCAGCAGCGCCGCCGCCTCCGGGTTCCTGGGCAATGGTCAGTGCCACGCGCTCGTCGAAGGCTCCGCAGAAGAGAGCCATTTTGCCGGCATACGAACAGCCGGTGACGCCGATGCGCTTCATGTCGATCTTGGTCACGTCGGGCCCCAGCTGCTGCAGTCCGTCGATGAGTCGGCTCAGTCCCCATGCCCACTCGCTGTAGGCACCGTTGTCGATAAGTTCGGGATAGAGGCGCACGAAGTTGTAGGTGGAGCGGTCGGAGGAACCGCCCATCTGCGAGTAGGCATTCACCTGTCGCTCAGAGAACGTCATGCGGGCAATGGGGCGTCCCTCAAACACGGCGCTGGGCAGCGAGATGCCGCTGGTGCCAATCATCAGGGCATAGGGAGCCTCGC
>CAMOPD010000086.1 GCA_946622085.1 uncultured Prevotellaceae bacterium | reverse complement strand
AGAACTGCTGCATGCGGATGGTGAGGTCGCGACGGTTGCGGCGTTCCTTCAGGTTGTGGGCCTCATTGTTGTATTCTAGCAGCCAGGCTGGCTTCTGCAGTCGGCGCAGGCCCATGAACATCTCTATGCCCTGATACCAGGGCACGGCGCCATCGTTGTCGTTGTGCATGATGAGCACGGGCGTAGTGACGCGCGGCAGGCCGAAGAGCGGCGAGTTCTTGAGATAGAGGTCTGGGGCATCCCATAGCGGTTTGCCCACGCGGCTCTGCGACTGCTCATACTGGAACTGCCGGCTCATGCCGCTCTCCCAGCGTATGCCGCCGTAGGCACTGGTCATGTTGGCCACGGGTGCTCCGGCTCCGGCAGCGCAGAACATGTTGGTGCGGGTGATGAGGTAGGCCACCTGATAGCCGCCCCACGACTGCCCCTGAATGGCCACGCGGTGGCGGTCTATCCATGGCTGACAGATGAGCGACTCGGCCCCACTGCACACGCAGTTGTAGGCCGCCTCGCCGGGCAGTCCGTCGAGCGGATAGACGATGTCGGGCACGAAGACCACATAGCCTCGGCTGACGTAGAACGTGATGTTGACCGTCGACCAGCTGGGCTGGGGCATGATGTAGCTGAAGAGCGTCTCGGAGCGGCGCTCATAGAAGTAGATCATGAGCGGATATTGGCGTTGCGGGTCGAAGTTTTCGGGCTTGTAGAGCAGGCCGTCGAGGAGCGTGCCGTCGTAGGCCGTCCAGTGGTAGAGCTCGGCCGTGCCCCAATTGTAGTCGCTCTGCTGGGGGTTGATGGCCGAGAGGCGCTGCGACTTGGCCAGCGTGGCGTCGGCGGCATAGAGGTCCATGGGTTGTTGGAAGTTGCCGCGCTGATAGATATAGGCCTGAGTGTCCTCGGCTTTGCGGATGTGGGCGAAGTCGTAGTCGCCGAAGACGAGCAGCCGTGGCGGGCGGGCGGCAGCCTGCGTGGCAGGTGCAGCCGACACGGTGGCATAGCCGTTCTGCTTGGTCTGATGGTCGAACACGCTGAGCAGCATCGTCTCCTTGGGGGCAATGTAGCGCGCCTCGTCGTCGTGCTTCACGTTGATGTAGCGGAAAGTGCGTTGCGAGCGGCGCCCTTCGCCGGCCGTCAGACAGACGGGACGGCCGCTGCCGTAGACGGGTATCTTCCAGATGTCGTAGCGGTCGTAGACCATCACGTCGCGGTCGCCCTGCGTCCAGCCCGCCAGTCCGTAGGGCTCGGGCATCATGGGGTGGTCGTCGTCTTCGTCCCACCAGTTGGTGTCGATGCCCGCCGTCAGCTGGCGCGTCTCGCCCCGCGCCACGTCGTAGAGCATCCACTGGCGCGCCTGGAGATCGTACCATGTGACGAAGTGGCCCTCGGGCGATGCCTGCGCGCGCTCGAAACATCCCGAGGCGATGGGCGTTCGGCGGCCCGTGGAGAGGTCGACGAGCGAGAGCTGCACTTCGTTTTGCATGTTCCACTGCGTCTCTACGATGGTTTTGGTCTGATCGGCAGAGAGCGCGTAAGGGGCGTCGCCACGGTTGATGCGGCTGATGCGGTCGTATTTCGAGGTGGTGAGCGGCTGCAGCTGATGGCTGTCGGGCAGGTAAACGGCCAGCGAGGTGCGCTTCTTTTCCTTCGAGAGGTTGGCCTTCATCATGGGCGGCAGCTCGGGGGCATCCCAGTTCCAGATGTCGAGGCCAGCGGTCTCGAAAGGCACGAGTGTGGTGTCCTTCGGTGCCTGATATTCGGCCACTCCGGCGAAGATGCGCCGTCCGTCGTGGCTGAAGAAGGGGCTGGCATCCTGGGTGAGGCCCCAGTTGTCGGGCAGATTCTTCATCGACTGATGGTCAATCAGCAGGGTGGGAGCCGCGTCGGTGGGCTTCATGTAGAAGAGGTCGCAATGCTTGCTGCCCGATGAAAGCGTGTCGGCCGAGGCCACGAAAAGCAGCTGCGTGCCCTCCTCGTCGAACGTGGGCAGGGAGTGGAAGCGATAGTCATCGCGCGGCATCGTGGTGAGCCGCGAGTCCATGTGGTAGACGGCAATCGTGGTGCTGTCTTTCTTTTCCTTGAGCGTCATGGCCAGGTGGCGGCCATACTTGTCGAAGTGGTAGGCGTCAACATGCCGGAAGGTGTCAACGGCGTTGGTCTTCAGGTTGTGGATGAAGAGCGGTTTGCCGATGTTTTTGTTTGCCCGCTCCTTCTTGGGGATATAGGTGGTATCCGCCGAGATGTAGGCCAAGGCATCGTTGGCCTTGCGCCCGGTCTTGTAGGAAGCCACGTGGGCAATCTTCGTCACCTCGCCTTTGGCCAGACGGATGATGGCCAGCGTGTCGCGGGGCATCTCATGGTCTTTCTTCTTCTTTATCTTGGCCTGCCGCGTGTCTTTGAACAAGGGCTTAATCAGGCAGAAAGCATACTGCTCGTTGGGTGTGATGGTGAGTTGATGGCCTCGGGGCACAATGATATCCTTACCCCGCTTAGGGTGGATGACCAGCTGGCCGTCGCCCTCCTGCGGATTCACTTCATAGGCAATGTAGTTGCCGCGGGTGGATATCTGGGTGTTGGCCACCGTCTGCCAACTGTCGTAAACGCTGTGGTCGAGCGGTTTCTTCTGAGCCATACAAATGGTGCACATCAAGAAGAAAAGGCATGCTTGGAAAGGTCGTTTCATGGTTTCTGCTTTGTTTGAGTTGGGGAGTTTCGGTCTTTGTGCTTCATTCGGGTAGGAATCGCCATTCGCTTCCCCGGGAAAAAAAGAAATCCCCGCCTGCTATGCTACAGACGGGGATTTGCTTTTGCGATGATGGTCTTATTGCTTTGTGATGATTTCCTTGCCCGCCTTGATAGCCTCCATATTCAGGGGTATCAGTGCGTGGTGACGCTCGGGAAGTGTCTTGAAGAGAGCTTTCTCTACTCCGCCCTCGCCCACTACGGGGCAAACCTTGAGCAGACCGCCGAGCACAATCATATTGAAGATTTTGGAATTCTTCATCTCTGCAGCCTTGTCCATGGCGTCAATGCGATAGACCTCAATATCCTTTCGGGTGGGAGGGTTGATGATGCCGAATCCGTCGTAGATAAGAATGCCGCCGGGCTTCAGCTTCGGCTCAAACTTCTCCAGCGAGGGCTGGTTGAGCACGATGGCAATGTCGTACTTGCTGAGAATGGGCGACGAGATGCGCTCATCGCTCACGATGACCGTCACGTTGGCTGTGCCGCCACGCTGTTCGGGACCGTAAGCCGGCATCCATGTCACTTCTTTGTCTTCCATCAGTCCTGAGTAGGCCAGAATCTTACCCATGGAGAGCACGCCCTGACCGCCAAATCCTGAAATGATTATTTCTTTCTTCATAATTCTGTCGTATCTTTAAGGTCACCTTTGGGATAGAAGGGGAACATGTGCTCCTTCATCCATTCATTAGCTTTAGCTGGCGTGAGCTTCCAACCACTGTTGCAGGTGGAAACAAACTCCACGAGGCTTGAGCCTTTGCCTTCCATGGAAGCCTGGAAAGCCTTCTTCAGGGCTTTCTTTGCCTTGCGGATGGAGGCCACCGACTCCACCGACTGACGGGTCACGTAGCATGTTCCTTCCAACCCTGCGGCAATATCAGCCATCTTGAGAGGATAGCCGTGCAGTTTCGGGTCACGTCCGTAGGGGCATGTGGCCGTTTTCTGCCCGATGAGCGTCGTGGGAGCCATCTGTCCGCCCGTCATGCCATAGATGGCATTGTTGACGAAGATGATGACGATGTTCTCTCCACGGTTCAGCGCATGGATGGTTTCGCAAGTACCGATGCAAGCCAGGTCGCCGTCGCCCTGATAGGTGAATACCAGGCGGTCGGGCCACATGCGCTTGATGCCCGTTGCCAATGCGGGAGCACGCCCGTGGGCTGCTTCCTGCCAATCGATATCGATGTAATTATAGGCAAACACGGCACAACCAACAGGGCTGACGCCGATGGTCTTTTCTTCCATGCCCATCTCCTCGATTACTTCGGCAATGAGCTTGTGCACCACGCCGTGGGAACAACCCGGACAATAGTGCATATTGTTATCATTCAGGAGGGTTGGTTTCTTGTAAACCAAGTTCTCTGGAGCTATAATCTGATTGTCTTCCATAGTCTTACATCAATTTAGTTTTCAATGCGTTAACAATCTCTTCGGGATCAGGAACGATGCCGCCAAGACGACCGAATTGTTCCACCGGCACGGCACCGTTAACGGCCAGGCGCACGTCCTGCACCATCTGTCCGGCGTTGATTTCGGCCACGAGGATGCCTTTCTTTCCTTTTGCCAACTCGGCGATTTCCTTCGTGGGGAACGGCCACAGAGTGATGGGACGGAAGAGCCCCACCTTGATGCCTTCCTTGCGTGCCAGCTCCACCGACTTCTCGGCGATGCGGGCAGCCGAGCCGAAGGCCACAATGGCATATTCGGCATCATCGCACTGCTGCACTTCGTAGCGCACTTCCTTCTCGCATATCTCGGCATACTTGGCCTGCAGGTGCAGGTTGCGCTGCTCCATGATTTCGGGTTTCAGTTCCAGCGAGGTGATGACATTGCGCTCGCGGTTCTTGGTCTTTCCTGTGGAAGCCCAGGGGCACTGAGCAATCACCTCCTCGTCGGTACGACGGGGCTTGAACGGTGGCAGCACCACCTTCTCCATCATCTGACCAATGACGCCATCAGAGAGAATCATGGCCGGATTGCGGTATTTGAAAGCCAGTTCGAAGGCCAAGTCAACGAAGTCGGCCATTTCCTGCACCGAGGCCGGAGCCAGCACGATGACGTTGTAGTCACCATTTCCGCCACCACGCGTAGCCTGGAAATAGTCGCCCTGCGAAGGCTGAATGGTTCCCAGTCCAGGACCGCCACGCTGCACGTTGACAATCAGTGCGGGCAGCTCGGCACCAGCAAGATAGGTGATGCCTTCCTGCATCAATGCCACACCGGGCGACGAGGATGACGTCATGGCGCGCTTCCCGGCACCAGCGGCGCCATAAAGCATGTAGACAGATGCCAGCTCACTCTCGGCCTGCACCACCACCATGCCCGTGGTTTCCCAAGGCTTCAGTTCGGCAAGCGTCTCAATCACTTCACTCTGCGGAGTAATGGGATAACCGAAGTATCCGTCAACGCCACAACGAATGGCAGCACGGGCTATCGCCTCGTTGCCTTTCATCAATGTTACTTCTTTTTCTGCCATGCCTATTCCTCCACTTTTTTACGATAAACAGTGATACATCCGTCGGGACATACAATGGCACACGAGGTGCATCCGACACAAAACTCTTGTCGCACGGGCTCCACGTAAGGGTAGCCGTGAACATTCACCTTCTTTGCCGACAGTTCAATCACCTTCTGGGGGCACGCTATGACGCACAGCGAACACCCCTTACAGCGATCTGTGTTGACAACAATGGCTCCTCTGATTTTACTCATAATGTTTGGTTTTTGTAATACTCTGCTTCACTCTCCGGCACAAAAGCGAAACGCGAGACTTAAGGGTTGTACATGTCTTTACAATAGTAATTAAGTATATTAACAAGCATTTCCTTAGCATGCACCGCCGGACTATCCGGGTCGAGCGCTATGGCCTCCAGATAGTTGTTGAGTGCCTGCTGCCAATTACCTTCCTTGCGGTATTGATTGCCTCTCTGGTAATATTCTTCTGCGGTCATCGGTAGTATTCTTTTTTGCCTGCTGCCAACGTGTTCTTCATCAGCGAGCAGATGGTCATTGGACCTACGCCACCAGGAACGGGAGAGATGAACGAGCACAGCGGTGCCACTTCGTCGAACTTCACGTCGCCCGAAAGGCGGAAACCGCTTTTGCGCTGGGCATCGGGCACGCGGGTGGTGCCTACGTCGATGACCACGGCTCCGGGCTTCACCATGTCAGCCGTCAAGAACTCCGGCTGGCCGATGGCGGCAATGATGATGTCGGCCTCGCGACACTCCTGTTTCAGGGTCTTCGAGCGGGAGTGGCACACGGTCACCGTGGCGTCGCCATATTGCTTCTGCAGCATGAGCTGAGCCATGGGCTTGCCCACGATGTTCGAGCGTCCCAGAATGACGCACTTCTTGCCGCTCGTTTCAATGCCATAGCGGCGCAGCAATGTCAGGATGCCAAGCGGCGTGGCAGAAATGAAGCTGGGCAGGCCGATGGCCATGCGCCCCACGTTGACGGGATGGAATCCGTCTACATCCTTCCGATAGTCAATGGCTTCTATGACTTTCTGTTCGTCAATATGGCGTGGCAAGGGCATCTGCACGATAAACCCGTCTACATCGTCATCGTTGTTCAGCTTGTCCACGCAGGCCAGCAGCTCCTCCTCGGTCACATCGTCTTCAAAACGAATGAGCGACGACTTGAAACCGCAGGCTTCGCAGGCGAGCACCTTGTTCTTCACGTAAGTCTCCGAGCCACCGTCGTGGCCAACGAGCACGGCTGCCAGATGAGGCCGTTTGCCACCAGCGGCCACTATCTGGCTCACTTCCTCGGCTATCTCGGCCTTGATGGCTGCAGCTGTTGCCTTTCCGTCTATTAGTTGCATTATCTTTATTGTTATTTAAGGGCCTTAAGGTCATTAAGGACATTAAGGTCGTTAAGGACATTAAAAGTTAGTTCGTCTTCGGCATCTTGGGCATTCCTCTCATCATGCCGCGCATACCACCCATGCCGCCTGTGGTGACCATTTTCATCATCTTGCGGGTCTGGTCAAACTGCTTGATGAGCCTGTTCACCTCCTGGATGTTGGTTCCACTACCCTTGGCAATGCGCTGCCGGCGGCTGCTGTTGAGTATCTGCGGGTTGCTGCGCTCCTTGGGAGTCATGCTCAGTATGATGGCTTCGATGCCCTTGAAGGCATCGTCGTCGATATCGATGTCCTTGATGGCCTTGCCCACGCCAGGAATCATGGCGGCCAAGTCCTTCAGGTTGCCCATCTTCTTTATCTGGTGAATCTGGTTCAGGAAGTCATTGAAGTCGAACTGGTTCTTCTGAATCTTCTTCTGCAGCCGGCGGGCTTCCTCCTCGTCATACTGCTCCTGTGCACGCTCCACCAGGCTGACGATGTCGCCCATGCCCAAGATACGGTCGGCCATGCGCGAAGGATGGAACACGTCGATGGCTTCCATTTTCTCGCCCGTACCTACAAACTTGATGGGCTTGGTGACTACGGTGCGAATGGAGAGGGCAGCACCGCCACGGGTGTCACCGTCGAGCTTGGTGAGCACCACGCCGTCGAAGTCCAACCGGTCGTTGAACTCCTTGGCCGTGTTCACTGCGTCCTGACCCGTCATCGAGTCAACCACGAACAGCGTCTCGTCGGGCTGCACGGCATTCTTCAGCGTTTCTATTTCCTGCATCATCTCCTCGTCGACGGCCAGTCGGCCTGCCGTATCGATGATGACCACGTCGTTGCCCTTGGCCTTGGCCTCAGCAATGGCATGGCGGGCTATTTCCACTACGTCCTTGTTGCCGTCCTCACTATATACAGGCACGCCCACCTGGGCGGCCACCACCTTCAGCTGTTCGATGGCAGCCGGACGATACACGTCGCAGGCCACGAGCAAGGGGCGGCGATGCTGTTTCTTGCTGAGCATGTTGGCCAACTTGCCCGAGAACGTTGTCTTACCCGAACCCTGAAGGCCCGACATCAAGACGATGGCAGGCTTCGATTTGAGCTGCAGCTCCACGGCCTCGCCGCCCATGAGCTGGGCCAGCTCGTCGTGCACCAGCTTCACCATCAGCTGTCCGGGCTTCACGGCGTTGAGCACGTTCATGCCCAACGCCTTCTCTTTAACGGTGTCGGTGAACGTCTTAGCCACCTTATAGTTAACGTCGGCATCGAGCAAAGCGCGCCGAACATCCTTCAGCGTCTCGGCAACGTTGATTTCGGTGATTCTTCCTTCACCCTTCAGTATCTTGAACGACCGTTCAAGCCTATCACTAAGATTCTCAAACATATAACTACAGAATGCTGTTTCTTATTATCCTCTTTTAAATATTTATTCAGTCCTTATGCAGGCACTTTTTTATAATCATGCAAAGATAAACATTTTAGCAGTAATAAGTGCTAACTGCCGCCCCTAATTAAGGTATTTTAAATATTCGCGCACATGCATTCTTCTTCACCCAAAAGGATTGGTCGCGTCAGTCCTCTCCCACTCTCTCGGGCAATCTGAAGCGTGCCACGAGGGGCAGATGGTCGCTGAAGCCGTTGTTATAGCGCATGCCCCGGTAGTTGCGGCGGGGCTGCATGCCGCCATAATTCTTGTCGGGTTCCAGCAGGAAAGCAGCATCGAAGATGGTGCAGCTCTGTAGCCAACAGGCCAGAGACGCACTGACAAGAATGTGGTCCAGGCTTCCCCAGCGGCCCTGATAGCGATAGGTGCCCTTCGCGCCGTTGCTGCCCATGGCTCGTTCTGAGACGTCGGTCAGCAGGCCTGCCTCGCAACAAAACCTCAGAGCAGCCTCGCCGGCATATTCGTTGAAATCGCCTGCTACGATGACAGGAGCCTGTGGCGAACGTCGGCGCAGGGAGTCGATGGAGGAGCAGAGCGCACTGGCCACCTTGAGCCGATAGGGTCGGCTCACCCGCTCGCCGCCATAGCGGCTTGGCGCATGCACCACGTAGACATGGAGCGTGTCGCCCGAGGACATCTCCCCCGACACATAGAGCACGTCGCGTGTCGGATGGTGCCCCTCGGGAGGCTCTATCCGCAAAGCATGATGGCGGAGCAGACGGAAGGTGAAGGGCGAATAGAGCAAGGCCACATCGATGCCCCGCTCGTCGGGCGAGTGGGTCATCACATACTCATATCCTGCCCGGCGCAGCAATGACCGCCGCGACAGGTCGAAGAGCACCGAGTCGTTCTCCACTTCGCTCAGTGCCACGAGGTCGGGCAGTGCCCACTGTCCGCCAGGCATCTCGCCGCAGGCTATGATTTCCTGCCCAATGTTGTTCAGCTTTTGCCAGTAGCGCCGATGGGTCCAATGGCGCACGGCATCGGGCAGATACTCATAGTCGTTGCATAGCGTATCGTGGCGGCAGTCGAACAGGTTCTCGCAGTTCAGTTCCACCAGCGTAAAGAGGCTCACGAGCAGCAGTTTCAGCATCATAGGATAGGGTCGATTTCAGGTTTTCGGTTCTTTTGCAGGTGTTTCTCATGTCCGGATCACCAGACTACGGCAACAAAAATAAAGAAAAAATCTGACAACGCCATGAGCCTTGTCAGATTTTTTCCTTGAATGAGTGCCGCCATGTGTGGCCGCCACGTGTCAATGCTTTATTTCTATGTCGCGGCGCACGTTGTTGCGTATTTTGCGCAGATACTGCTGCATGGCATCGGCATCTTTGTTGTCGATGATTTCGAGCAGTTCCTTCAGCTCGGTACGTATCTGCGCCACCTGGTCGTGGG
>CAMOPD010000085.1 GCA_946622085.1 uncultured Prevotellaceae bacterium | reverse complement strand
GAGCCTTGTATTCATCCACGGTGCAGAGCTTCTCGCCCCACCAGAACCAAGAGCCTGAGTTCTCGTGCCAAGGACGGAACATGACGGGTATTTTCTTGCCGTCGGCAGTCTTGAGGGTGGCCAGGAAGTCGCTCAGGCGCTGCATCCAGGTCTGAAACTTCTCGTGATATTCGCCGCCAGGCAGAATCTTCTTCACCACGGTAGAATCACTCACGTCCCAAGCCGTTCCTTCGGGGAACTTCTGGCCGGCAGGGCCTCCCCCGTCGATGGTGGTCACGGGATTGCGCGGGTGCCAGCTGATGGTGATGATGCCGCCACGGTTGTAGTGATTGATCACCTCCTGAGTGATGCGTGTAAAGGGCACGCTGTCCAGGCTCTTGGCGTCACCCATCTCGATGCCGCCCAGTTCGAAGCCCATGATGGCGGGATAGTCGCCGCATACGTTCTTCACGTCACTGCTGTCGTTCTGATACTCCCAAGTGAGACCATAGAAGGGGTCGTCCTGGTGTCCAAACATAATGCCTCGCTTGCTTAGCGAGTCGAGACGTTCCATCAACTGCTGAGCCCCGTTCTTTTCGGTTCCAGCCTTTTGTGTCGAGCAGCCAACTATCGCTGCTGCTACCATTGCTGTCATCAAAAGTTTCTTCATATTGTGATTGTTATTTATTTGATATTCATTTGTTTCAGCAGCCATTCTTCCCATTCGTCCCACTGCTCCTGATACCAGAAGTGCCAGGTTCCCTGATAAGGAGAGATTTCCTTCGGCCCGGTCACCACGTTGTAGGTGGCCCACGCAGTGGTGGGCGGCACCACGTCGTCGTTGTAGCCAAACGAGAACCAGCCTTTCTGCTCATTGGTGATGAGCCGTGCGAAGTTCACGCCGTCGTAGTAGCGCGAGCACTCGATGTTCTTCTCCATGCCCTTGCCTTTGTTCCAATAGAAGTAGTGTGGCCATCCGCAGGCAATGCCCCGAAGCGAATTGGTATGGTCGCAGAGAGCGGCATGCACGGGGGCATAGTAGGTGATGCGCTTGTCGAGCGCAGCAGTGGCCAGCGTCAGGAATCCTCCCTGGCTGCTGCCCGTCACGCCCATTTCCTTGTTGTTCCAAGGGGTGTATTCTGCCATATAGTCCAGTGCGCGTATGCATCCTATGACCACATGCTTGTAGTAGCTCTCGTCCCTGTTGTCCATGCCGAAGTTCCAGTAGCCGTTGAGCGCGCCGTTATGCAGATTGTCATAGATATACTGCTCCATCGTGACGGGAATGCCGTGGATGCCTATCTCCAGCGTGATGGCTCCCTGAGATGCGGTGTACACGTCGCCGCCATAGGGGCGCACGCCAGCTCCCGGCACTCGCAGCAACGCGGGGTAGCGGCCTTCCTTCACGGGCACGCAGAGGATGCCATAGGTGCGACTGCCCCACCGCACGTTCTGGAAGCTCACCTCATAGACATTCACGTCCTTCGTGCATCGCTCGGGCAGGAGTCGCTTGGTGGGGTCGAGGTCGGTTTTGCGTGCTTCGGCAATGGCCTTCTGCCAGAAATCAGCGAAATCCTTTGGCATCACTGTCGACGGCTGCAGCTTCTCGGGCGAGAAAGCAGCGCCGCAGGCGCCCTTATAGTCCTTGCCATCCACGTGAGCCGTGACGTCCACCCGATAGAACCCTGGCTGCTTCAGCGTGCCTGTGAGCTTCATCGAGCCGTCCTTCAGTGTGACCGACTTCTTGACGTCCTGATACATCTCCGGCCCGGCCTGATAATCCACCTTCGCCCCGTCGAGCAGTGTGCCCGACTTCCAAACGCTCACGGTGAACGAGGCCTTTTCGCCCACTTTATAATGCCAGTCCTTATGGTCGGGTTGCACGGTCACCGTGATGTTGTTTCCCCTGATTTGTGCTGAGAGCTGCACGACGGCTGTCAATAGCAGTCCCAAAATGATGGTCTTTCTCATGATTTTCTGGTTATTCTTGATTGTTTAGGGTTTTCTCCTCCCCCTTCATTTGCTTATTCTGCTCATTCTGTCCACTTGCTCCTTCACCACCTGGAGCGTGCTCTCGTCGCCGGCGAAAACGGAGTTCAGGCCCTGAGCTTCCTGTGAGGGGTCGCCGCAGTAGTCGTCGCCCACCTCCCATTGTTCATGCTTTGGCTGGGCAAATCCGCCCCAGCCCCAGAAGTTGCATCCGGCAAAGTAGCCACCGGTCTCGGCATTATCGGCCACGAGCGAGAACACATATTTATAATAGGCGTCGCGGGCCTTCGTCGGCGTGCCCAGCGCAAACTGGAAGTCGTCGCGCGGGAATCCGAACTCCTCCATCACCAGCGGCTTCTTCAGCCGAGCGCAGATGGCCAGGTGGTTGTCTATGTATTCCTTGGTGTTCTTGCAGCTCTGGTCGAGGTCTTCCCACAGATGGTCCTTGCGTGCCCAGCTCCAGTTGTAGGGCCACAGATGCACGTTGCAGTAGTCCACATTGCGGTCGGCACAAATCTTCTCCCACGTCTTGTAGTCGTTCTCGCATCCCCACGAGCCCTCGCTGCCGATGGAGATGAGGTGGTTGCCGTCGAGCTTGCGTATGAGTGCGGCTGACTCACCTATCCAGCGGGCAAAGGCGGGCAGAGCCTCCTTGCTGAAGGCGCGCGGCTCGTTGCCTATCTGCCACGACATGATGGCCGGGTCGTCCTTATACTTCTTGCCAGTGTAGCGGTTGGTGCGCGTCAGGATGAAGCGCACGTAGTTGTAGAACAGTTGCTGGGCCTTCCTGTTGGTGGAGAATTTCGACATAAACTCCATGAACTTCGGATAGCCCACCTCTTGCGGCGTGGGCACATTCTTCACGCCGGCATGCTTCAGATAGAAGCTGTAGCCGCCGCTCCACTCCCACGAGTTGTTCAGGTAGAGCACGGCCACCATCTTGCGTTTCCCCATCTCGTAGAGCAGATAGTCCAGCCCGTCAAGAATGGTGTCGTTATATACGCCTGGCTTTATCTGGAGCGTGGGCTCCACCTTCGACTTCTGCACACCGCGCTCGCCGTCGCTCCCCACCAGTATGCGCAGGTTGTCTATGCCCATGGCCTTCATCTTGTCGAGCTCACGGTGCAGTCGTTTGCGGTCGCCGCCCTGCCCGTTGCTGGCCAGGATGGCGCCATACCAGAAGTTTGTTCCAACGTAATAATAGGGTCTCCCCTCTCGCTCAAAGTGGCCGTTCTTCATGCTCACAAACTGCGCATGGGCAGCCATTGCCGATACAATCATGGCAAAGATTAATAGAAGTTTCTTCATTTATATAATAAGGTATATTAAGCATTTCACTTTGCAAAATAACAAAAAAAAAGCGAGATGCACTGATACTTTATTGCTTATTTATAATACTTATTGCCTAATCCACTTCCCTTCAGGTGGGCGGATTCGCGCAGCAAAGAGCGACGCATCATGTTAACTTCACGGAAAAGTCCTGAAACGAACATAGCCAAAACAGGGGCGAACGCTTTGCGCCCGCCCCTGAGGACAATTATGTCGTTGAAATTAAAGTCTCGTTTTTTCTTGTTCGTCGTTGTGCTTATTTCACGATGAACTTCTTGCCATTCTGGATGTAAACACCCTTCACAGCCTTGTTAACCTGCTGGCCGGCGAGGTTGTAGATAGGAGCGTTGGCATTCTTGGCTACCTTAACAGCATTTACAGAAAGAGATTCAGGTACGCAAATCTTAACCTCCTTCAAAGTAGCACCATTATAGAATCCAAAGGTCACACCCTGAAGTCCATATTCATCTGTGAAATAGGTGTCGCCACCTTTCTTAGCACAGGCCTTCAAATCGCCAACGGTCATTTCAAACACGTTCTCTTCGCCCTCATCAGAAGCAGCCTTGCAACTGAACTCCTTGTAAGCATCGTCATTCCACTGATTAATGGTTATCATCTTGCCAATGCCCCAACCTGGGCCAACCTTACCGTAATCAGTTTCTATGGCTTGAACAGTAACAATCACTTGTACTTTCCAGTCATCAGCATAAGCATCAAACTCACTGGCTAAAACATGTTGTCCATCTGTAAGATTAAGAGAAACATCAACTGTAGGCTCTATCACAGGAGCTTCACCTTCTTTTACAAGCGTCATCTTGGTCACTGTGAGATCGCCATCACCATTGAGGAGGAAAACGCCACCCCAACCGCCTTTTACCACAGCAGCTTCGAGCATTGCATCAGTGAGAGTGAACTCGAAATAACCTTGAGCAGCAAGATCGACAATCGTTGACTCCCTTGGATCACCACTTTCCTCATAAAGTTGTTTTGCAGAGAAACGCTCATACATGCCCTTCCAGTGTCCTTCAAAAAGTTCCACCTGCCAGTTGTCATCGGGAGCAGAGGCGTAAAAACGGATAATGTCACCTGCCTGAGCATTGTTTTCTGTCAGGTCATCACCGCCATCAGCAAGGAATGAAGGTTGGTTACCCCATCCTGTTACTAATGCTTCGCCTTCCCAAAGAGTAACTTCATAGGCATTAGCACTAATGGCCATCAAAGCCATTGCAATCAGAGTAAAAATCTTTTTCATAAGCTTGTTGTTTAAATGGTTAATAAATATAGATTAATTTGTAAAATATTCTGGTGGCAAAGATAGTAAAAGATTTTGAATTGCAACAATACTTTTTTGCCAAAAAGTGGCACTTTTGTAGCAAAAACAACATTTCATATATATTTTGGAAACATTTTGAAAGCATCTTTGCGGTTTGGGATGACGAAAAAGAAAAGGCCCCAAGGGAATTCCTGCGAGTCATTCTCTTGGGGCGTGTGTCTTAGCAAGAGTCTTGCTGTCTATTGGCCATGAAAAGACAGCAGTCCCTGCATGGGGCTTTGGCTCACTGTGCCCAGGCTGAAGCCTTCTGCCTCGGCGGCTTGTCGCAAATAGGGCTCATAGTGGCTGGCTATGCTGCCCACGACATTTACTGCCAAATCGCGGCGCCCGTATGGTACTATATTGCGGCGGAAGAACTGGCGGAAGTTGTCGGTTACCAGCGCCTGCAAGGCTTCACTCTCGCCCACGTGCGCGCATATATATAAAGAGGTGGAAGCCAGGAAACGGTTGGCTTGAGGCTCGCGATAGACACGCTGGATGACGTCGGCATAGGTGATGCCCGCGCTCGCGAGATAGTCATCGCGCATCTTCTGCGGCAGCGCGCCCTTGAAGAGCGCATTGAGGAACAGCCGTCCCAGCACCGCCCCACTGCCCTCGTCGCCGAGGATGTAGCCCAGCGGCGGCGTATTCTGCACGATGCGCCGGCCGTCGTAGAGACACGAGTTGGCTCCCGTGCCGAGTATGGCGGCTATGCCCTCGTGGTGGCCGCAGAGTGCCCGGGCGGCACCCAGCAGGTCGTTCTCGGCCTCTATCGACCGGGCTTCGCCGAATGCCTCGGTCAGCAGGCGCACCATCAGCGGGCGCTTAGGCTCTATCAGTCCTGCGCCATAGAAGTGGATGCTCTCCACGGTGCTGCCCGCCGACGGGCATAGGGCTTTCGCCTTATTCAAGACGCACATAATCGTGTCGTCGGACTGATGTACGGGGTTGATGCCTTCCGTCTGGAAGGTGGAAGGCTGCGTGCCGTCGCTACCCACAAGAGCCCAGTCGGTCTTGGTGCTGCCGCTATCTACAATGAGCCGAGTCTTACTGTTTGTTTTCATATTGCTGGCAAATGTAAGCATTTTTTCGGAGAAGGAGGAAACAAAATGGGCGAAAATGCGCTGGAAGAGGATTTCGAAGATTTCGAAGATTTCGTTATTACGTTATTTCGTTATAACGTTATAACGTCATTTCGTCATTTCGTCATTTCGTCGTTCATATTCCTTGTGCCATTGCATCGGGGATAATCGCTGCAGCTCCAGAACTCTCTGCCTGAATGGATGCCTTTCTTTGCCACACGCTTAATCATGGGCTTTCCACATTGCGGGCAGGTGGGAGCATTTGTCTGTGTGCTTATTTGTTTGCGGAAAGCGAGGCGTTCAGCTGTTAATCCCTCAGTGAAACCACCTTCAACTCTGAACACCTCAAGCTGGCGTTCTATCTGGCGGCTAATCATCATGACAAGACGATTGCAAAGCACCAATAGGCAATTGGCAACGACAAGCGAGTCTTCGCTCTTGAGCCACGAGTCAAATTTATGTTTTTGGGCAAGGATGTGAATGCTGCTTTTGTGGAGCACATCGTCATTATAGTCTGGACGGTCTAAACGGATATTACTGACGGTCTGGTACTCCGACGAATGAACAGACCAAGGTATGCTCTCCTGCCGTAGCAGCCAATTGAGGTAGTCGTTGGCCAGTTCAGAAAGCGTTGCACGAGCTACGTCTGTGAGTTTCATCTCCGTCTCTTTCGAGGTGGAATGCCGTGAGTTGCCCTCTGCGATATTAGCCGGTGCCGAACGAGCAGCTTGTGTCATCTGGTCATATTGTCTTCCGCCGGGATCGTTGGTGTGATTCAAGAAACGTGAACAGAAATCCTGCGTTGCCAGCTGTATGACATTTGCAAGCACCCATGTGTCCAGCCAATAATATCCAAATCTATAGATTTCCATTGTGATTTTTTTGTTATTTCGTTATGACGTTATTTCGTTATGACGTTATTACGTTATTTCGTGATTTCTCTTAATTGCTACCGAAGTTGTAATTCCACGGGGATGACCACCTTGAGCGTGATGTTGCGCCCCATGTTGAACACTCCTCGTCGGCCGGTGCGCTCGTTGACGTCGGCATATTTCAGTCGGCTCAGGTGGTTCTGGTAGGCGCGGTCGAAGAGGTTGTCGCCCGTGAGATAGATGCTGGCCACGGTACGGCCGTTGCGCCCGAGCACGTCGGTTCCTATCTGCGCACTGAAGAGCGTGTAGGAGGGCGTGGCGGTCTCGGTGTCGTAGGCGGCGAAGTAGTGGTTCTGGCGCAGGTTGCACTCCATGCCCAGCTTCACAAACATATTGTTGAGCGTGCGGCCGTTGAGAATGAGGTCGTAGCTCAGTTCCGACGTCCAGCGGGGAGCGGGCGTGAGCGGCAGGTATTTGCTGTCGGCCGGCTGATGGAGCAGCATGGCATTGACGTAGCTGAAGGCGTTGAGGAAGTGCAGCCGCTCCACGGGGTGCAGGTCGAGGCTGAGTTCCAGGCCCCAGAGGCGGGCGTCGCCCTGTGTGTAGTGGTAATAGTCGTCGTCTGTGGGCTCCACATTGACGCCACTGAGGCTCAGAGCCTCCTGTGCGCTGATACGGTGGGAGAAGATGAAATGGTCTATCCAGTTGACGAACGCCGAAGCCTGGGCATGCACGAAGTCGGACGAGAAGTCGATGCCAGCATCGAGCTGCGTGCTGTATTCCGACTTCAGCTGGCCGTTGCCAATCTCATAGCGCAGCGTGCCCTCGTGCTCGCCGTTGCTGCATAGTTCGCTCAGGTTGGGCGTGCGGAATCCGCGGGCAGCATTGAGTCGCAGATGGGTGTGGTGGGCCAGCTCGCAGACGGCTCCTATGCTCTGTGTGAATCCGTTGAACGAACGGTTGAGAGGCAGGAATCGCTCCTCGAGTGCCTTGCTGTCGATGCTTCGGTTGTCGAATCTCACGCCACCGCTCACGTTCCATCGGCCCAGCTGCACGTTGGCCGTGGCGAATGCTCCGACGTCGAAGAGCGTATAGGCCGGAATGAGGAACTCGTCGCCCTCGTTGAGCGACTTCTGCCACATGCCGTTCACGCCGGCGTTGAATCGCCATGCGTCGTGGGGCAGCGAGTAGAGCAGGTTGTAGTTCACGGTGTGGAGCAGGAAGTTGAGACAGGCCTCGTCGTGGCTTTCCTCAAACTCCTCGCGGCGGTTGCGCTGATAGGCCACCACGGCCTTCAGGTTGCCCTCGCCCAGGCGGAAGGCGTTGTCGAGCGTGGCCTTGAAGTGGTTCACCTGCTGGAAGGGCAGGTGCATGCCGTAGGTCTTCAGCTGGCTGTCGGTGGCCGTCTCGACGGGTTCCTCCTCGTGTTCCTCGTGGGCATCGGCGTGGTCCTCGTGTTCCTCGTGGGCAGGCATCACGAAGCGCCCCTGGTCGTCGCGCTCGCCCTCCACGATGCCCGGCATGAGGTTGAACCACGAGAGGCGCAGATGCGTGTGGCCCCAGCGGCCGTTCATGCCCACGAGACCGCTCAGGGCTCGCTCGCGAAACTGCGAACCGAGCACGTAGCCGTCGTAGCGGTTCTGATAGGCGTGGGCCAGTTTCTGGCTCCAGCGGAGCGCCCACACGGCGCCGCTCTTGTGGCCGCCCAGTGCCAGCGAGTAGTCAAAGAGTCCGTTGTTGGATTGATATTCGGTGGTGGCCGAGGCGCGCATGGTGCCCTCGGGCATGGTGGGCTCGCTGTTGAGCACGAGCACGCCGGCCAGTGCGTCGGAGCCATACATGAGGCTGGCGGGTCCCTTGAGCACCTGCACCTGGTTGACGCTCTGGGCGTCGATCTCTATGCCGTGCTCGTCGCCCCACTGCTGGCCCTCC
The DNA here is from genome assembly GCA_946622085.1 of uncultured Prevotellaceae bacterium. GTDB lineage: Bacteria > Bacteroidota > Bacteroidia > Bacteroidales > Bacteroidaceae > Prevotella. The sequence goes on along the minus strand of CAMOPD010000085.1, from coordinate 1,022 downwards.
TGGCGTATGCCGTCGTTGACGGTGACGATGCGGTTGTAGCTCAGACCGCGTATGACGGGCTTGGAGATGCCGCTGCCCGTGGTGATCTGTGCCACGCCGGGCTCGCGGGCTATGGCATCGATGATGTTGGTCGAAGCGGTGGCCTGTAGCTGGCGGCGCGTGAGCACCGACACGGGCACGGGCGAATTGCGCAGTTTGGTTTCGCCCGTGATGCCCGTCACGACGACGTCGCTGAGCATCATGTGGCGGTGGAACTGTTCGCCCTGCTCATGGTGGTGCAGGGCCAGTGAGTCGGCATCATCGGCCGACTGTGCTATTGCCGGCAGGCATATACCTACAAGCAACAGCAATGAAAAAAAGAAGTGTTTCATTGTCGTTTTTTTTGTTTTCTGTTTTTAAGTTCGTAAGATGGCCGCCACCGGTGGGGGCGGCGCGATTTCATTGGCGGAGAGAAGCATCCACAGGAGGACCGCGCAACGAAAGCGGGCCGACACTGCGCACGCTCACAAGGGCGGCAGGCGCAGTCACGGCCATGATGAAACTTAAAGAGAAAACAACCAGGGGAACGAACGTAGGCAGCAGGAACGGCAGGCTCTGAAACTGGCAGAGCACGCACTGGTGCATCGTGGTGCTGGCACCCGAGAGATGGCCGGCATGAGGCATGTGGTGGGCACAACTGTAGCAGTTGTCGCCGGCCACGTCGGCCCCCTCATGGCGGTGCAGCACAGAGAGCGCCATCATGGGAACAAACACCCACAACAGCAGCCATGCTGACAGCTTGCGCCTACGTTCGATGGTCATCATACGCCTGCAAAATTACTATATCGGGAATGAAAGGCCATGCAGGAGCGTCGGTTTTAAGCAATTTTTAACTTTTTCGGCTGTCTGCCATAGCGGCTCATGACGCCAAGCACGGGAAAACAAGGCGTCCGAAAGGCGCAGGCAGCACCACGGCAACCCGAAATCGCGCCACTTGCTGTCTGTTGACTTAAGTCAATAGATCTGTTGACTCCAGTCAACAG
>CAMOPD010000084.1 GCA_946622085.1 uncultured Prevotellaceae bacterium | reverse complement strand
TATTTCGTAACTTTGCGCGATTAAAATTTAACAGACCATTACAGACAACAAGTAATTTTATGTCAGACAGTCATTCAATAGTAGGTTCCAAGATAAAGGGAATCAGAGAAACCAAGAACATTTCGTTGGAGGAAATGGCAGAGCGCAGCGGCCTGTCGGTGGAGCAAATCGTCTCGATAGAGAACGATGAGAATCTGCCCTCGCTGGGTCCGCTCATCAAGATTGCCCGTGCACTGGGCGTTCGCCTGGGCACGTTCATGGACGACAACGACGCGCTGGGCCCCGTGGTCTGCCGCGCCGAAGACCGTGAGCGCGACAGCAGCATCAGCTTCAGCAACGGGGCCACCGATGCCCGCCGACACATGGAGTATCATCCGCTGGCCCAGCAGAAGGCGGGGCGCCACATGGAGCCGTTCATCATCGACATCAATCCCACGGAGAACCTGGACTACAAGCTCTCTGCTCATGAGGGCGAGGAGTTCATCTACGTGATGGAGGGCGAAGTGGAGGTGGAATACGGCAAGGAGAAATATGCGCTCAAGGAGGGCGACAGCATCTACTACGACTCCATCGTGAAGCACCATCTGCACGGTGTCGCCGGCAAGCCGGCCAAGATTCTGGCTCTGATATATATTCCCTTCTGATAAGCCGGGGGGACGGGGCTTTGCGCCGAAAGGACGCAAAACAAAGTAGAAAAGCAGAAAAAAGTTGAAACATCATGAGCAACGTGAAATTAGACATGGCAGGCAGACCTCTGCCTGACAGGACCTATCCTGCCGAGACGGGCAGCAAGGGCTATCAGCTCTACGAGCGCACGCTCGGACAGTGGCTCGAGCACTGGGCCGAGACCACTCCCGACAAAGAATACATCGTTTACTCCGACCGCGACCTGCGCTTCACCTGGAGCCAGTTCAACGAGCGCGTGGACAACCTGGCCAAGGGCCTGCTGGCCATTGGCGTGAAGAAGGGCTCGAACGTGGGCATCTGGGCTACCAACGTGCCCGACTGGCTGACGTTTCTCTACGCCACGGCCAAGATTGGCGCCGTGCTCGTGACGGTGAACACCAACTACAAGCAGAACGAGCTGGAATATCTCTGCAAGGACTCCGACATGCACACGCTCTGCATCACCGACGGCACGTGGGACTGCAACTACGTCGACATGACCTACACCATGCTGCCCGAACTGAAGACGTGCGAGCGCGGGCACCTGAACAGCGAGCGCTTCCCCTGTCTGAAGAACGTGGTCTTCATAGGCATGGAGAAGTATCGCGGCATGTACAACACGGCCGAGCTGCTGCTCCTGGGCCAGAACATCGAGGACGAGGAGCTCAGCCAGGCCAAGAGCCTGGTGACGTGCCACGACGTGTGCAACATGCAGTATACCAGCGGCACGACGGGATTCCCCAAGGGCGTGATGCTCACCCACTACAACATCTCGAACGACGGCTACTTCACCGGCGAGAACATGGGCTTCACGCAGGACGACAAGCTCTGCGTCTGCGTGCCCCTGTTCCACTGCTTCGGCGTGGTGCTGGCCACAATGAACTGCCTCACCCACGGCTGCACCGAGGTGATGGTCGAGAAGTTCGACCCGCTGGTGGTGCTGGCCTCCATACATAAAGAGAGGTGTACGGCCGTCTATGGCGTGCCCACCATGTTCATTGCCGAGCTCGACCACCCCATGTTCTCGATGTTCGACCTCACCAGTCTGCGCACGGGCATCATGGCCGGAAGCCTCTGCCCCATAGAGCTCATGAAGCGCGTATCGGAGAAGATGTATATGACCATCACCAGCGTCTACGGGCTCACCGAGTCGTCGCCCGGCATGACGCAGACCTGCCTGAACGACACCTTCGAGCAGCGCTGCACCACCGTGGGCCGCGACTTCCCCTTCGTGGAGGTGAAGGTGCTCGACCCCGAGACGGGCCAGGAGTGCCCCGTGGGCGTGCAGGGCGAGATGTGCTGCCGCGGCTTCAACGTGATGAAGGGCTACTACAAGAACCCCGAGGCCACCGCCGAGGTGATAGACAAGAACGGATTCCTGCACTCAGGCGACCTGGGCGTGAAGGACGAGCAGGGCTTCTACAAGATTACCGGCCGCATCAAGGACATGATTATCCGTGGCGGCGAGAACATCTATCCGCGCGAGATTGAGGAGTTTCTCTACCACATGCCCGGCATCAAGGATGTGCAGGTGGCCGCCGTGCCGTCGAGGAAGTATGGCGAGGCCGTGGGCGCCTTCATCATTCTCAACGAGGGCGTGAAGATGGAGCCCGAGGATGTGCAGGAGTTCTGCCGAGGCAAGATTGCCCGCTACAAGATTCCCAAGTACGTGTTCTTCATCGACCAGTTCCCGCTCACGGGCTCGGGCAAAATACAGAAGTTCAAGCTCAAGGAGATGAGCCTGAAACTCTGCGAGGAGCGCGGCATTGAGGTGATCTGAATTAGTTAAGAGTGACGAGTTACGAGCTACGAGTTGTGAATAGTTTATACGCCAATGGTAATCACAACCGTGTAACAATCGCAAATAATAGCATACGAGTTGTGAATAGTTTATACGCCAATGGTAATCACAACTCGTAGCTCGTAACTCGTCACTCTTAACTCTTAACTAATCTCGCACCCACGAAAAAAATCGGCTTTTCGGCCGTTCTTTTCCTTTTTTTTATTATATTTGCAACATTCTACTAACCCACAAAAACACATTCATTATGGCAAATACACCTACTCCCCACATCGGGGCACAATTTGGCGAAATAGCCGAAACCGTCATCATGGCAGGCGACCCCTTGCGCGCCCAGTTCATGGCAGAAAAGTTTCTCGACAATCCCGTGCAGTTCAATAAGGTGCGTGGCATGCTGGGATTCACCGGCACCCACGAAGGCAAGCGCGTCAGCGTGATGGGCCATGGCATGGGCATGCCCTCCATAGGCATCTACACCTACGAACTCTACAACTTCTACGGCGTGAAGACCATCATCCGCGTGGGATCGGCCGGCAGCATACAGACCGACCTGCATCTGGGCGACCTGGTCATTGCCCAGGGCGCCTGCACCAACTCCAACTACGTGGCCCAGTATGAACTGCCCGGCAGCTATGCTCCCATCGGCGACTTCTCGCTCATGCGCAAGGCCGCCGAAACATGCGACAGGCTGGGCTATAACTACAAGGTGGGCAACGTGCTCTCTTCCGACACATTCTACACCGAGAACGCCCACAACGACCGATGGATCAACATGGGCGTGATGGCCGTAGAAATGGAGATTGCCGCCCTCTATATGAATGCTGCACGCTCGGGCAACAGGGCGCTGGGCATCTGCACCATTTCCGACCACATCATCACAGGAGAATCGACCACCGCAGAAGAACGCCAGACGACCTTCACTCACATGATGGACGTGGCCTTCTCGCTGCTCTAAACAAGCATCCGGCAAACTATGAATATCAACAAGACATTGCTCACCCTTGGCCTGGCCTCGGCGGCGACGCTGGGCATGGCCATGGGTGACGACGGCGCGGGCGTGGCTGATTCTCGCCCGAACCCACTGCTCCAGGAGAGCACGCTGCCCTTTGGAGCACCCGACTTCAGCCGCATACAGCCTTCCGACTATCTGCCGGCCATCAAGGCGGGCATCAGCCTTCAGCGAGAGCGCATTGCAGGCATCGTGGCCGACAAGCAGGCACCCACCTTCGAGAACACCATTCTGGCTTTTGAGGAGAGTGGGGCTCTGCTGGAACGTGTCACGAGCATCTTCTTTGCGCTCGTCAGTGCCGACAAGACGCCCGAGATTGCCGAGACGGAGCGCATCGTGACGCCTCTGCTCACCGACCTGGAAAACGAAATATCGTTCAACAAGCAGCTCTTCGAGCGCATAAAGTATGTCTACGACCATGAGTACGACAAGCTCGAAGGCGAAGACAAGAAATTGCTCGAGGAGGTTTACAAGGACTTCGTGCGCTCGGGAGCCTTGCTCTCTGAGGAGAAGATGGCGCGCATGAAGCAAATCAACATGCGCATAGCAGAGCTGCAGCAGCAGTGGGGCGACATGCTGCCCGATGCCACCAACCACGCCGTGGTGTGGGTGGAGAGCAGGGAAGAGCTGGCCGGCCTTAGCGACGCCGACATTGCCCAGTGTGCCAAGGATGCCCAAAGCCGCGGCGGCAAGGCTCCCTATTGCATCGTCATCATCAATACCACCCAGCAGCCCTTGCTCACCAACCTCGACAACCGCGACCTGCGACGCAGGGTGTATGAGGCATCGGTGCATCGCGCCGACGGGACGGGCTCGTTCAACACCTTCCCCATCGTCACCGAGATAGCGCGGCTTAGGGCCGAGAAAGGCCAGCTGATGGGATATGCCGACTATGCTTCGTACTCCTTGGAGAAGACCATGGCCAAGACGAGCGACAACGTCTACGCTTTCCTGAGGCAGCTCATTGCTGCCTATCAGCCCAAGGCCAAGGCCGAGACCGAAGCCATCGAGGCCTACGCCCGAAAGACCATGGGCAATGACTTCCAGCTGCAGCCCTACGACCGGTTCTACTATTCGGCCAAGATGAAGAAGGAAATGCTGAACATCTCGGATGATGAGGTGAAACCCTACTTCAACATCGACAGCGTGCAAATCAACGGCGTCTTCTATGCCGCCAATCGTGTCTACGGGCTCACCTTCAAGCAGCGCAAGGACATTCCAACCTATCATCCCGACATGAAGGTGTTTGAGGTGATCGACAAAAACGGGCAGCCCATCGCCCTCTTCTATAGCGACTACTTCCGCCGGCCCACCAAGCGCGGCGGAGCATGGATGAGCGAGTTTGCCCGACAAAGCCACAAACGCGGACAGCTGCCTATTATATATAATGTATGCAACAATGCCAAGGCTCCCGACGGACAACCCTCACTCCTCACTTGGGACGAAGTGACCACGCTGTTTCATGAGTTCGGACACGCCCTTCATGGCATCCTCTCCAATTGCCAGTATAGCAAGCTGAGCGGCACGGAGGTGGCGCGCGACTTTGTGGAGATGCCCTCGCAATTCAACGAGTCGTTTGCCACGATTCCCGACATCTTCGACCACTATGCCCGCCATGCCGTGACGGGGCTGCCCATGCCTGCCGACCTGAAGCAGCGCATGCTCAGTTCCATCAACTTCCATTCAGCCTACGCACTGGGCGAGAACCTGGCGGCTACATGCCTCGACCTGGCATGGCACGTGCTTCCGCCCTCGGAAGTGCCTTCGGCCGACAAGGCACCGGCCTTTGAGACGCAGGCCCTGAAGGACATCGGGCTGCTCGACGCCCAGATTCCGCCACGCTATTCCACGTCCTATTTCAATCATGTGTGGGGCAGCGGCTATGCGGCTGGTTATTACAGCTATCTTTGGACGGAGGTGCTGGCCGTGAACATTGCCGACTGTTTTGCCGCGCGCGGGGCCTTGAAGCCCGAAGTGGGGCAGGACTTCCGCCAGAAGGTGCTCAGCCGGGGCAATACGCTCGACCTGATGCAGATGTTCTCCGACTTCACGGGCATGAAGTCGCCCGATGCATCGGCACTGCTGAAGGCAAGAGGGCTCTGATGGGCGGCGCCTCGATGAAAAAAACAGGAACTCCGTGACCAGCCGGCAGGTAGTCACGGAGTTCCTGTTTTATTTCTTCGAGGGGCAAGTGCGGGCTACTGCTATTTCAGCTTCTTCCCGTCGGCGAATGCTTTGCCAACGGTCTTGCCCAGTTGGATGTAGGAGAGATGAATGGGGTCGTAGGTGATGATTTTCATCCGTTCCACGTCGGGCTTGCCGTCGTCCGACAGATATTGCTCATTGCAAAGCACGTTCACCACTTCGGCCACCAGATAGTAGCCGCTTTCCGACTCGTCGATTTTCTGCTTCACGCGGCATTCCATGGTCATGGGAAACGCTGTGAAGACGGGGGCATCAACGTTGGGCGCCTTCTCTGATGTCCATCCCGTCTTGTCCATCTTCTCGGCGTCGTTTCTTGCGCTCACTATGCCCACGAAGTCGGAGGCGACCAGTGTCTCCGTGGTGGCAAAGGCCACGGTGAGCGAATCGTTCTCCTTCAGATTGTCGGTGGTGGCATGCGACCCGAGAGAAATCATGATCTCATGCATGTCCCAAGTGCCGCCCCATGCTGCGTTCATGGCATTGGCGCGGCCCTCCTTGTCGTAGGTTCCGATGATGAGCACCGGCTGTGGAAGCATCCACGGTTTCTGTCCAAAACTCTTCATGTCTTTTTTCCTTTCTTGATTGATAATATTGGGGTTGAACAAACTCTCTCAGACCATCAGCGGGAGCCGAAGTAGAGGAAGAGCATGCCGAGCAGCACCAAAGCCAGATCGACAAACTTGCTCTTGAGGTTCTTCTCGTGGAAGACGGCAGCTCCAAACAGGAACGACACCACCACGCTGCCACGGCGAATCATGCTCACGATAGATATCATGGCCCCGGGCAGGCTCAGGGCGTAGAAATAGATGAAGTCGGCCATGCTGAGGAAGATGCTGATGAAGACAATGCTCCAGTGCCAGTGGAATGGCGTCGTCTTGTGGCGTTGAGGCCACCAGAGGAGCATCAGCATGACGCCCATCATGACGCATTGATAGAGGTTATACCAGCTCTGCACCATCATGCGGTCGAGACCCACACCGCCATGCTCGCGCGGAGCCATGAGATACTTGTCGTAGAGTCCGCTTACGGCTCCCAGCATGGCCGCCAGCACGACGAAGTATATCCATCGGTCGTGCTTGAAGTCGATGCCCTCCTTGCGTCCGCTTCGGCTCAACAGAAAGAAAGAGGCCACCGCGAGCAGCACTCCAATCCACTGATAGAGGTTCAGCCGTTCGCCAAACACCAGCAGAGCACCGATGAGCACCATGACCGGGCGCGTGGCATTGATGGGGCCCACGATGGTGAGCGGGAGGTGCTTCATGCCAAAATAGCCGAACAACCAGCTCGAAAGCACGATGAGACTCTTCAACAGAATGTAGCGGTGGCACTCCCAGCCGCCAGAGCCTACGTGCAGGATGGTGCCGTCGAGCAGCGTTGACTGGCTGCTGAGAACGATGCACGGCAGAAAAATGATGGAAGAGAACAACGTGTTGAGAAACAACACGGGCACCACGGCATTGCCGTTGAGCGCTTCTTTCTTAAAGGCGTCATAGAATCCCAGCAAAACAGCTGAGAGGAATGCTAATACTAACCAAGCCATTTTTTCAACTTTTCAAATTGTAAAGAGGAAAGAGAATGCTCCTCCCTCCTTTCTCCTTTCTCCTTTCTCCAAACCATTAATACTTAATGTCCTCCAGGAAGAGGGCTTTTCCGGGCATGCTCTCGCCGGCCTCGGTGCGCTTTCTGCCCTCAATCACGCGGCGAAAGTCATCAAGCGAAAGCCGGTTGCGCCCCACGTCGATGAGCGTCCCCACCACAGCCCGAACCATGTTGCGGAGAAAACGGTTGGCCGAAATGACGAAGCACCACTCGTGCTCGGAGAGCGGCTCCCAACGGGCCTCGGTCACGTGGCAAAGCGTCGTCTTCACATCGGTATGACTCTTGCAGAAGGCTCCGAAGTCGCTGTATTCCAGTAGCATGGCTGCCGCCTCGTTCATGCGGTCGAAGTCGAGCTGATAATGCAGCTCGCACGAAGAGTTTCTCCTGAAGGGATCCTTCTGCGTGTGTATGTAGTAGCGATACGTGCGGCTGGTGGCGCTGAAGCGCGCGTGCATGTCGCTACCGACCGCCTCTATGCGCCTGACGCCAATGTCGGCAGGGAGCAGCCTGTTCAGCTTATAGGCCAGTTGGACCTCGTCGACCGGAGCGTCGGTGTCGAAATGTGCCACCATCAGGCGGGCATGCACGCCTGCATCGGTGCGGCCGGCACCCGTGAGCAATACCTCCCGGCGGAGAAGTGTCGAGAGGGCCTGCTCCATTTCTTGCTCCACGGTGTGGGCGTTTGGTTGCGTCTGCCAGCCGTGGTAGCGACTCCCGTCGTAACAGAAATAGATGAAATATCGTTGAATCATTTGGCTGCAAAGGTACTACTTTTATCCCGAAAAACAGCAGAAAACTACGCCTGCCGTGACCGTTTTTTGAATAAAACTTCGTATCTTTGCCTTCATCATGGAGCGAACAGGAGGATTCATGGCAGAAAAGGCATGAAAATGTCTTCGGTAAAAGGTTGCCAAACTCCCGTTGGTTTCCGAGAGTTTACCATTCATCAATAAAAACGAAACTATGCTTATCAGTACAACCCCAACAATCGAAGGCCGTCAGATACGCGAATACAAGGGCGTGGTGACTGGCGAGGCCATTATCGGCGCAAACTTCTTCAAGGACATCAAGGCGGGCATCCGCGACATCCTCGGCGGCCGTAGCGGCGCTTATGAGCGTGTGCTTCGCAACGCCAAGAACACGGCGATGCGCGAGATGGAGGAGCGTGCCGAGGAGCTGGGGGCCAATGCCATTGTGGGCATCGACCTCGACTACGAAACCATTGGTCCCGACAATGCCATGCTCATGGTGTGCTCCAGCGGAACGGCCGTCGTGATTTAGGCCTTTTCGCATTTCCCTTTCCTTCTACCCCCTGATGGCTTGCCAGGCGTCGCTGAAGTCGGCCATGCAGCTGAAGATGAGGTCGGCTCCCTCGTCGGCCAGCAATTGGTCGGGCAGAGGTCCCGTGTTGACGGCTACGGTAAAGATGCGTGCGCTGGTGGCGGCTCTCACGCCCAACGGCGCATTCTCCACCACGATGGCCTCCCAGGGCTTCACGCCGCATTTGCTGAGCCCCATGAGATAGGGCTCGGGGTCGGGTTTGCCGTGACTCACGTCGAAGCTGGTGACGATGAGCCGTTCCTCCACGAGGCCGCCGAACTCATTCACGAGCTTGTTGAGCAGGGTGCGCTGTCCGCTCCCCGTCACCACGCCTATCATGAGTCCTGAAGCCTTGATTTTCCTCATGAGCAGCTCCACTCCCTCCATCTTGTTGGCTGGCGGGCAGGCGGCGAAGAGGGCCGACTTGACGTCGTAGAGTCGTTGAGCCTCGTCGTCAGTCAGTTCGCGGTGCCACTGCTGGCGCGCCAGCAGCTTGATGGTTTCCACTCCGCGCATGCCCTCATATCGGTAGGCATCGGCAGGCGGCATGTTGAGTCCGCATTGCTTCATGGCGTGGTGCCAGCTGTGGGCGTGGTTGGGCATGGAGTCGTAGAGCACGCCATCCATGTCAAAGAGAACGGCTTTGGGGCAGAAAGCCTCAAAGCCGTTTCTCTTTAAGTATTGTTTGATTGCCTGTTGCATTTCTTCGTTTTTCTGGGTGTTTCCCGGTTGTTTCTTTAGCCTTCCTTGGCAATGCGCTCCTTGATGGCTTTCGAGTCGGCCTCGTAGCCGGGCTTGTCGAGCAGTGCAAACATGTTCTTCTTGTAGGCCTCCACGCCGGGCTGGTTGAAGGGGTTCACTCCCAGCACGTTGCCGCTGATGCCGCAGGCAATCTCGAAGAAATAGATGAGCTGTCCGA
>CAMOPD010000083.1 GCA_946622085.1 uncultured Prevotellaceae bacterium | reverse complement strand
TAGTCGCCATAGTATTGCCGCAGATATTCATCGTAGCCCGTGGGCAAATCGACGGTCAGCCCTTCAAAGTTGAAGGGCACGGTGCCGCTGAGCCACTGCTTGGGAAACACTTCTTTGGGTCCGTAGGAGCCGCAATAGACAGCCACGAGTGTTGACGCATCGTAGTCGTACTGATAGCTGATGGCGGCCAACTGGCGCAACAACCGGCGGCGGTAGGACTGTCGGAAGAAGAAGCCGATGGTTTTCCTCACAAAGCGCCCCCACTCCCTGGGCATGGTGAGCAGACGCATGTATTCGGCAAACGTGTTGTGGGTGCTGATGGCTTCCAGCTTGTTTTTCGTCTTGCGGAAGCGCGCTTCCATGGCCTGGGCCGCCGCCACGTCGTCGGGCGCTCCGTCGATGGGGAAGATGTCGATGTAGAGCCCCACCACGCAGGGCGTGTCAGCCTCTTCGACGAGCGTGGTGTGCCGATTGCACAGTTTGGCAAAGAACAAGGGGTAGTCGGCTTTATTGTAAGGCGTGACGAGTTCGTAGTCATCCCAGTTAGCCTCGGAGGCCAACTGCACGAAACGGTCGTAGTGGGGACGGGGCATGAAGACGTCGATGTCGTCGTCCCAGGGAATGAATCCGCCGTGGCGTATGGCGCCGATGGCCGTTCCGCCGCAGCAAAAATAGGTGAGACCGTTGGCCTTGCAAACATCGTTGAAGAATCGCAGCACGTCGAGGATGATGGCATTCCAACGGGGCTGCTGTTCGGGAGTAACTGTCATGGTTGGCGTGAAATCTTAATGCGTGCAAAAGTACCTTTTTTATTTTGAACTTCAAACATTTAGTAGTATTTTTGCACCACCATGGGCGACAATTTGAAGGAACGAACGGCCAAGGGCCTTTTCTGGGGCATGCTCAACAACGGCACGACGCAGGTACTGAATATCCTGATTGGGATATTCCTCGGGCGCCTGCTCTCGCCCGAAGACTACGGCATGGTGGGCGTGCTCACCATCTTCACCGTCATTGCCGGCAATCTGCAGAGCAGCGGTTTCACGCAGGCACTGGTGAACATGAAGGCGCCCACTGGGCGCGACTACAATTCCGTGTTCTGGTTCAACACCCTTTCCTCGGTCACCATCTATGCCATTTTGTTTCTTCTGGCTCCGCTCATCGCCAAGTTCTTCCACGAACCGCGACTGGTGAGCGTGTCGCGCTTTGTCTTTCTGAGCTTCCTCATCTCGTCGTTCGGCATTGCCCACAATGCCTACATGCTGAAGAACATGATGAACCGCGAGATAGCCATCGTGGGCTTCGTGGCCCTCGTCGTGTCGGGACTGACGGGCATCGGCATGGCGCTGCGCGGATGGGCCTACTGGAGCCTGGCCGCGCAACAGGTGATTTACATCGCCGCGCTCAATCTGGGGCGCTACTACTATGTGCCCTGGCGCCCGCAGCTGAAGACAGACTTCGGCCCGGTGAGGCAGATGTTCTCGTTCAGCGTGAAGATTCTGGTGACCAACATCATCAATACGCTCAGCCAGCATCTGCTCACCTTCGTCTTCGGACGCCTGTTCCCCATCCATGCCGTGGGCAACTACTCGCAGGCCAACAACTGGAACAGCAAGGCCAATCTCTTTGTCAGCGGCACCATCGGCCAGGTGGCGCAACCCGTGATGGTGGCAGCCGGCAACGACCGCGAGCGCCAGCAGCGCGTGTTCCGCAAGCTGCTCCGATTCACAGCGCTGCTCTCCTTCCCCGTCATGCTGGGCCTCACCCTTGTGGGGCGCGAGTTCATCGTGCTGGCCATCGGCGAAAAGTGGATAGAGAGCGTCGGCCTGCTGCAGGTGCTCTGTGTGGGCGGAGCTTTTCTGCCCCTCTACACGCTCTATCAGAATCTGGCCATCAGTTCGGGACGTTCAGACATCTACATGTGGTGCAACCTGGCGCAGATAGCGCTCCAGATAGCCTTGGTGCTGGCTTTCAGCAGCCGTGGCATGAGCGTCATGGTGGGAGTCTATACGGCGTTCACCATTCTCTGGCTGGCTGTATGGCAGTGGTTTGCACGCCGGCTCATAGGCCTGCGCTATCGCGATGTGGCCCTCGATGTGGTTCCCTTCTTCCTCATAGCTGCCGCCACGATGGGCCTCACGTGGCTGCTCACACGTTGGATTTCCAACGATGTTCTCTTGCTCATCGCCCGCGTGGCCTTGGCTGCCGCCATCTATCTGGCCATGCTCAAAATGAGCCGTGCAGCCATTCTCGACGAATGTCTGAACTTCCTCATCAAGAAAAAAACAATCTGAAATGCTGCCCAACCGTTGCGGGCCTGGCACGCTTTCCTTTAAAATAATGCAACGGGCACAAAAAGCATTACTTGCCGCAACGCAGGATGCGCTCCCTGAGCAGCCCCTTCAGCACCAGATAGAGCAGTCTGACCAGGCGGTGCCCGCCCGGCAACCGCAGCATCAGGCGTGCACCACGCAGAAGGCGGCTGCTGCTGAACGCCGTGAGCCTTGACTCCAGCTCCCGAGCCCCCACACCGGCCCTGACGGCCTGCACATAGATTTTCAGCAGGCCCACCTTGGCGGCGTAGGCAAAGCGGCCTTCGGCATCGCGCTGCTCGTAGAAGGCGGCCACCGTCTGGTTGGCCCTGAGCACCGAGCCCACATGGCGGGGCGAGATGCCGTCCTTGAACATTCCGGGCTCATCCATGCGATAGAAATATACCACGCGGTCCACCCACGCGCGGCGGGCGCTGTACATCAGTCGGGGCACCACGCAATAGTCGTCGGCCTGGTTGACTCCCTCAAGGGGCAGCACGTCGGGCTCTACGGCCAGCGAGCGCCTGATGAGCCGCGCCCACACCTGGTGGGAGAGCGTGTTTTGCGCCAGGAGCAACTTCAGGTAGTCGTCCTTCGACCCGTGGAAAGGCATCACATCGGCCACGGCATGGCCGCCCGCCACCTGGCAGTAACCGCCATCCACCACGTCGGCACCCGTCTGCTGCTGCCGCTCCACGAGCCGTTCCACGGCATCAAGGGGCAGATAGTCGTCGCTGTCGGCCTGCAACACGAAGTCGCCCGTAGCCGCCTGCAGAGCCGTGAGCCGCGCCGCGCCCACGCCGCGGTTGCGGTCGTGGCGCAGCATGCGCACCTGAGCCTGCCGCTCAGGATAGCGTTTGAGCACTGAGCCCAGCAACTCCATACTGCGGTCGGACGAGCAGTCGTCTACAAAGATGTACTCCAACAGCCCGTAGGTCTGTCCGAAGAGCGACTCGGCACACTGCTCCACCGTGCGCTCCACGCCATAGACAGGCACTAAAATAGAAACCTTCATCATCTTGAAATCTTGACTTACCCTGCAAAAATAACACTTTTTCCCCACAACGCGTGCGGCACGGCCCTTTTTTCGCTCGCCGGGGCATCATCAGCAGCAAAAAGGCGGCGATTTGGGGCGGCATGAACTATTTAAAATCAAGTAAGTTAAATGGTTAGAGCACTTTTTCGAGGCTGAAAAACAAAACAAAAACAAAAAATGTGTAACTTTGCACCCTCAGGAGCACACAGAGTTGCTCATGGAACAAACTCACTACATTTAAAAAGACAACAAGCCAAAATGAAGAAGAACATGCTTACGACACTGCTCGCCTGCCTGCTGTCGGTGCTGACCGCCAAGGCCCAGGAAGCCTATGTGGTTCTCGATGGAGAAGGAACACTGACAATGTGGTGAGCTCGGATTATATGTTCCGCTATTGTCGCGTGCTAAAAGGTGGTAGCGGAACACTGGCGGGAGGCAGCAGCGCCTTGCTCAACGTCTCATACGCCCACATTGACGGAGGACCCACCAACCCCGGCTACCTGACGGCCGACGTCAACAGCCTCTATGCCGTGCTTTCCGGCGGCACGCTGACACTATATAATGATATGTATAGGAACGCGCGCGAGGGAAGAGTCTTCGACCTGAACACCGAGAACAACGCGCCCGAATGGAGCTACTGGACGGCCGACATCAGCCAAGTGGCATTCGACGCCACCTTTGCCACGGCCAAACCCACCTCGACCTTCGGATGGTTTGAGGACTGCACCGGCCTCACCGCCATCGACCTGAGCATGCTCAACACCAGCGAAGTGACCAACATGACCTATCTGTTCTTCTCCTGCAGCCAGCTCGAGACGCTCGACCTGAGCCACTTCGACACCAGCCGCACCACCGACATGAGCTATATGTTTGCTGGATGCTCAGCGCTGAAAGCTGCTACACCATCCATTAAAAAAACCAAAAACCAAGACGATGAAGATATTTGCCGTGGGCATGAACTATGCCGAACACAATAAAGAGCTACATGGAACGTTATTAAAGACAGAGGCTCCAGTGATTTTCACCAAAGCCGACTCAGCCCTGCTGAAAGACCGCAAGCCGTTTTTCGTGCCCGACTTCTCGGAGCGCGTGGACTACGAAACAGAAGTGGTGGTGCGCATCTGCCGGCTGGGGAAATGCATCCCCGAGCGCTTTGCCCACCGCTACTACGATGCCATGACCGTGGGCATAGACTTCACGGCGCGCGACTTGCAGCAGCAACTGCGCGCCAAGGGGCTGCCCTGGGAAATATGCAAAGGCTTCGACGGTTCGGCGGCCATCGGCCAATGGGTGGAGAAGGAACGGCTGCCCGACGTGCAGGCCCTGCACTTCCATCTGAACATCAACGGACAGACGGTGCAGGAGGGCTGCACCAGCGACATGCTCTACAAGGTGGACGAGCTCATCAGCTACATCTCGCGTTTCTTCACACTGAAGACGGGCGACCTGCTCTTCACCGGAACACCCGCCGGAGTGGGGCCCGTGAGCATTGGCGACCATCTGGAGGGATGGATAGAAGAGCGCAAGGTGCTGGAGCTCAACTGCAGATGACTTTTCTCTTTTCTGGAATATTGAACGCAAGCAGAACTACCATAACAACGCTGATGCTTCTGCTGTCTTGCCTGGGTTTGCAAGCACAGAAGTTTTTCAACCTGACTGCCGACGAAGTCAGGATTGGGGAGTCGTTGCCATGCTTCACCTTCTCCATGCCGCTGGGCGACGACTATGCCGACTCGGTGTACACCGTAAGCATAGCCTACCCCGAATTCATCGACATGAGCGATGCCGACGCGAAGCGATGCCAGCAGCTGAATGCCGAAGCGCTACCGGAGATGCCGGCCGTGCACCAGCGCATCAGCGTTGACCGCCGCCGAGGGTCGCTCGAGGTGTGGTTCGTGCCGCTGGTGCTGCGCAATGGGCATCATCAGAAACTGGTGAGCTTCATGCTTGACGTGAAGGCAACGGCCAAAGGAACCGCCACTGGGGCAAGAAAAGCCCGGCGCAAGGCAGCGACAACCGCGTCGGCACGCTACGCCGCCCACTCCGTGCTCGCTACGGGCTCATGGGCTAAGATCAGGGTTCCCTCGTCGGGGGTCTACGAACTGACTCAGGCACTGGTGCAGAAGGCAGGATTCAGCAACTTGGACAAGGTGAAGATCTATGGCTATGGCGGCGCACTGCAGCCCGAACAGCTGACCGATGACTATCTGCGCGCCACCGACGATCTGCAGCAGGTGGCCACCTGCACCGTGGGCGGCCGGCGGCTGTTCTACGGCCAGGGACCCGTGACATGGAGCAGCAACGATGCCAACACGCGCACGCGCAATCCTTATTCCGACTACGGCTACTACTTCATCACCGAGAACGACGATGAGCCGCTCACCATGAGCGCCGAAGAGTTTCTCGGGTCGTTCTATCCTTCGGCCGACGACTACCACGAACTTCGTGAAATCGACAACTACGCATGGTTTGAAGGCGGGCGCAATCTCTTTGAAGATGCACCCATAGAGGCGGGCGAAGAACGCTCCTTCACCATAGCAGCTCCGGCAGGAACCACCAATGGATGGCTCACCGTGGCGCTCACAACCAAGACGTCGGCCACGGCCACCGTGCAGCTGAACGGCACCATGCTGACCACCATGAACCTGGCCATTGCCGACAAGGACTACGACAAGGGCTGCGAGCGAGTGACCACCTTGGCCGTGAGCGACCTGCAGCCGACCAATACCATCACGATAAGCACCACGGCCAACGGACCCGTGCGCCCCGACTACTTCTCGCTGCGCTTTGACAAGCCCAAGGCTGCCCCCGACCTGAACGGCACCTTTGCCCAGCCGGAATACGTCTATAACATCACCAATCAGGACCATCACGCCGACGAGGCAACCCAAATGGTCATCATCATACCCACCTCGGGCAAGCTGCGCTCACAGGCCGAACGGCTGAAGGCTCATCACGAGGAGGAAGACGGAATGACCGTGCGCATCGTTCCCGCTGACGAGCTCATCAACGAATTTGCCAGCGGCACCCCCGATGCCAATGCCTACCGCCGCTACATGAAGATGCTCTACGACCGCGCCGAAAGCGAAGAACAGATGCCCCGCTACCTGCTCTTGCTCGGCGACGGCGCCTGGGACAACCGCATGAACTGTGCCCAATGGCGCGGATGCTCGCCCGACGACTTCCTGCTCTGCTACGAAAGCGAAAACTCATTCAGCGAAACCCAATGTTTCGTCAGCGACGACTATTTCTGCCTGCTCGACGACGAAGAGACACTGGCCGAGGGCAATAGCGACTACTCTTATTCGGGAAAAGCCGACATCGCCGTGGGGCGTCTCAGCGCACGCAACGAACTCCAGGCACGCATCATGGTCGACAAGACCATCAACTACGCACGCAACGAGAATGCCGGCAGCTGGCAGAACGTCATCATGATGATGGGCGACGACGGCAACAACAACATCCACATGCGCGATGCCAACGAGGCGGCCAACATGATTGAAAGCCAGAACCCGGGGCTGCTGGTGAAACGCGTCATGTGGGATGCCTATACACGCGAGACGTCGTCGACGGGCAACACCTACCCCGAAGTGACTAAAATCATCAAGCAGCAACAGGCCAACGGAGCCCTCATCATGGACTATTGCGGCCACGGACGCGCTGACCAGCTGGCCCACGAAACCATCCTCCGCCTCAAGGACTTTGAAGATTTCACCAACGACAACCTGCCGCTATGGATAACGGCATCGTGCGACATCATGCCCTTCGACGGCCAGACCGACAACATAGGCGAGGCAGCCATGCTCAACGAGAAAGGTGGCGCCGTGGCCTTCTTCGGCACCACGCGCACCGTATATGCCGACCGCAACAAAGCCATCAACATGGCCTATCTGAGAAACGTGCTCCGCACCGAGGGCGGACAGCGGGTGAGCATCGGTGAAGCGCAGCGCCTGGCCAAAAACCAGCTGGTGGACACCGGCACCGACCGCACACGCAACAAACTGCAATACACCCTCCTGGGCGACCCCGCCCTGAAGCTGCACGTACCCACACTCCAGGCAGTCATCGACAGCATCAACGGCGAGCCCGTCAGCACCGCCACCCCACAGCTGAGAGCCGGCTCGGTGGCCACGGTGAGAGGCCACATCGAGAAAGACGGAGCGCCCCACACTGCCTTCAACGGGCTCATCGCCGCCACCGTGCGCGATGCACTGGAGCACATCGTGTGCCGCCTCAACGACACATCGAAAGACGGAGCCACCACAGCCTACGAATATGACGACCGCACCAAGGTGCTCTTCAGCGGCACCGACAACGTTGCCAACGGCGTATTCCGATTCTCCTTCGCCGTGCCCATGGACATCAACTACACCGACGAGGCCGGACTCATCAACATCCATGCCGTGAGCAACGACCACAGCGAGGCGGCCAACGGTCTCTGCGACAAATTCACCGTGGGCGGCACGCAACTCGCTGCCAACGACTCCATCGGCCCCTCAGTCTATTGCTACCTCAACTCACCCTCGTTCACCAATGGCGGCAACGTGAATCCCACGCCCTACTTCGTGGCACAGATTACCGACAACAATGGCATCAACACCACAGGCAACGGCATTGGCCACGACCTGGAGCTCATCATCGACGGCCAAATGGCACGCACCTACATACTGAACGACAACTTCCAATACGACTTCGGCAGCCACACCAGCGGCTCCACATGGTACAGCATTCCCGAGCTTGCCGCCGGCCAGCACAAACTTATGTTCCGAGCCTGGGACATCCTGAACAACTCCACCACCACCGAACTGACGTTCAACGTGGTGAAAGGCCTGCAGCCCAACTGCCTCAGCGTGGCCTGCACCAACAATCCGGCCACCACAACGACCACATTCATCATCAGTCACGACCGAACGGGCAGTGAGATGGACGTAGAGATTGACGTATTCGACTTCGCAGGCCGTCAACTATGGAACCATCGTGAGACGACAGTCCCAAGCAGCGGCACCCACACCGTCACATGGAACCTCACCCTCGACGGCGGAGCGCACCTCGGCACGGGCGTCTATCTCTATCGCGCCCGCATCAGCAGCGACGGCAGCTCGGCCGCCTCGAAAGCACAGAAACTCATCATACTGAATGACAAATGACCACTGAAATAAGAAACGATAATAGTGAAGAAAACAAAATGAAGCACTTTTCAATAAACCAACTCGCCGCAACGCTGGCATGGCTCTTGCCTGCCTGCCTCATCACCCTGCTGCCATCGACAGCACAGGCCGACGACGACAAGACCGAGATGTTCAACCCCGTGAACTACTCCGTGACATCGCAGATGATTGCCCCCGACGCCCGCTCGGCAGGCCTTGGCGATGTGGGTGCTGCCACCGACCCCGACGTGAGTTCGCAGTATTGGAACCCCGCCAAGTATCCCTTCACCATCAGCCGCGCTGGAGTGGCCCTGAACTACACCCCCTGGCTGCGCCAACTCGTGAGCGACATCGACCTGGCCAACCTCGTGGGCTACTACCGCATAGGCGACTACAGCGCCGTGTCGGGCTCGCTGCGCTATTTCTCGCTCGGTGAAGTGATGACATCCTACACGGCAGGCTCCGACTACAGCAACGCCGAAACCATCAACCCCTATGAAATGTCGCTCGATGTGGCCTACTCCATCATGCTCAGCGAGAAATTCTCCATCGCTGCTGGCATACGCTGGATCTACTCCGACCTCACCTACGACTACCACGACGACACCTCGCCAGGCTCGGCCTTCGCCGCCGACATAGCCTGCTACTACAACGACTATCTCAACATCGGCGACCGCGAGTGCCAGCTTGGACTCGGCATGAACATCAGCAACATTGGAAGCAAAATCACCTTCGGAGGCTCCGACAACAGCGAGTTCATACCCACCAACCTGCGCCTCGGTGCAGCCCTCATGCTGCCCGTCGACGAGTACAACCGATTCACCATTGCAGCCGATGCCAACAAGCTGCTCGTGCCCACCTACCCAAAGCGCTTGGATGACGAGACCAACGAAGACTATCAGATGCGCGTGCAGAACGACTACTACGACGTAAGCTCCATCGGCGGCATCTTCAAGAGTTTCAGCGATGCCCCCAACGGCGCCAAGGAAGAGCTGCAGGAGATTCAGTGGAGCGTAGGAGCAGAATATGTCTATCACGACCAGTTCTCACTGCGTGCCGGCTACCACCACGAGAGTGCCAACAAGGGCAACCGCAAATACTTCACCCTCGGAGCAGGCTTCAAGATGAGCGTCTTCTCGCTTGACGCAGGCTACGTCATCGCCACCGCCAAGTCGAACCC
>CAMOPD010000082.1 GCA_946622085.1 uncultured Prevotellaceae bacterium | reverse complement strand
CCGATGAGCCCACAACACCAGACAAGCCTACGGACAATGGCAAGTATCGCGTGAAGTCGATTACGAGGTCGTATTCTGATATCTATGGACAGAAAACCGGAGATCCTTTCACTTGGAAATTTGCCTACGACAGCAAGGGCAGAATCAAAACCTACACAAGAGGTTCTCATGACGAAGAATACAGTCAGTCGGGTGATTTCTTGACCGTCAACGACGGAAATGTGACATTAAACTGTGAAATGAGAAACAACCTTGTTGTAGGCATTGACTGGAAATGGGTCATCGGTACAACTTCTCATTACGACATTACCTATAACAAACAGGGGAATCCTTCACGGATAACATTCCCCGATGAAGGAAATGCCGATTTCAGTTATCAAAGTTACGGATTTAAAGTCAATACAAATAACGGAAAGGATAATTGGAATTATTCGCTCTCAAAAGAGAAAAATGACATGAACATCAATTTAAATGCATATCTATTTAATGCAGTTCATTCGTATCACGATGGCGACCCAATCATGTTACTTCTTCCTTTTGATTACCTCGGTAGATTGGATTATCTCATCCAGCTGGAAGACACGCCTTCTCAATATGATTCTTATTATGACAATCTGGAGGTGACCAGAGATAAAAACAATCTGATTACCAACATGAAGATTGAAAGGGTTTGGAGAAGAGGAAGTACCAATAACTACTATGTGGAATTTGACATTGAATACGAGAAAGTGAAGTAGCTTTTTGCAACTACATATTCCACTAACGCAGCGAGGGCGCGCCGATTGGCACGCCCTCGTTTTTAATATAATCAATATGTAGGGACGCGCCGTGGCGCGTCAGCCTGCGGAAGAGCGGATGAGACTTTTCTGCATCTCCACATTCCCCCTCTACAGCTCAACAGGCTCGTAGGGCAGTCCGAATACGTCGGCAACGGCCTTGAAGGTCACCTTGCCATCAACAATATTCAGGCCCTGATAGAGTGCGGGGTCGTCTTTGCAGGCTTTGCGCCAGCCCTTGTCGGCCAGTGCGAGCGCATAGCGCAGCGTGGCATTGGTGAGGGCGATGGTGGAAGTGTTGGGCACGGCGCCGGGAATGTTGGCCACGGCATAGTGCACGATACCGTCAACCTCATAGACGGGCTCACTGTGGGTGGTGGGCCGCGACGTTTCGAAGCATCCGCCCTGGTCGATGGCCACATCGACGAGCACCGTGCCGGGCTGCATGAGCTTGAGCATGGAGCGAGTGATGAGATGCGGAGCCTTGTCGCCAGGAATGAGCACCGACCCCACCACGATATCTACGTCAGGCAACTCGTGCTCAATGTTATAGCGGCTGGAATAAAGTGTGCTGACGTTGGCAGGCATCTCGGCAGAAAGCTGCTTGAGCAGGGGCAGCGAGATGTCGGCAATGACCACATTGGCCCCCATTCCGGCTGCCACGCGCGCAGCAGCCTGACCAACAGTGCCTCCGCCGAGCACAAGCACCTTGGCGGGTTTCACGCCGGGCACGCCGCAGATGAGCTTGCCCTTGCCGCCCTTGGTCTTCTGCAGATAGTAGGCGCCGTTGATGGTGGCCATGCGGCCGGCCACTTCGCTCATGGGGATGAGCAGGGGCAGCGAGCGGTTGGGCAGCTGCACCGTCTCGTAGGCCAGGCACACGCCGCGGCTCTTGATCATGGCCTCGGTGAGGGGACGGTCGCAGGCGAAATGGAAATAGGTGAACACCAGCTGTCCGGGCTTCACGAGCGGGTATTCGGGCTCTATGGGCTCCTTCACCTTGATAATCATGTCGGCCACGGCATAGGTGTCTTCAATGGTGGGCACGATGGTGGCACCGGCTTTTTCGTAGGCAGCATCAGCAAAGCCGCTGTTCTCGCCGGCCGTGTGCTGCACAAACACCTCGTGGCCGTGGGCAACCAGCTCGTGTACTCCTGCGGGCGTCATGCCCACGCGGCTCTCGTTGTTCTTAATCTCTTTTGGAATTCCTACTTTCATAATAATACGGATTTATAGTTAAACATAAAGAAAAGGAAAAGCGACCAGGAAAGGGAGTTCCCTTTTCGGTCGCTAATATAAGAAAAAAACTGTTTCGGTGTTCTCGGCGAAGCCAGTTTTTTCAGCCTATCGTCAAAGATTTTTCTTCCGCTCGTCACTCGTAGTCGTCGATGACGGAATTGATGAAGTCCATCATGGGCTTGCCCACCTTGAAGACTTCAACCATTTCGTCTAACCATCCGTCGCCCTGAAAGAACGTTTCGGGAACGGCTTTCCAACAACAATAGTCCTTCAGGCGCAAATACTGAATGAACTCATAGTCGCGTGGGAAGCCGGCGGGGGCCGTCTTCAGACATTCCAGTCCGAACCCTTTTTCATCGCCCCATGCCGACTCGCAAGGCCGTCCGAAGAGCTTCAGGAAGCGCTTGTTTTCCACGCACTCGCGCCACTTGTCGATGTTGGCCATGATTTCGTTGCGGCAGGAAGTCAATATGTTGGTGGGCAACCAGTAGTTGCCACACGATATGAGACAGTTGTCGGGCTCCAGATGAATGTAGTAGCCGCCATGGAGAGCTTTCTTGCCATGGGCGGCAATGTAGGCGCCCAGGTGGCGCTTATAGGGCGACTTGTCGGGCGAAAAGCGCGTGTCGCGATAGAATCGGTAGGTGGTGTCCTTCACCGTGAGATGGGCTATGCTCGGGTCGAACTCGGCAATGCGGCCAATGGCCATGGCAATGCCCTGCTCGAAGCTGGTCTTCGCGGCTTGATATTCGTCTTTGTGTTCCTGAAACCAGGGTCGGTTGTTGTTGGCACTGACATCGCGCAGGAACTGCATAATCAGGTTTGCATCCATAGGTAGAATATGATTTGTTGAGGGTGGGTTATCCCAGTTTGGAATGATCAAAAAGTTTCGGGCATATAGCGTTGAACTCGCACTTCTCACAGTGGGGAGCGCGGCTGGTGCATACGTAGCGCCCATGAAGCAGCAGCCAATGGTGGGCCTGTGGGATGATGTCCTCCGGGATGTGGCTGACGAGTTCCTGCTCCACTTTCAGAGGTGTGTTGGCCCGCTTGGAGACCAATCCCAGCCGATGGCTGACACGATAGACATGCGTGTCGACGGCCAGTGTAGACTTGCCGAAGGCAACGGCCTGAATGACGTTGGCCGTCTTGCGCCCCACACCAGGCAGTTTCACCAGGTCGTCGAGATTGTCGGGCACTTCGCCACCAAAGTCACTGACCAGCATGCGCGACAATTCCACCAGATGCTTAGCCTTGGAATTGGGATAGGAAACGCTTTTCACATACTCCAGCACGTCGTCCACTTCGGCCTCTGCCATAGTACGGGCATCGGGGAAGCGGCTAAACAGTTGGGGCGTCACCTGATTGATGCGCTTGTCGGTGCACTGCGCACTCAGCACGACAGCCACCAGGAGCTGAAACACGCTGCCAAACTCCAACTCGGTGTTCACCTCGGGCATCTGGTTGCGAAAGTAATCGAGAATGTACTGATATCGCTCTTTCTTGTTCATAGAAAGGAAAAAATAAGGACATACGCGCGTATGTCCTTATCTGTTTTGAGATGACTATTGCATTTATTTCTTTTTCTCCTCTTTTGCAGGAGCAGCCTCAGCCTTCTTGGGGGCAGGCTTGTAGGCCTTGTTCAGTCCGGCAATCACCTCGTTGGTGATGTCGTAGCCCTTGTCGGCATAGAGAATGTTGTCGCCAGCCTTGCTCAGGATGAGCGCAAACTTCTTGTCCTTGTTATACTTGGCAAGGAAGTGCTGGAGACTGTCGCGAAGGGCGTTGTTGAACTTCTCGGTTTCGGCCTGGAACTCGTTGCCCAGACGATTCTGCAGAGCCTGGAGGTCGGCCTGCTGCTTCTGCAAGTTGGCATTGATGGCCTCGGCCTGCTCGCGGGTGTAGGCATTCTGCTGCAGCTTCTGCTGGAAATTGGCAGCAGCAGCCTGCAGGTTGTTGCCCTTCTGGTTGATGGTGTTCTGGATGTTGGTGCTCTTCTTCTGCAGAATCAGGCTGTACTCCTTGCAGAATTCATACTGCGACATGATGGAATCGACCTCCACATAGGCGATTTTCAGGTCAGAGCCGCCACTGGCAGCTGTTTGAGACTTTTCGTCAACTTTGGGAGCCGACTGATTGCACGATGTGATTGTGAGTGCAGCAAAGGCCGTAACAGCCAGTGTGCCAAAAATGTTCTTTTTCATTACTGTTTATTTGATTATTGTTTTCTTACCTTGGTTTATATAAATACCTTTTTAAATTACCACTTAATCTTCTTCTATCTAATTATAAAGTTAATTGTTCTTCAGTACGCCTTGCCTTTCTGGCGCGCCTCCCGGTCTTGGTCGATCACACAGTGAATGTTACGATCCTTCATGGCCTGGCTATCATGAATATGCTGGGAAGTGAACTCGCCATTCTTCTTGAAAACCAATTTCACCAGCAGCAAAGCCATGCAGATAGCAATTATTAACACGCTTAATAGCAAGGTTTCTACCATTTTTTCGTACTTTTGCGGTGCAAAGATACTGCAAATCGGGATAAATTCAAAATAAAAAGCATGCTTTTTACCTTTTGTTTCGAGATAATAGTACCAAAAGAATTCCATTTAATAATAATTACCACATAAAAAACATCAATTAGAAAAAAAATGAATACAGAACTGAAACCTGCACGCGTCTTCGAGCAATTTGCCAGAATCAACCAGATTCCGCGCCCCTCCAAGCGCGAGGAGAAGATGATTGAGTATCTCCGCCAGTTTGGCGAAAGCCACAACCTGGAAACTCAAGTCGACGAAACCGGCAACGTCATTATACGCAAGCCCGCTACGCCAGGACATGAGCATCGCAAGACTGTGATTCTGCAAAGCCACATGGACATGGTGTGCGAGAAGCTGGTTGACATCGATTTCGACTTCGACAACGATGCCATTCAGACCTATGTTGACGGCGACTGGATGAAAGCACGCGGCACCACTCTCGGCGCCGACGACGGCATAGGATGCGCCCTCGAGCTGGCCATCCTCGACAGCAACGACCTGGAGCACGGACCGCTGGAGTGCGTCTTCACCCGCGACGAGGAGACCGGACTCACCGGCGCCGAAGGCATGAAGCCCGGATTCATGACCGGCGACATGCTCATCAACCTCGACTCGGAAGACGAAGGCCAAATCTTCGTCAGCTGTGCCGGCGGCAGAAACACCACCGCAACCTTCCGGTTTGAGAAAGAAGCCGCACCCGAAGGGCTCTTCTTCCTCAAGGCTTCGCTGAAGGGACTCACCGGCGGACACTCGGGCGACGACATCAACAAGAAGCGCGCCAACGCCCTGAAAGTGCTGGCCCGATTCCTCTACCAGACACAGGAGCGCTACGGGCTGCGCCTGGCCTCGTTCAACGCCGGCAAACTGCACAATGCCATTCCCCGCGACGGCGTCATGATCTTCGGCGTGCCTGCCGACAAGAAAGAGAACGTGCGCGCCGACTGGAACGTCTTTGCCAGCCAGGTGGAAGAGGAATACCACGTGACCGAGCGCACCATGCAGTTTGAGATGGAGAGTGCAGAGCCCCAGGCCGTGATGCCGCTGGAAACCAGCACCAAGCTCGTCCAGGCCCTGCAGGCCGTCGACAACGGTGTCTTTGCCATGTGTCAGGACGAAGCACTCGACTGGCTGGTGGAGACCTCCAACAACGTGGCCAGCGCCGTCACCACCGACACCGAGGTGAAGATTGTGTGCAGCCAGCGCAGCAACGTGATGAGCGCCCTCGACAACCAGGCCGCTACCATCAAGGCCGTCTTCCAGCTGGCAGGCGCCGAAGTGGTGCAGGGCGAAGGCTATCCGGCTTGGCGGATGAACCCCAACAGCCAACTCACGGCCATCACCGTTGAGACATACAAGCGGCTCTTCGGCAAAGACCCCAAGGTGCTGGGCATACACGCCGGTCTGGAGTGCGGGCTTTTCTCCGAGAAATACCCCAACCTCGACATGGTATCGTTCGGCCCCACCCTGCGAGGCGTCCACTCACCCGACGAGCGTCTGTTCATTCCCACCGTACAGATGGTGTGGGATCATCTGCTGGAAATACTCAAGAACATCCCCGAATAGCCATGAAACGACTGCTCATCATGCTTGTCGCAGCCGCCATGCTCACGGGATGCGGCAAGGAATACAAGTCGAAGCGGGCCGTGAAGGCTTTTCTCAGCGAGAATCTCACTTCCGACGACTACTCGCGCAAGTTTCGCGGCTTCGACAGCACCATCAACGTCACTCCCTCTGCCATCAACCGCATGCATGCTGATGCCGACAAAATGTCACAGTTCAAGAAAGGCATCCAATATGCTCCCACAGACAACCGGCGCGCCATGATGTTTCAGAAAGTGCAGTTGAAATCAAAGACCGACACCTTGCAACTGACGTTCTATCTTGACAACGAAGGTGGCAATGTGGTGGCATTTAAACAGAATTAGACTGACGCACCTCAGACAACAAAGCCCCGATGAATCGTCACTGACGACTCTTCGGGGCTTTTTATATCCACCCATTGCCGCGCAGGGAAACAACATTTTTGCACAGCAGAAGCACTTCGCATCAATGCCCACTACGCTCAAAAATATTGACAAGCGAATCCCACGAGCACCCCACTCCCCTACCGGACTCATATATAATAAGGTGGCAAAAAGGCATAAGAAAACCCTGGCTCATGGTATCGCTACGTAAGCCAGGGCAAAACCTTTAAAAAAGTTACCTATTGGATAATTCGTGGTCGGCAAAAAGAAAAGCGCGTTTCTTCTGCCTTCTCACATGAAAACTTTTGTAAATATCCTTTTATGCGAGCATGCGCTGCATGTATCGTCTTACTTCCTTGCGGGCCGAACCCAACCGGTTTTCCACACTCTTATAGTTCATGTGGAGGCGCTCTGAGATTTCCCGCACCTGCATTCCTTCACGGATGTTGAGCCGATAGATATCGCGCTGACGGTCAGAGAGTCTGGCCATTCCGCGCTCAAGCAACTCATTAATCTCTATGGCCGAGTAGACCGACTGCCCGTCAACACTTCCCCTGGAACCAGCATAGGCGAAGTAATGCTCATACTCCTCCACCGATCGGCGATGCCTCCAATAGTCAAAGACCATATTGCGTGCCACAGTATACACCAGACTCGGCATCGTGATGGGAGTAATCATCTTGTCGGAAGAAAGCAAACGCATGAAAACATTCTGTACGATGTCTTCAGCCTCCTCGACGTGCATGACACGTTTCGTGACGAATGCCTTCAATTCTTCGTAGTGTTCAGAGTAGTAGTCAGCAATGAAGCCGAACTTCGCGTTTCGTTGTTCCATGTTTCAGGCATGTGTTTTTTATTACTGCAAATATAGGTTATTTTTCTTATTCGTGAAACGGCTTTAAGAAATATTTATACGAAATGAAACATTTTCATATAGTTTTGGAAACAAATCATGGGCTTCCAAAAGCGGGCTGTCGGGATATCTGTGGCCCCATGGCCGCCGTTGAATCCTTGGCACACAATTTGTAAGTAGAAGGGGCAGAATCTCATCAATCATTATTCGATATGCAAAAAGGTAATATCGGGGTTACAACAGAGAACATTTTCCCCGTCATCAAAAAGTTCTTGTATAGTGATCATGAAATATTCCTGCGCGAGATGGTGAGCAATGCCGTCGATGCCACCCAGAAGCTGAAGACGCTCGCCGAGAAGGGCGACTTCAAAGGCGAGCTGGGCGACCTGACGGTGCGCATCAGCCTCGACGAGAAGAAGGGCACACTGACCATCAGCGACCGAGGCATCGGCATGACGGCCGAGGAGATAGACAAGTACATCAACCAGATAGCCTTCTCGGGTGTCACCGACTTCCTCGACAAATACAAGGACACGGCCAACGCCATCATCGGCCACTTCGGACTGGGTTTCTACTCGTCGTTCATGGTCAGCAAGAAGGTGGAAATCGTCACGCGCAGCTATCAGGACGGCGCTCAGGCCGTGAAATGGACGTGCGACGGTTCGCCCGAATTCACCATCGAAGAGACGGAGAAGGCCGACCGCGGCTCCGACATCATCCTCTACATCGACGACGACTGCAAAGAGTTTCTCGAGAAGACGAAGATTCAGGAACTGCTCAACAAATACTGCAAGTTCCTGCCCGTGCCCGTGGCTTTCGGCAAGAAGACCGAATGGAAAGACGGCAAGCAGCAGGACACCGACGAGGACAATATTATTAATAATGTAGAGCCCCTTTGGACCAAGACCCCATCCACGCTGAAAGACGAAGACTACAAGAGCTTCTACCGCACGCTCTACCCCATGCAGGACGAGCCGCTCTTCTGGATTCACCTCAACGTGGACTATCCGTTCAACCTCACCGGCATCCTCTACTTCCCTCGAATCAAGTCGAATATCGAACTGCAGCGCAACAAGATACAGCTCTATTGCAACCAGGTGTTCGTCACCGACCAGGTGGAAGGCATCGTGCCCGAATTCCTCACCCTGCTCCATGGCGTGATCGATTCGCCCGACATCCCGCTTAACGTCAGCCGAAGCTATCTGCAGAGCGACCGCGACGTGAAGAAAATCTCCACCTACATCACCAAGAAGGTGGCCGACCGGCTGAACGGCATCTTCAAGGAGAACCGCAAGGAGTATGAGGAGAAGTGGGACGACCTGAAGATATTCATCAACTATGGCATGCTCTCGCAGGAAGACTTCTACGACCGCGCCAAGGACTTCGCACTGATGAAAGACGTTGACGGCAAATACTTTACCTTCGAAGAGTACCGCACACTCATCAAGGACAACCAGACCGACAAGGACGGCAACGTGGTCTATCTCTACGCCAACAACAAGGAAGACCAGTACACCTTCATCGAGCAAGCCCGCCAGAAGGGCTACAGCGTGCTGCTGCTCGACGGCGAACTCGACACGCCCGTGGTGAGCATGCTCGAGCAGAAGCTGGAGAAGAGCCGATTCACACGTGTTGACGGCGACATCATCGACCGCCTCATCGTGAAGGACGACCAGCCGAAGAACGAACTGGGCAAGGACGAGGCTGACAATTTGTCACAGGTGTTCCGCTCGCAGATGCCTAAGCTCGAGAAGGCTGAGTTCTACGTCGAGGTGCAGAGCCTGGGCGAGCAGGCACAGCCCGTGGTCATCACCCAGAGCGAATACATGCGCCGTATGAAAGACATGAGCCGCTTCCAGCCAGGCATGAGCTTCTACGGACAGATGCCCGACTCCTACAACCTGGTGCTCAACAGCGACCATCCGCTCGTGAAGCGCGTGCTCAGCGATGCCAAGGACAACACCGCCGAGGCTCTGAAGCCCATCGAGGCCGAACTGAAAGGACTCGACGCCCGTCTGGCTGCCATCAATCAGGCGCAGAGCAAGAAGAAATACGACGAGCTGACCCAGGAGGAGAAAGACGAGAAGGCCAACACCCAGAAGGAACTCGACGCCCAGCGCGACAAGAAGAACCAGGTGATTGCCGACTATGCCAAGCAAAACAACATTGTGCATCAGCTCATCGACCTGGCCCTGCTGCAGAACGGCATGCTCAAGGGCGCAGCCCTCGACGCCTTCCTCAAGCGAAGCGTAGAGCTGATAAAATAAGGAGTAACAAGAAAAGGAACCATCGAGGAAGGAGTAAAGGCCATTC
>CAMOPD010000081.1 GCA_946622085.1 uncultured Prevotellaceae bacterium | reverse complement strand
TGATCTTGATCTGCATGGGATAGCCCATCCATCCGAAGATGTCGATGTTGTCCCATCCCTCCTTGTTGTCGTTGCGCGGGGGATAATAGTTGATGCGCACTTTGTGATAGTATTGTGTGTCTTCGTCGTTGCCGTGTCCGTAGAGGTCGGGCTGCACGTCGGGTTTCAGGATGGTTTCGAGTGTGGAGAGCTTGCTCACCTCCTTGGTGCGGAAGTTGGCGGGCTCGTCGAGCACCAGTCCGTCGCGGTTGCCCAGGATGTTGGTAGAGAACCATCCGCTGAGCCCCAGGCAGCGCGTGCCGATGATGGGTGCGAAGCCGCTCTTGACGAGCGTCTGTCCGGTCTTGAAGTCCTTGCCGGCGATGGGCATGCGTGTTTCCTCGGCCAGCTGCCACATGGCAGGAATGTCGACCGTGGTGTTGGGGGCGCCCATGATGAAGGGGGCACCTTCGCGCAGCGCGGCATAGGCATAGCACATGGACGGGGCGATGTGTTCGCGGTCGTCGTTCTTCATGGCCTGCTCCAGGTCGGCCAGGCGGTTGTGCACGGGCTCATAGACGGGCACGTAGATTTCAGTCGATGCGGCCCAGATGACCACCACGCGGCTGAGGTTTTTCTCAGCCTTGAAGCGACGTATGTCGTCGCGCAGCTGTTCCACCATTTCCCAGCGCGTCTTGGCATCCTTCACGTTGTCGCCGTCGAGGCGCTTGGCGTAGTTTTTGTCGAAGGCGGCCTTCATGGGCACAATCTGCTCCAGCTCCTGGCGCACGGGTTCAATGTCTTTCTCCTTGAGCACTTCGGCATAGATGGCAGCCTGATAGGCGTTCTGTGGATAGACGTCCCACGTGGCGAACTCGATGTCGTCGAGGCGGGCCAGGGGCACGATGTCGCCATAGTGCAGATATTGCTTGTCGGCACCCTTGCCAATGCGCATTTTGTCATACTGAGTCATCGACCCTACGGGCTTGGCCAGTCCCTTGCGGGCCATGAGCACGCCTGTCATGAACGTGGTAGAAACGGCTCCACAGCCCACTACCATAATTCCTAATTTGCCGTCAGCCGGCTTCACATTTGATTGTTTCATTGTAGTTTTGAATATAATAGAATTAAAAAAAAATATAGTTTTGGTTGGTGTGTCTGGTTGATAGCGGTGACATGAGGCAAGGCGGGGGAAGCGCTCATCTTTCATCCCGATCATAAGAAAAGCGCTCCCGGTCTCGTCAGAACGTTGTGCGGAACGTGAACCTGAAACCGTCTTTCTGTGCCGTGGGCAGGTTGAGGTAGTTCAGTCGGCGCACATACTCCACATGGAGCAGCTTGAAGATGTTGTGGATGCCGAACGACATTTCCACGTAGGGCCGCTTCTTGTCCATGATGTAGCAGCCCTCAGGGAACTGCATGAGCACGTCGCTCGTGGCGTTCTGGGGCAGATAGGGGTTGTTTTTGTTGGTGAGCTGCCCCCAGAGGCACTTCACGCCAATCCACTCGCGCCACTTCAGCCGTCGCAGCAGCGGTATGCGGTTGAAAATCTTTCCGTTGAAGTCCCAGTCGATCATGATGGAGGCATAGCGGTCGTTGAGGAACTCCATATTGTTGATGAGGTTGAACGTCTGGTCTTCCAGGATGTAGCCCAGGTTGGCCACGGGCATGATGAGCAGCGGATAGGGCACCTTGTTCCATTGCGCCCCGGCCTTGATGCGGGTGTCGAGCTTTCCCCAGTTCATGGGCATCCACAGGCGCTTGTAGATTTCCAGTTCGGTGAAGTTGTAGTTGTATTTTCCGCCGAGCAGTCCCTTGAATCCCATGGTGTGCTGCAGTCGGAAGACGGGGGCATCGAGATTGATGGGCCAGCGGTGCTGCTTGGTGTTGATGAACGTTTCGCCCGGTGCATAGCGCACGCCCACGGTGGCCTCCGTATAGCGTATACTGCTGAGCGGCTGCCCCGTGGAGAGCGGGGTGAGCGATATCTCGCCTATGGGGTTCACCTTCTCCGTCTTGGCGCTGGCAAATGTCTTGAAGCCCCACTCCTGCTCATACTCGAAGCTGAGTTCCTGCCGGTTGTAGAGGAACATCTTGTTGATTTCGCTCACCTTGAACGAGGTGAACATGTTGTCCTTATCGGTCTGTATGAACTTGTCGCTGGGCAGGGCCACGTCGCGCATGGTCTGGAAGGTGATGGCCTGCTTGGGGAACTCGCGCGGCAGATAGCCGGGCTTGTTGAAGGTGTAGACGACGTCGAGATCGTAATAGTTCTGCTTGGACTCCAGTCCGCGCGCATAGTAGCCCTTGAAGAAGAGGTGGGGATTAAGATTGGCCGTGGTCTGGGCGCTGGCCCTGAGCCTCACTTTGTCGTAGAAATTCTGCGAGATGATGGTGTTCACCGGTCCTATGTCCACCTTGCTGGGATGGTTTTTGTCGCCCGTTTCAACGAAGTTCTCCACGAGGGCCTTGAATCCGAAGACGATGTATTTCACGCCCTTCATCTGCTCCAGCCGGTGAACCAGCTGGTCGATGGAGCTTTCGCTCTTGGTGAGCTCTACCTGCCGATACTGATCCCAGAAGTCCTCGCCACGCATCTCGGCGTAGGC
The DNA here is from genome assembly GCA_946622085.1 of uncultured Prevotellaceae bacterium. Classification (GTDB taxonomy): domain Bacteria; phylum Bacteroidota; class Bacteroidia; order Bacteroidales; family Bacteroidaceae; genus Prevotella. The sequence continues at coordinate 7,123 of CAMOPD010000081.1, read as the reverse complement.
ATCTTTCACCACGGGTGCCCGCCCTCGGAAGAGGCTCTTGGGCAGTTCGTCGAAGGCGAAGTCGGAGCGCCGCGTGGTTCTCACCACTATGGCCTGTGAGAGAAATTTGGTGAGCTGCAGCTCCACCATCATGTCGTCCACGGTGAGCACCCACTCGCCGTTGTCGAGTTGCTCAAACTCCTGCGTGCACTGCATGTTTTCCACCCAGTTCACGTCGCTCTTCTTCGGGATGGTGAGCTCGCAGCGCTTCACCTGATAGGACGAGTCGGCCAGGATGTAGATTTGGCCGCGGAAGCCAAAGTCCTGCTGGTTGTTGGGAATGAAGTCAAGATGTATGCACTTGTCCTGCCCCACATACACCGTGTCGGTGATGTAGAAGCGATAGAAGGCGATGGCGTCCTTGCCTATGGGGCTGGTGAAGGGATATTGCAGCAGGCGCACGTGGTCCTCGTAGATGTCGATGTCGGTGAACACCTCCTTGAGCACCACGTTCAGGATGTCGCCCGTCTGGAAGATGTCGTTCACGCCCGTCGACTCCTGCCCCTTGATGATGCTCTTTTCCGTCTGCGGCTCCTTGCGATAGAGCTTCTGCGTGAGGGTCTCCTCCACCGAGACGGGCAGTATTAGCTTATCGTTGTAGGGACAGTGCTCCACATGGTTGAGCAGCCACTTGTGCTTCTTGAACAAGTTGCTCTCCAGGTCGTTAGGCTTGATGTCGTTCAAGCCCAGCATGATTTTCTGATAGCTGTTATACTGATAATAGGGATGATTCTTCAGATTGGTGCGTTTCTTTGCAGCAATCACCTTGCGCATGAGCTCCACGGCCGGATTGTTCTTGCGGCTGTAGCGGGTGCTCTTCTTCGACTTCACAACCACCTCGTCGAGCTTGCGCGTGTCGGGCTTCAGCCTTATCACGATGTGGCTGGGCGTGGAGCTGGTCACATTGATGACTTGCGACTGATAGCCCACCGCGCTGAACGTGAGCCGCCAGCCATTATGACGGTCTATCTTGAATTTACCATTACCATCACTCGACACGGCAACGTGGTTGCCCTTATACATGGCACTGGCATAGGGAACAGGATATTCATCGGAAGCGTCTAAAATCTCACCAGTTATCTGGGCAGACAACTGTATAGCCACAACAAAAAAGGCAAAAAATAATCCTACAAATCTCTTCAAATCCTTAAAAATGATTGATTGACGACCGCAAAGTTAATCATTACTTATAAAAATAAGGGGAAATAGCAGAAAACTTTTTCCCTTTTTATGTTTTTTTTATTACTCAATGTCCCAAACAGCCCCACTCATGTAGTTTTTTTCCACCCCAGTGAGTCCTTTCAACCATGTCATCAGACACAGGCTGCATGCCTGCCCACAACACAAGGGATGGGCCATGCGGGCAGGAGCCTTGCCGTCAAGGATGGCGAAGTGTTGGATTCTTACATAGGCCCCTTGTAAGAAATTCCGGCCTTTTTCGGAGGTTCCACCATAGTCTTAAACCCTTCATGAAACCCACGAAAACAGAAAACTTTACCCGTTTCTTGTTTTTTCTTCTGCAAAAAAGGCTTTTCTTAAATAAAAACGCTAAATTTGCACCTTATATGGAACGTGCTAACCGACCACCCTTGCTTCCCGTCATCATAGGAACGGGCTTCGGATCAGGCTTTTGGCCCTGGGGACCGGGCACGGCAGGCGCCGTGCTGGCCACTCTCATTTGGCTGGGCCTCAGTTGCTGCCTCGGCTGGCAGCAGCTCACCGCCCTTACCCTGGTGCTCATCGTGGCATTCACCGCCCTTGGCACGTGGGCTACTGCCCGGCTGCAGCCCTTCTGGGGCGACGACCCGCGGCGAGTGGTGGTAGACGAGATGGTGGGCGTGTGGATTCCGCTGCTCGCCTGTGCCAGCCCGCCCAGCAAATGGTGGATGGCACTGGTGGCGCTGGTGCTCTTCCGCTTCTTCGACATCGTGAAGCCCCTCGGCATACGTGCCCTCGACCGCCGGAAAGGAGCCATCTGGGTGATGCTCGACGATGTGCTGGCAGGCATTTACTCGCTCATCGTGATATGGGCCATAACACTCATCTCCCATGGGTAAGATAAGAAACGAAATTCTCACCTTTGCGAAGGCACAACTGACGGCCCAAGTGGCCACCATAGTGGATTTCGGCATGACCATCTTCCTGGCCGAAGCATGCGGCATGTGGTATGCCTATGCCACCTTCCTGGGAGCCGTCAGCGGCGGCATCGTGAACTGCTGCCTCAACTATCGGTGGGTGTTTCATGCCGAGGGACAGAAGAAGAAATATGTGGCGCTGCGCTACTTCCTGGTGTGGACGGGAAGCATATTGCTCAACACGCTGGGCACCTACGCACTGACTGAGCTGTCGGGCACGAGCTACATCATCATGAAAGCCCTGGTGGCCGTCATCGTGGGCATCGTGTGGAACTATCAGATGCAGCGATTCTTCGTCTTCAGGCACCCTAAGAGCCAACAAGCCGAGCCCGAAGCCGAAAGAATGGCCTGAGCAGAGCCATCATCTTCGCCGGAAAAAGAAACAGAAACATAATTAAACACTCAATTGGCATGAATTACAGAGACTACTTGCAGAAGTTGATCTACATAGTCATCAACCCCATCATCAAGGGCATGATCAGCATAGGACTGACGCCCAACATCGTCACCACGCTGGGATTCGTGGGCAATCTGGTGGCCACCGGCTGCTTCATCTGGGCGGCATGGCTCTTCAAGACCGAGGCCTACGATGCGCACCGCTTCTACAGCCTCATCGGCTGGGGCGGATTCGTCATCCTGTTTGCCGGACTGTTCGACATGATGGACGGCCGGCTGGCCCGAATGGGCAACATGTCGTCTACGTTTGGAGCACTCTGGGACAGCACGCTCGACCGCTACAGCGAGCTCTTCACACTTTTCGGCATCAGCATGGTGTTTATTGAGACTGGAGAGTTCTGGTTGGGCGTGGTCACCTTCCTGGCGCTCATCGGCAGCATCATGGTGAGCTACGTCAGAGCGCGCGCCGAGGGACTCGACATCGAGTGCAAAGTGGGACTGATGCAGCGGCCCGAACGCGTGGTGGTGACGGCCGTGATGGCTATCGTCAGCGGGCTCACCGCCAATATGGCGTGGCTCGCCGGTGGCATGATTCTCATTGCCGTGCTGGCCAACATCACCGCTTTCTGGCGCATAGCCCACTGCTACAAAGAGCTGAAAGGGAAATAACTAAATGTATAGCCTATACCTTATTATATTATATGCCGTGCTGGTGGCCTGCCGACCAACACGGAAGATTGCACTGGCACTCACGCCATGGCTCATCTTCGGATGCTCCTACGACTGGATGAGGCTCTTGCCCAACTATGAGGTGAACCCCATCGACGTGAGAGGTCTCTACGAAGCCGAGAAATCGCTTTTCGGCATTGCAGCTGCCGATGGCGGCGTGCTCACGCCCTGCGAATTCTTTGCCCGCCACCACGCACCGCTGGCCGACATCATGGCCGGAGTGTTCTATCTCTGCTGGGTGCCCGTGCCCATCGCCTTCGCCCTGTGGCTCTATTTCAAAGGCGACCGGCGCCACTACCTGCGCTTCTCCATCGCCTTCTTGTTTGTCAATCTGCTGGGATTCTGCTGCTACTACATCCACCCGGCCGCCCCGCCCTGGTATGTGATGAACTATGGATTTGAGCCGATACTCAATACGCCGGGCAACACTGCCGGGCTGGCTCGCTTCGACCAGCTGCTGGGCATTCCCGTTTTCCATAGCATCTATGCCAACAACAGCAACATCTTTGCTGCTGTGCCGTCGCTCCATGCTGCCTACATGCTCATCACACTGGTCTACGCCGTCATGAGCCGACAGCGCAAATGGCTCATCACGGCATTTGCCATCATCATGGTGGGCATCTGGTGGACGGCTGTCTATGCCGGACACCATTATGTAATCGACGTTTTATTAGGAATCATCACGGCCATCATTGGCACGTACATATTAGAAAAATGGCTGATGAACATTCCTGCCATCAGCCGTTTTATGGGAAAATATGAGGCCTCTATCTGAGGCCTCATATTTTCTTAGGTGCGAAATCTGTAACTCCCGAAAGCAGAATCACCTCCTGACCTTCGTATACTTCGCTTTTACTATCTCGTAGGAGTTTCGAGTGAGCTCCTTCAGCAAGTCGTCTGTAGCGCTGTCTGGACAGACTCCTATCCAATACTTGGGCGACATGTTGAACGGCTTTGTAATGCAGTTGTTGTTGGCACGGAGTTCTTCTATTCGGTCGGGCTGGCATTTCAACGTAATGACGCCGAAATTGTCGCAGTCGAAGAACGAGAACATGTGTCCGTGGACATAGAAAACGAGAACACCACCGGCATATCGGAACGCCGTAAAAGGCAGTTTCTCCTCTACATCGGCGCCTAACGACAGGCAATAGTTGCGATAGTCTTCTATATTCATAGCTTGCGGATGACTCTGCAGGGATTGCCTGCAGCCATTGAATCGGAAGGAATGTCCTTCACCACCACGCTGCCTGCACCAATGATGCAACGGTCGCCGATAGTGACACCCGGGCAAACCGTCACGCCACCACCCAACCAGCAGTCTTCGCCGATGGTGATGGGGGAGCATCGCTCTACAGGCTTGCGGCGCTCAACATAGTCAATGGAATGGTTTGGAGTGAGGAACTGGCAGTTGGGGCCAACCTGCGTGTTGGCGCCAATGGTGATCAAGCCCCCATCGAGCATGGTGCCATTATAGTTGATGAACACGTTTTCTCCCAGTCGTATGCCGTGCCCATGGTCGCAATGGAATGGCGGTGCTACGACGGATGATTCGGGAATACCTGGAATCAGGTCTTCTATCGTCTTCCTGTAATCGTCATCCTCGAAAGTCATGGTTTGCAGTTTTGCACAAATGTGCTTAGCTCTGTAGTAACTCGCCAAACATTCTTCGCTTGAAAAGTCATAGAACTCTTCATTGCGCATCTTTTCAAATTCTGTCATAGCCCCATATCAATCTTCAGATCCTTCATTTTGTCACGCTGAGTCTCTCTATGTCTATATCTCCATTGCCCATTTTCTGTTGTTCCAAAGAACGGGTGCGGCCATTCACTTCAATGTCGCCATTGCCCGTAAGCTGCAAATGGGTGGAACCTGCAATCAGATTCTTCACTTCGATATCGCCATTGCCCGTGAGTTCGACAAACAACTCATCGCAAATCAAGGAGTTGATGGTCATGTCGCCATTGCCGGTGAGCCGCACGCGCATCACGTCGGTGTCTATCTTACCACGCGTTTCGAAGTCGCCGTTACCGCTCAGCCCCACCGACACCAAGTCGGGCGAAGCAATGGAAATGGCGATGGAGCCGCCCAAACCATCAAGACGCAGTTTCTTCATGCCCAGCGAGAGGGTCGTCCCGTCGTTTTTCACTTCAAGAGCATCCAGCTGGCGCTTGGTGCCTTCCACCCAGACCTTATGTTCGGGGCCTTGTTCATAGACCACATCGAAATTGCCGGCAATCTCGATTCTTTCGAAGCTTCTCACCGACAACTTACGCATCTCTCTCTGTCTTTTTCCATTGCTCCAGGCAATGCATCCGCTCAGACCAACAACTGCTGCCGCCATCAGGAGCAGACTGATTCTACTACTTTTTTTCATTGTCACAGGATTTTATTCTGATGGTTTGACGCTACCAATGGGCAGAAAGTTGCAACGACAACCGCTTTTCAACGCTTTTCAGAGTAAAAGTTCTTCTAGACGCCCAATCACTCGGTCGGGAACGGTAGAATCGAAAGTGTCGTTTGTCCAGCCCTCGCCACGCAGCCAAACAGTCTGGCAGCCAATAGCGTGAGCCGGAAGGATGTCCTTGTCGTAACTATCGCCCACCACGACCACCTCGCCAGGCTCGAGGCGCAGGGCCTGCACCCCCATCTTGAAGATGCGCTCATCGGGTTTGCGCACGCCCACAACAGCCGACTCTATGACGGCAGAGAAAAGAGGTAGAAGGCTGAACTCTCGCAAGACGGTTGTCATGTTGCCATAGAAATTGCTCACCAAAGCCAAAGGGAAGCGCTCGTGAAGGTGCTGCAACACACGGCGGCTTCTACTGACGGTATGGCCGACATCTTCGTACAAGTGCTGGAGCAGTTGCTGATGCAAAGTCGAAAGGCGGTCGCTGCCTATACGAAGAGAGCCCTTGTCGGAAAGATAGGCCAACTGAAGTTTCAGCTTCTCGTCGAGGACTTGCCGGAAAGAAAAGTCGGGCAGCACCACATGAGAGCATGCCAGACGGCGCTCTGCATAGACATAAGCCTCGCGGTAAAGGCCTTCGGCAATAGGCACTTCCAACTGCTCGTAGGCATGCCAGATCTTCATGCCCCAATGACAACCGGCCGTGTCGAGCGTGCCCCCATAATCGAAGATATATCCTTTGATGCTCATCACTTCTTGACAATTATGCGTTAAGCCTTGCCTGCAACCGGCTGCACAACGATTCGTGAGCCCTGTACATATAGACATAGATGGCTGCGAACACGGTCATGTCGGCCAGGAAATAAGCCCATGGACAATGGAGCAAGGCTGTGGCGTAAATGCAAATGGCGCGCCAGTTGAACGAAAGGATATTGGTGTACTTCATCAGCGGACGACTGCCGGAAAGGAAGTCCTGACGCAGAGGCTCCAGTTCGCGTCCATCGGCCTCGGCACGTTTCCAAGCAGCAAAAAACCGCTGAAAGGCTGGGGTGCGCCGCTCCTGACTGCGGCAATAGTTGGCATAGTTATAGAAGAACAATTGCCCCACCCTATTGCCGTCAGCACGCATCTGCTCATAAGTGGCCCGCTGTTGCTGGTAGTTGTCAAGTTCACTGCCCGACTCACCTTTAAGGAAGAACAGATGAATATTGCGATAATAATCGGCGAGCGAAGGCTGACGCACATGAAAGACCAGCCCCGCAACTGCTCCCAGCAGCCATATCCACGCTCCCCACTGGACATGAGTGCCAGGAATGTTCTGGGGAGTGAGCCGCAGACAGAAAGCAAAATAGATGCAGAAAAACCAGACATCGCCCGAGAAGCCGTCGAGCATGCGCCCAATGAGCGTCTTCTTGCC
>CAMOPD010000080.1 GCA_946622085.1 uncultured Prevotellaceae bacterium | reverse complement strand
TTGACTTAAGTCAACAGACAGGGATCAGCCTGTTTTCGGTGAGAAGATGTGCTTTTTTCCAGATGAAAGGAGTCTCTTTACCTTATTATATTAGTGTCCGGTAAAGTGAAAACATGAAGCCCCCATCAAGAAGAGCCCGCCATGCAAAGCCAACGACAACTCGGCTGCCGCCTTAAGGTAGCAGTTTAGTGCGCCTCCATGTAGGGACGCGCCCACTGTAGAATAAATACGTCGTAAGCACTTGAGAAGACAGGCCTCTTGGGGAATCATGCAGCAGGTTTTACCAGTCACCCAGAGTCCTAAAGCCAGAATATGCTCTCGTTGCCCATGTTGAATATCAGGTCGAGAATGCTCATGTTGGGCAGAAAACCCTGCCTCTCGGCATACACCTGATAGTAGGGTGTGGGGTGGAAGTCGTCGTCAGCGGCCGGATGCTTGGGGTTGATGGCTTGCCGGAAGTCGCTCACGCCCTTCTCCGGCATGGCGGCGAAGCTCCGGGTCGTTTCCATGTGCGGCTTGATGTCGAGCCATTCACACATTTTCATCGTAATCTCCATGTTGAAGTCGAACAGAAACTCCCATTTCCGTTCGAAGAAAGGCCGCAGCTCGTCGGCATAATAAAGGAAGAAGGCCGACTCTCCGTAGGCGCTTGCCAGCGCGTTCCAGTGCACATGGCGCCAGTTGCCGTGGTCGCTGATGCGCACGTCGCGAATGGAGCCCCCCTCCTGGTGCACCACCGGCACGCTGAGCGTCTGCGGTCCATTGGCCGTGGCTATGGTGCACCGGTTGCGGTAGGTTTGTTTCTGGAAGCGTTCATGACCTTCAATCCAAGCCATGTCTGCCCTGTGCAGTTTCTGATACCATTGCACAGGGCCGAAATAAGTTGTGGAGAGCAGTGCGTTCATTTTGTAAAAGTTGAAAGGTTGAAAGGTTGAAAAGTTGATCACCTTTTTTAATTTTTCAACTTTTCACTTTTTCACCTTTATTTAATACGCTTTCCCCACCATGTTGTGGTGGTTCACGAGTGTTGTTCCCGAATGGGTTTTCACCAGATAGTATCGGCAGTCGTCGCAGTCGGTGCCGTTGCAGGCGCAGCGTTGGGGTACGAGATACTTCTCGCCTGCCAGGCTCACCGTGTCGCCCGGCTGTGCCATCACCACGCCCAGGAAGTGCTTGCCCGCCTGGCAGAACACCACTTGCTGCCCCTTGTCGAACAGTTCGCAGCCCAGGCGGCTCACCACGACGCGTTTGCCCGTCTGCGAGTCGGAAAAGATGGTCACCACGTAGGTCCTCACCACCCACATCAGTGCCAGCATAAGCCCACACGTCACCACCAGCAGGGCTGCCTGCCGTAACCATTTGCGCAGTGATGATGACGTATGTCTTTTCATGATTCTATTAAGGGTGTTGGAGATTATCGTGGGTGCGGGGGTACGTGGGCACGGGGTGCGAGAAATGTTTTGAGCGCCCGGTACTAATTTCGTGCCCACGTGCCCACGAGCCCTCGAGCCCCCGATATTATTTCACTTTTCACTTTATTCCGTCCACCCAACGGAAGAGTCGGCTCCAGCGTATGCCGCCCAGTCCGCTGCGGTCAGGGTCGCTGCTCCACCAGATGAAGATAGGCTTGCCCACGATGTGGTCTTCGGGCACGAAGCCCCAGTAGCGCGAGTCGGCCGAGTTGTGGCGGTTGTCGCCCATCATCCAGTAGTAGTCCATCTTGAATGTGTAGTCCTTGGCCAGCGTGCCGTTGATGTATATCTGGCCGTTGCTCACCTTCAGGTCGTTGCCCTCATACACGCGTATGGGGCGCTCGTAAATGGCAATGTTGTCCATTGTCAGTTCTATTTTCTCGCCCTTCTTCGGAATCCACACCGGGCCGTAGTTGTCGCGCGTCCAGCCTGTCACGGCGTTGCGCGGATAGACCTCTTGCAGGCGTGCCTCGGTGTTCAGCTCTATGCGCTCCACCAAGTCCTTGCGCTTCGACAGTGTGGCCACGGCGCGCCTGGTCAGCGGCATGTAGCCCTGCTGGTTGAGGCTTGTCAGGTCTTCCATGGATATGCCCAGGTCCTTCATCACGTCGTCGGGCAGACTTTGGCGCAGCTTCACCCGGTAGGTGTATTGCACGTTGTCGGGCTCCTTGTTGGGCTTGCCGTCCAGATACACCGTGCGGTCTTTTATCTGCAGCGTCTGTCCGGGCAGTCCCACGCATCGCTTCACGTAGTTCTCGCGGCGGTCGGTGGGTCGCGAGTCAATCTTGCCAAACTGCTGCACGTTGTTGTCAACATAGTGTCGTCCCAGGGCATACACATCCTTGTAGAGCTCATAAATCTCCGTGGCGTTCATCGCCGAGAAGTCGGGGTTGCCCCGCTGCTGCTGATACAGGCTTTCGCCATAGCTATAGACCATGTTGTAGTAGTCGGTCTGGAATTGCGGCTTGGCGCAGATGGTGTCGCCGGCCGGATAGTTGAACACCACGATGTCGTTCAGCTCCACCTTGCCCAGACCGCTCACGCGTCGATAGTCCCAGTGAGGCCATTCTATGTAGGACTTCGTCTCAAACACCGGCAGCGTGTGCTGCGTCAGCGGCATGGTGAGTGGTGTCTGCGGGATGCGCGGTCCGTAGCTCACTTTCGAGACGAAGAGATAGTCGCCCGTGAGCAGCGATTTCTCGAGCGACGACGACGGAATGACGTAGTTCTGGAAGAAGAACAGATTGATGAAGTAGACGGCCACGAGGGCGAACACCAGCGCGTCGACCCACGACATGACGAACTTCACCGGCCCTTCGGCCTCCTTCCACCACTGCCACTTGATGCGCTTCGTGATGTAGGCGTCGAAGATGAACGGCACCACCAGCAGTCCCCACCACGACTTCACCCAGTAGAGGAACAGCAGGTAGAGGGCCAGCACGATGACAAACTTGGCCCATTGGGCCTTCATATTGATTTCCTTTTTTGTTTTCATGAACGATTCTTTTTGTTACGATGACTCAACTTTCGGAAGTGAATAGACCATCGGTATTTAGTCGCCTACGGCGAGAAATCATTCAAAGCTGTACAAATCAAACAAATCTGTATTGAAAGATTTGAGAAGATTTGTGAGATTTCTGTTCATAGCGCGAGCTTATTATTTAACGGTTACTTAATCAAGGAGCAGAGTCGGGGGGGAGTTGAAAAGCATTTCTCTCTCTCCTCTCTCCTCTAAGCAATACCTCCTCTAAAAATGAAACATATCCTCAATCGTCAACAACCCCTCGTGCTCCCGAGCATATTCGGCCGCGAGCACTGCGCCCAGTGCAAAGCCCTTGCGCGAGTGGGCGTCGTGCGAGATGGAGATGATGTCGGCCTCCGAGTCGTAGCGCACGGTGTGAATGCCGGCCACCTCGCCGCGCCTGATGTGGTCCACCCGGAGCAGCCGCGCGTCGGTAGTCTCCTCCGCCCAGTCGTCCTTGCGGTCCAGCTCGGCCACTATCTGCTCAGCCAGCGTGATGGCCGTGCCGCTGGGGTGGTCCAGCTTGTGCACGTGGTGGGTCTCCTCCAGCTCCACGTCGTATTGCGGAAAGGCGTTCATGATTTTGGCCAGATAGCGGTTCACCGCCGCAAAGATGGCTACGCCCACCGAGAAGTTGCTCGCCCAGAACAGCGTGCGCCCCTCGGCCGAGCACGCCCGGCGCACGTCTTCCTCGTGGTCCTTCAGCCAGCCCGTGGAGCCGCTCACCACCTTCACGCCCTTCTCCCAGGCTCTCAGGTAGTTGGCATAGGCCGCCTGCGGCGACGTGAACTCTATGGCCACCTCGGCCGAGGCGAAAGCCTCGCTCTCGAAGTCCTCCTGGTTGTTAATGTCTATGATGCTCACTATCTCGTGGCCGCGTTCGAGAGCCGTCTGCTCTATCATGCGCCCCATCTTGCCGTAGCCTATCAGTGCTATTTTCATTGTCGTTTTCTTTCTTTTTGTCTGTGTTACAACATTTTCCGTGCAAAGATAACGCTTTTCCACCACATACGCCCCCATTTGAAACATAAAATAAACCTTTATAAGCCTTTTTAGCCCATGCGCAGCCCCTCTAATGCGTGAGGGAGGGCAGCTCAGCAGAGCAGCCTCACCCGCATTCCTTCTACCCGCCAGCACGGCGCTTTCTCGCCCGGAAAAGTTTCTCCACGCCACGAAAGAGCCGTTGGAGCGGCAAGACAAAAATGTAAACACACACGTCGTGATTCATGTTTTTGCTGCCCGTTCTCCCGGCCTTTCTTGTGGTTTTGAAGATTAGTCAATTACGCCCGGGGAAGACAAATTCTGAATTATTCTTACATTCTTCTCGTCTTTTTTTATTAGTTTTGCGCCGAATAAGCTTCTCAAGGCAAACCTTATTACTATGGAACAACTCCTGCATTACGTGTGGAAACACCGGCTTTTCCCCTCGCAGCAGCTCATGACTACCGACGGGCGCGAGGTGGAGGTGATAGACACTGGACTGCACAATCGCAACAGCGGCCCCGACTTCTTCAATGCCAAAGTGAAGATTGGCGGCACGCTGTGGGTGGGCAACGTGGAGATTCACCTCAAGTCGTCAGACTGGTATGCCCACGGTCATCAGACGGATGGCGCCTACGACAACGTCGTGCTGCACGTCTGCCAGACGGTGAACGCCGACGTGCGCAATAGTCGCGGCGACCTCTTGCCGCAGCTGCAGCTCGACATCCCGCCGAGCGTGGCCGCCCACTATGAGGAACTGCTGCGCTCCGACCAGCTGCCGCCCTGCCATCCCATCATCCCGCAGCTGAGCAGGCTCACGGTGCACTCGTGGCTCAGCGCCCTGCAGACGGAGCGTCTAGAGCAGCAGACGGTGGCCATCGACCGCCGGGCTCAGCTGCTCAATGGCGACTGGGAGGCCGCCTGCTTCGTGACGATGGCCCGCAATTTCGGTTTTGGCATCAATGGCGATGCCTTCGAGGCGTGGGCCATGAATCTGTCGTTGCGCGCAGCAGGCCATCATCGCGACAATCTGTTTCAGCTCGAAGCGCTCTTCCTGGGCCAGGCCGGGCTGCTCGACGAGCAGGCCATCCCCGAGGCCCATCGCGAGGAAGCCCTGCGCGAGGGCTATTTCGACCAGTTGCAGCGCGAATATCGCTTCCTGGCCCATAAGTTCTCGCTCCAGGCCATCGATGCCAAACTGTGGCGCTTTCTCCGGTTGAGGCCGCAGAATTTCCCCCACATACGCATTGTGCAGCTGGCAGGCCTCTATCATCGCCAGAGCGCCACGCTGAGCCAGTTGCTCAGTTGCCGCACCACCGACGACATCAAGCGCATGTTCACCGTCGGCGTGACACCCTATTGGGAGAGCCATTCCACCTTTGGAGCACCCGCTGCCACGGCAGCCACGAAGCAACTCTCGGCCTCGTCGCTCAGACTGCTCACCATCAACACCGTGGTGCCGATGTTCTTTGCCTATGGGCGCCACAGGATGAACGAGGCGTGGTGCGACCATGCCTTCAGTCTGCTCGAACAGCTCAAGGCCGAGGACAACCACATCACCCGCATGTGGCAGCAGTGTGGCATCAAGGCCGAAACGGCTTCCGACAGCCAGGCCCTCATTCAGCTCAAGCGCCAATACTGCGACCGTCGCGACTGTCTGCGCTGCCGCTTCGGCTACGAATATCTGAAACGGGGGAAGACATGATGATTAATGACTCATTTCTAATGATGATTATCTTTGCCAACAACAAATAAGCAAAAGCGAGATGGAATATATCTTTGAAACCCGGATGGCCGTTCGCGACTACGAATGCGACATTGAAGGCATCGTGAACAACGCCAACTATCTGCACTACATTGAACACACGCGCCACCTCTTCCTGCGCGACTGTGGACTCAGTTTTGCCGAGATGCACCGCCGCGGCGTCGATGCCGTGGTGGCGCGCATGAACCTGCAGTTCAAGATTCCCCTGCGGTGCGACGATGAGTTCTTCTCGCGCCTCGCCCTCAGCAAGGAGGGGCTGCGCTACGTGTTCCATCAGGACATTTTCCGCGCATCCGACAATCGCCTTTGCTTCCGCAGCAAGGCCGAGCTGGTGTGCCTCGTCGACGGGCGGCTGGCCAATAGTCCCGAATACGATGCCGCTTTCGAAAGGTTTCTCAAGAGGGAGGCGGCACGATGAACGAAGCAGAGACCCTCAACGCCATGGCTTTGGCGCAGATGCTGCGCTTTCAGCCCAACGTGCTCATGCAGCTGTTCCGCCAACTGGGCAGCGCCTCGGCCATTGTGGAGCATCGCAACCATCTCTCCGACGTGATCCCCGAGGCCACTTCGCGACTGAGCGAAGCCCTCGGCGGCTACGAAGAGGCCCTCAGAAGGGCCCAGGATGAACTCACGTTCTGCCGTCAGCATGCCATTCGTGTGCTGGTGGCGGGCTCGGAAGATTATCCGCAGCGACTGGCCGAGTGCGACGATGCTCCGCTGGTGCTCTACTATCGTGGCACGGCCAACCTGAATTGCCAGAGGGTGATCTGCGTGGTGGGCACACGCCACTGCACGGCCTATGGGCAAGACGTGGTGCGTCGCTTCATGGAAGACCTGCGCAACCTCTGCCCCGACGTGCTCATCGTCAGCGGGCTGGCCTATGGCATCGACATCAACGCCCATCGGCAGGCTTTGCAGCAGGGCATGCTCACCGTGGGCGTGTTGGCCCATGGGCTCGACGACCTCTATCCCCCGCGCCATCGCCAGACGGCCATCGAGATGCTGAGCCAGGGCGGGCTGCTCACCGAATTTATGACCCACACCAATGCCGACAAGGTGAACTTCGTCAGGCGCAACCGCATCGTTGCAGGCATGTCGGATGCCTGCGTGGTGGTGGAGTCGGCAGCCCGTGGCGGAGCGCTCATCACGGCCGAGCTCTCGCGCAGTTATTTCCGCGAAACGTTTGCCTTCCCCGGAAGAGTGGGCGACGACTACTCCGAAGGCTGCAACAATCTCATTCGCGACAATGGTGCCGTGCTCATCACGGGAGCCGCCGACTTGGTTGCTGCCATGAGGTGGCACACCACGGAGGAGATAGAAAAGGCGCAGGCCAGCGGCATAGAGCGCCAGTTGTTTCCCTCGCTCTCGGCCGACGAGCAGACGGTGGTCGACGCCCTGCGGCACGAGAACGACCAGGCGCTCAACCTTCTCGCCCAGCGTGTGGGCATGCCCATTGCCCAGCTCTCATCCACCCTTTTCGGCCTGGAGATGAAAGGCGTTGTGAAACGTTTGGCGGGTGGCGTGCAACATTTGTTGAGCTGACGTTCTCGGGCTGCCAGATTTTCTTTCGCGGTTTTTCGTTTTGTTTCTTGCCCTTTTCATTTTGTTCCCCTTTTTCGTTTTTTCTGCGTGTGGAACAATCGCGAAGCGGCACGGAACATTATTTTAATGGGGGAAAGCGTTTTATGGTTACTTTTGCGGCAAAAGCGAAAAACAATTCTTTTTAATCAGCATCAACAAACAAAAGTAACGAACAAACGAAATGAAGAATGCTATGAACCTAAATTGCAAACAGACACTGCTCGTGGTGGCCCTCTGCTCCGGCGTGGGGCTGGGCTCGCCGCGCGTGCTGGCGGCTGAGGGGCTGAGGGCTCCTGCCGCCGTGAATCAACAGAAGTCGGTGACGGGGCGCATCAGCGACTCCATGGGGCCGCTCATCGGCGCCACCATCATGGAGAAGGGCACCAGCAACGGCACCGTGACCGACATGGACGGCCGCTACTCGCTCACGGTGAAGCCGGGAGCCACCCTCGTGGTGAGCTACATTGGCTATGTGACTCAGGAAATCCGTGTGGGCTCGCAGTCTACCATCGACGTGGAGCTCAAGGACGAGGGCCGCAGCCTCAATGAGGTGGTGGTGATTGGCTATGGCACGCAGCGCCGCGAGGCCGTCACCGGTTCGGTGGCCAACATCGGCGGCGAGAAGCTCAATCAGGTGGCTGCCACCAACGCTGCCCAGGCACTGCAGGGCCGCGTGGCCGGTGTGCTCATGACGCAGACCAGCTCGCAGCCGGGTGCCGAGATGCAGATCCGCATCCGCGGTCAGCGCTCGCTCTCGGCCTCCAACGACCCGCTCATCGTGCTCGACGGCATCCCCTTCATGGGGCAGCTCTCCGACATCAACCCCACCGACATCAAGTCGATGGACATCCTGAAGGACGCCTCGGCAACCGCCATCTACGGTTCGCGCGGTGCCAACGGCGTGATCATCATCACCACCGTGAAGGGCAGCCAGGGCACGCCGGCCAAGGTGAGCTACAACGGCTACGTGAGCTTCAAGACGCTCTTCCACCGCTATCCCATGATGGACGGCCCCACGTTTGCCAAGATGCGCAAGGAGGCCGGACTCTATGAGAACACCCTCGAGGAGAGCGACCAGACCAACACCGACTGGCAAGACGACTTCTACCAGACGGGCGTGAGCCACAATCACGACGTGAGCATCACCGGCGGCACGCAGGGCGGCAGCTACAGCTTCGGCGCGGGCTACTACCACGACGAGGCCGTGATTCCTACTCAAGGATATGATCGCGTGAGCGTGCGCGGAAACTTCGACCAGATGGTGGGCAAGTGGTTCCGATTCGGACTCTCCACGAACAACAGCTACCGCATCACCAAGGGCTCCAACATTGGTCTCTACAACGTGCTGAGCATGAGCCCGCTGGCCAGCAAGTACAACGACGACGGCTCGCTCAAGCGCACCATCCACATGCCCATGGACGAGACCTTCGTCATGACGAAGGACGTGGTGGAAAACCTGAAGGACATCTGGCTCAACGAGAACAAGGGCGTGGGCTCCTACAACACGCTCTTCGGCGAGGTGAAGTGCCCATGGATTGAGGGCCTGAGCTATCGCATCAACGTGGGTCTGAACTTCCGTACGTCGAAGACGGGAGCCTTCACTGGAGCTGGCATCAACAACACTAACATCAATGAGCCCAGCACGGCCTCCATACTGGAGAACCAGACGCGCAATTGGGCCGTGGAAAACCTCATCACCTACGACCGCACCTTCGCCGAGAAGCACCAGATCAACCTCGTGGGCATGTACTCGGCCGAGCAGACCACCTTCGAGCAGACAGGGGCACGCGGCAAGGACATTCCGGCAGAGTATTTCCAGTACTACAACATCTCGTCGGCACTGGGCGAAGCCAATCTGCAGAACTACAACTACTGGCAGAGCGGACTCATCTCGTGGATGGGGCGCGCCATGTATTCCTATGACAATAAGTACATGCTCTCGGTGGCCATGCGTTCCGACGCCTCGTCGCGCCTCTCCAAGGGCCATCAGTGGCACACCTACCCCGCAGTGAGCGCCGGCTGGAACATCGCCCGCGAGAGCTTCATGGAGAACCTCAAGTGGATCGACACGCTGAAACTGCGCGTGGGCTACGGCGAGACTTCCAACCAGAGCATCAACCCCTACTCGACGCTCGGCGGACTGGCCACGCGCGACTATAACTTCGGAGCTGCCTACAACACGGGCTACTACGTGAGCGCCCTGCCCAACACCGAGCTCGGATGGGAATACTCCAAGACGTGGAACCTGGGTCTCGACTTCTCGTTCTTCGACGGACGACTCTACGGTTCGCTCGAATACTACATCCAGAAGACCAACGACATTCTGCTCGACGTGAGCCTGCCATCGACGGCCGGCGTGAGCAGCTTCACCGGAAACATAGGCAAGACCGAGAACAAGGGCTTCGAGCTGACGCTCAACGGCATCATCATCGACAATAAGAACGGATGGAACTGGGAAGCCGGCATCAACCTCTATGCCAACCGCAACAAACTCGT
>CAMOPD010000079.1 GCA_946622085.1 uncultured Prevotellaceae bacterium | reverse complement strand
CTCGAGGAGTGCGCCCAGAGCAAGGAGAAGATGCGCGAACTCATCCGCAACGAGCGCCGTCTGGAGCTCTGCTTCGAGGGCCATCGCTTCTGGGATCTGCGCCGTTGGAACGCCAACCTCAATGAAGATGCCAGGGGCGTGAAGATCACGACCACTGGAAGCGGCTTCAACTACGAGTATTTCACCGTTGAGAAGCGCAATTACCAAGACTACATGTACTATGGTCCTATTCCTTATTCGGAACTGATGAAGTATAATCAACTGCAGCAGAACGACGGCTGGAGATAAAAAACAATGTAAAACTAAAAACGAATAAAGATTATGAAACGTAATATTTTGAAGCTCATCTGTGGCATAGGTCTTTTCTGTGCACTCTGGTCTTGCAAGAATGGCGACATTGAGTTCCCCGACTACGAAGAGGGAACCACCGTCTACTTCGCCTATCAGTATCCCGTGCGCACCATCGTGCTGGGTGATGACGAGTACGACACGTCGCTCGACCAGGCTCACAAGTGCCAGATCAAGGCCACCTTCGGAGGCTCCTACAGCGGCTCCAATGGCTCTGTACAGGTGATGGTCGACAATAGTCTTGTCGACGGCCTCACCTTCGAAGACGGCACACCCGTCAAGGCCATGCCAGCCAACTATTATCAGTTGTCTACCACCAGCCTTGATTTCAAGGGCACGATGAATGGCACGACGGAAGTTCAGCTCTCCGATGCTTTCTTCAGCGACCCCGATGCCGTGAAGAATACCTACGTCATTCCTCTGGTGATGACCAGCCAGAGCGGTTTCGGCAGAATCCTCGACGGACGGCTGCTCGAAGGCTTCTCCGGTTCGCGTTGCGACGAGTCGGTGTGGGACGTTCAGCCCAAGGACTATGTGCTCTACTGCGTGAAGTTCCAGAACAAGTATTCTGGATGGTGGCTCACTCATCACTCCACATCTACTGACGACATCGAACATGCCCAGACGGTGCAGATTAAGACCCGTTCGCTCACTTCATGTACTTATGATGTGACCTATCAGGACGGTGACCAGCTCTACACCGCTGAGCTCCTGCTCACCTTCAATGGCGACAATTGCACCATCTCCTCGCTCACTCCTGGTGTCACTGCTTCTGGCAACGGCTCTTGGGGCGACAACAGCGAGAAGAAGGCCTGGGGCAACAAAGATCGCGACGGTATGGAACTTAACTACACTGTCGATTTCGGCAATGGCCATTCTTGGTCAACCCACGAAAAGATGGTTTGGCAGCGCAGTGGCGTAACCATCGAGGAGTTCACACCTGTTTATAGTAAGTAATCGCTAAAAATTGGTAACAATGAAAAAGCAATATATCATATTAGCACTCGCAGCCACATTGCTGGCTTCTTGTGCCGATGAGTTCGACAGGAATTTCCAGGTGGGACGTCCCGATAAGACGGAACAGTACGCCTACCTGAGCGAATACAAGGCGCTCAAGGACTATGTCGATCTCTCCAAATATCCCAACTTCAAGTTGGGCGTAGGTACCGATGCTGCTGATTATGCCAATCAGGGCGTGACCTACGTAGTGACCAATGTAAACTTCACCGAGACCGTTGCCGGCAACGCCATGAAGATGGCTTCGTGTGTCGACGACAAGGGCTCCATGAACTTTGCCACTGTTGAGTCGTATGTCAACGAAGCTACTGCTGCCGGACTGAGTGTCTATGGCCACACCCTGGCTTGGCATTCACAGCAGCCCGTGAAGTGGCTTACGTCGCTCATGGCCGACAAGCCCGTGCCCGTTGACCCCAATGCTCCCAAGGTTGACACTTGGGTGGAGCAGCTCACCAATGGCGACCTCGAGGGTGCCGATGCTGGCAACTTCGTGGTGCGTGAGCCCGGTCAGGCCGATGTCAACCGCATCACCGACGGCGTGGGCGTAGATGGTTCGCGCGGTATCGTGGTTCACTCTGTTGACAACCCCGCCCAAGACTGGGATACGCAGTTCTTCATCTACACGCCCAACCACACATGGCTGGCCGGCGATAAGTTCCGCTTCAAGATGAAGATTCGTGCCGACAGAGCTGCCAGCGCTTCGCTGCAGGCTCATGCAGCTCCAGGTGCCTATATCCACTGGACCATGCTGGCCGGCAACTATAACTTCACCACCGAGTGGAAGGAAGTGACCTACGAAGGCGAAATCTCTGCCGACCAGGCTGGCGGAAACGGTATGCTCTCCATCGCGTTCAATCTGAACGTAGACAAGGCTGCCAACAACTACTACTTCGACGACATGTCGTGGGAGGCACTCATCCAGGCTGCTGCCGGACCGGTTAAGTACTGGGAGAACATCGTTGCTAATGGCGATATGGAAGGCGACGACGTGAGCTGCTTCTTCACCACAGAACCCTCTACGGGCGGTCCGCATGCCTCTACCATCTATGATGGCGTGGGTAAGGATGGCACGCGAGGCATCATGCTGCAGTCGGAAGACAATCCTGCCCAGGATTGGGATACCCAGTTCTTCATCCGCGTGCCCGATGCTCTGCTCGAAGGCACCAAGATTCATGTACAGTTCGACTATCGTGCCGACCAGGAAGGCGATGCCGACACACAGGCTCACAATGAGCCAGGTGCTTATCAGCACTGGGCATGCATCGGCTCGCCCCACTTCACCACCAACTGGCAACACTGGGACAAGGAAGTGACCGTAGACGGCAACATGGCTGGCGGAGCCGGCATGCACACCATTGCCTTCAACCTGGCCAAGAACAAGAAGAAGACCAAGTTCTACTTCGACAATGTTGTCTTTGAAGTAGAGAAGGAGAGCACGGGCGGTGGCATTCCTCTGACACCCGAGGAGAAACGCGACACCCTCATGTGGGCTATGGACAAGTGGGTCAGCGGCATGATGGAGGCTTGCAAGAACGATGCCGGCGAAGTGCTCGTCAAAGGCTGGGATGTTGTCAATGAGGCCATCTCTGGCGGCAATCCCGACAGCGAGGGCGTCTATGCCCTGCAACATGCCAATGGCGATGAGAACAACTTCTTCTGGCAAGACTATCTGGGCGACCTCGACTACGTGCGCTATGTGGTTGGTCTGGCCCGCAAGTATGGCGGCAACGACCTGAAGCTCTTTGTCAACGACTACAATCTGGAGAGCGACTGGGACGACAACGGCAAGCTGAAGAGTCTCATCAAGTGGGTTGAGCGTTGGGAGGCCGACGGAGTGACCAAGATCGACGGTCTCGGTACCCAGATGCACATCTCGTGCTACATGAATCCGCAGACTCAGGAGAAGAAGAAGGCTGCCATCACCAACATGTTCAAGCTCATGGCTGCCACCGGCAAGCTGGTGCGCGTGAGCGAGCTCGATATGGGATTGGTTGATGCCGACGGCAATAAGGTGAACACACCCGACGTGACCGAAGAGCAGCACCATGCCATGGCCGACTTCTACAAATGGATTATCCAGGAATACCTGAATACTGTTCCCGTGGCCCAGCAGTGGGGCATCACCCAGTGGGCTGCTACCGACAGTCCTGCAGGCAGCGGTTGGCGTGCCAACGAGCCAATCGGTCTGTGGGATCAGAACTACTACCGCAAGCACACCTATGCCGGCTTTGCCGACGGTCTGAGCGGGAAGTAACCCCAAATGACCCAAGGGTCATTTTTACGACTTTACATTGTTTTGGGAGTCCGGGCTTGTGAAAGTCCGGGCTCTTTCTGGTTTTGGGGAGAGCGGTGAGAGAACGGTAGCGCAGCCAGTATCAATATATCAATATGCGTGGAAAGCGTCGTGGCGAATCCCCCCTCCGAGTTCTTGTCGGCTTCGTTTTGTGCCTCAAAGGTGCTTTCCACCGCTATTTCTCTGCGAAGATACATCTTGAAATAAAGTTGAAACATGAAGGAAACTCCGTCTGCCCATTTATTTTTATCTTTGCCGACAACTAACCAACCAACAAAAATAGAGAAAATGAAACAATCACTCAAGTTTGTGCTTCTAACTGCACTATTATCACTACCATTACTTAAGCTCAGCGCAGCTGTAGACCCCAATTTCTATATTTTCCTTTGTTTCGGACAGTCGAATATGGAGGGAGCTGCCCGGCCCGAGGCTGAAGACCTGAAGAGCCCCGGACCGCGATTCCTGCTCATGCCCGCCGTTGATGACCCTCAGCGAGGCCGCAAGATGGGCGAGTGGACCGAGGCCGTGCCCCCGCTTTGTCGCCCCAACAACGGTCTCACTCCGGCCGACTATTTTGGCCGCACCATGATAGAGACGTTGCCCGAGAACATCCGCGTGGGCGTCATCCATGTGGCCATTGGCGGCATCCGCATCGAAGGCTTCATGCCCGACAAGATAGCCGAATACGTCAAGACGGCTCCCGGATGGATGAAGGGCATGCTCGAAGCCTATGGCAACAACCCCTATAAGCGCCTGGTCGACCTGGCCCGTAAGGCCCAGCAAGACGGAGTCATCAAAGGCGTGCTCATGCATCAGGGCGAATCGAACACCGGCGAGGCCGACTGGGCGCAGAAGGTGCAGAGCGTCTACGACCATCTGCTCGGCGACTTGCAGCTGAAGCCCGAGGAGGTGCCCCTGCTGGCTGGCGAGGTGGTGCAGGCCAACGGCGAGGGCCAGTGCATTGCCATGAACAAGCTCATCGACGAATTGCCCAAGACGCTCCACACGGCTCATGTGGTGTCCTCAACAGGTTGCACCAATGGCCCCGACAAGCTTCATTTCGATGCTGCCGGCTATCGTGAGCTGGGCCGCCGCTACGGCGAGAAGATGCTGGCCCTGATGGGCTATCAGGTGCGCTCGCCGTTCGCTGTTCCCGCCGACGCCGTGGTGGCCGAGACCACCGTTCCCGGCAACGCCTTCCCTAAGATTGACAGCGAGCGCCGCGCCTACTTCCGCGTCAATGCCCCCGAAGCCCACCGGGTGCAGGTAGACATCTGCGGCAAGAAATACGACATGCGCCGCGACGAGCAGGGCATCTGGTGCGCCGTGACCGACCCGCTCGTCGTGGGCTTCCACTATTACTTTATTAATATAGGTGGCGTGAACGTCATCGACCCCGCCACCGAAACCTTCTTCGGGTGCAACCGCCAGGCGGGCGGCATAGAGATTCCCGAGGGCAGCGAGGGCAATTACTATCGTCCGCAACAGGGCGTGCCGCAGGGCCAGGTGCGCAGCCTCTACTATTTCTCCAAGGCCAAGAACGAGTGGCGCCATGCCATGGTCTATACGCCTGCCGAATATGAGCTGAAGAAGAATGCCAAGAAACGCTATCCCGTGCTCTATCTGCAGCATGGCATGGGCGAAGACGAGACTGGCTGGAGCAAGCAAGGCCACATGCAGCACATCATGGATAATCTCATCCACCAGGGCGAGGCCGTGCCCATGATTGTGGTCATGGAGAGCGGCGACATCAAGGCCCCCTTCCAGGGCGGCGACAACCGCCAGGGCATGAGCACCTACGGCAACAGCTTCTACGACGTGCTTCTGGGCGACCTCATCCCCTACGTCGACGGCAACTTCCGCACACTCACCGACCGCGACCACCGCGCCATGGCCGGACTCTCGTGGGGTGGCCATCAGACTTTCGACGTGGTGCTGACCCATATGGACAAATTTGCCTGGATGGGCACGTTCAGCGGAGCCATCTTCGGCCTCGACCTGAAGTCGGCCTACAACGGCGTGTTCACCCGTCCCGACGAGTTCAACAAGCAGATGCACTGCCTCTTCATGATGAGCGGCACCGAGGGAATGGACAAAATGTTCGGCACCAAGAAAATGGTAGACGATCTCAATGCCATGGGCATCAATGCCCAATACTATGAGTCCACAGGCACCGACCACGAGTGGCTCACCTGGCGTCGCGGACTTCGGCAGTTTGTCCCGAAGCTATTCAAGCAGTGAAGCATTGGATTTTTCACACAAAACGTAAACAGATATTCAAAGTAACGCAATGAAAAGATTTTCCCGATTTGCCCTGGCCCTGCTGATTGCGGCCTCGGGCGTAGCCAGCGTTCAGGCGCAAGGATTCATGAGGCCGCAACCCAAAGCCGGCAATCCAGCCCTGAAGGAAGCCTATCAAGACTACTTCAAGATTGGAGTAGCAGTCAACAAATTCAACGTCTCCGTCCCCGAGCAGGCCGCTCTCGTGTGCCAGGAGTTCAACAGCGTCACCGCCGAGAACGACATGAAGCCCGGCATGCTGCAGCCCAGGGAGGGCGAGTGGCACTGGGGAGCCGCCGACAGCATTGCCAACTTCTGCCGCCAGAATGGCATCAAGATGCGCGGCCACTGCCTGTGCTGGCACTCCCAGTTTGCCGACTGGATGTTTGTCGACAAGAAAGGCAAGCCCGTGAAGAAGGAAGTGTTCTACAAGCGTCTGCGCGAGCACATCCACACCGTTGTCAATCGCTATAAGGACGTGGTCTACGCCTGGGACGTGGTCAACGAGGCCATGGCCGACCAGGCCTTCTCCTTCCCCGGCCGGCCTGCCAACCCCTATCGCGAGAGCCGCCACTTCCAGCTTTGCGGCGATGAGTTCATAGCCAAGGCCTTCGAGTTTGCCCATGAGGCCGACCCCAATGCCATCCTCTTCTACAACGACTACAACGAGTGCGACCCCGGCAAGCGCGACCGCATCTACAACATGGTGAAGAAGATGCAGCAGCAGGGCGTGCCCATCACGGGCATCGGCATGCAGGGCCACTACAACATCTACGGCCCCTCGGAGGAAGACATCGATGCCGCCATCACCAAGTATTCCGAGTTGGTGAAGCACATCCACATCACCGAGCTCGACCTGCGCACCAACACCGAGATGGGCGGACAGCTGCGCTTCTCGCGCGGCGAGGCCAAGCCGCAGGCTCCCTACATCCAGACCCTACAGGCCGACCAGTACAACCGCCTCTTCAAAATCCTGCGCAAGCACAAGGACGTCATCGACTGCGTCACCTTCTGGAACCTGGGCGACAAAGACTCGTGGCTCGGACTGAACAACCATCCGCTGCCCTTCGACGAGAACTACAATCCCAAGAACTCCTACTTCGTCATCCGCGATTTCAACCCCGCTCTTGAGAACGCCGAAATCAAGGAAGACTTCCGCCCCAACTCCATGAACCAGCCCGGACAGCAGTATCCCATGGTCAACTCTCAGGGCTATGCCCGCTTCCGCGTTGAGGCCCCCGACGCCAAGTCGGTCATCGTGAGCCTCGGTCTGGGCGGACGCGGCGGCACCGTGCTGCGCAAGGATAAGGACGGCGTGTGGACAGGCACCACCGAAGGCCCCATGGACCCCGGCTTCCACTACTACCACCTGACCATCGACGGCGGCGTGGTCAACGACCCCGGCACCCACAACTACTTCGGCTCCTGCCGTTGGGAGAGCGGCATCGAGATTCCCGCTCCCGACCAGGACTTCTATGCCTGCCGTCAGAACATTCCCCACGGAGCCATCCAGGAAGTGCTCTTCCCGTCACCCAGCACCGGCGGCATGCAGCGCGCCATGGTCTATCTGCCCCCCACCTACGGCAAACTGGTCAAGGGCAAGCAGGAGCGCTTCCCCGTGCTCTATCTGCAACACGGATGGGGCGAGAACGAAACCAGCTGGTCGAAGCAGGGACACGCCGGACTCATCATGGACAATCTCATTGCCGACGGCAAAATCAAGCCCTTCATCATTGTCATGGCCTACGGACTGACCAACGACATCAAGTTCGGAACCATCCGGCAGTTTGAAGCCCGCGAATTTGAGACGCTGCTCGTCGACGAGCTCGTTCCCTTCATCGACAAGAACTTCCTCACCAAGGCCAACAAGTGGAGCCGCGCCATGGCCGGACTCTCCATGGGCGGCATGGAGACCAAGCTCATCACCCTGCGCCGTCCCGAGGTCTTCGGCTATTGGGGACTGCTCAGTGGCGGCGCCTACATGCCCGACGAAATAAAGGACAAGAGCCAGGTGCGCGTCATCTTCGAGAGTTGTGGCAGCAAGGAGAATCCCGACGGCATCAACAAGTCGGTTGAGGCCCTCAAGGCTGCCGGCTTCAATGCCCACGGATTCATCTCAGAGGGCACAGCCCACGAGTTCCTCACGTGGCGCCGCAGCCTCTACCACATGGCACAGCTGCTCTTCAAGTAAACATCGCTTCTTCTTTCAATAGGTATAAACACAATATCCACGTCCGCCCAACGCGCCTCTCAGCGTCGTTGGGCGGACTTCTTATATATAGACTTCGACTTTTTACAATTTGCAATTTGTTCGTAGGTGCGTGGGTGCGAGGGTACGTGGGTGCGAGATATGCTTCAAGCGCTCGATACACATCTCGTACCTTCGTACCCACGCACCCACGAATAAAACGTACCCCCGCACCCACGATAATAATGGCGTTGGGCGCTTAGGTCTTCTCCCCTTTGGGGAGACGGGAGAGGGGCTCCTCCAGCTCCCTAATTGTAACACTGCGAATATCATCTGTTACATATCCGTTTGTCATTTCTCACGAGAAGTCCTATCTTTGCACCCACAATGACAAAGTCTATCAAATTTCCAACATGAAAAGAACTCTTATCATCGTTTTCCTGGCTGCCCTTGGCATGTCAGCCCAAGCCTTTACGCCCTGGACCAAGGGCGCGTTTGAAACCCGCCAATACCGCAACCTCTTTGTCGAGATGGGCTACGAAGCCGCTGCCGTTGACGCCAAGCTGCGCGAAGTGTTCAACGACGTGTTTCGCGGCCCCAACAAAGTGTATTTCGAGGTGGGCGACACCATGGGCTACGTTTCCGACGTGAAAAACCACGATGCCCGCACCGAAGGCATGTCCTACGGCATGATGATAGCCGTGCAGATGGGCGAGAAAGACATCTTCGACCGTCTGTGGCGATGGAGCAAGCGCTACATGCAGCATCAGTCGGGACCGCGCGAAGGCTATTTCGCCTGGAGCTGCAAGACCGACGGCACGCGCAACGCACAGGGCGCTGCCAGCGACGGCGAGCTCTACTACATCACCGCGCTCCTCTTTGCCTCCAACCGGTGGGGCAACGACACCGGCATCAACTATAAGGCCGAGGCCCAGCACATCCTGCGCTCCATCATGCCGCGTGAATATGAGCCCGAAAAACCGCAGGGATTCGGCGCCTTTGGGCCGCAACCGACGGGCCCCCAGAAGATGTATCTCATCGACCCCACAACCCATCTCATCACCTTCACGCCCGACGGCTTCGGCAACCGCTTCACCGACCCCAGCTACCACATTCCCGCCTTCTATGAGGTGTGGGCCCGATGGGCCGACGACGGCCATGCCGACCTGTGGCGTCAGTGCGCCGAGGCCTCGCGTGCCTTCCTGCATAAGGCCACTCATCCCCAGACGGGGCTCAACCCCGACATGTGCAACTTCGACGGCACGCTCATGCCGGGGTGGGGCGGACGCCGCAACGGCAGCGCCAACTTCCGCTACGACTCCTGGCGCGTGCCCATGAACATTGCGCTCGACTACGAGTGGAGCTGCGCCGACCGTGAGTGGCAGCAGCAGTATGGCGAGCGCATACAGAATTTCCTCTATTCGCAGGGCGTCAACACCTTTGTCGATCAATATCGCATTGACGGCACGTTGCCCGCTGACGACGAGATTCTCCAGGCCGGCGGATTCCGCAAGCTGCGCCATAGCATCGGCCTCGTGGCCACCTCGGCTGCAGCCTCCATCATGTGCTCCCACGACAAGAGCCGCGAGTTTGTAGATGCCCTGTGGAACGCCCGCCATGAGCCTTTCGACGACGGCTACTTCGACGCCTACTACGACGGCCTGCTGCGCCTCTTCGCCTTCATGCACCTCAGCGGAAACTACCGCAT
>CAMOPD010000078.1 GCA_946622085.1 uncultured Prevotellaceae bacterium | reverse complement strand
AGAGGGATGTCTATTTTCTACTCCAAGAAATTGCACTTCTATCTTGAAAGTATATGAAGAGAACAGGGGCATTATACACGGTTGGGCCTGCAATACCGACTATTGAATATTCGCGCTCGCCCCAAGTGCCCCTGCTATCGGCAGGAGAAACCAGAGGCGCCACTCTACGCTCTGTAGTGACGCGCCGCGGCGACTGCCAGGTGGGCTGCTGTTTCCGTGTCGCTGCAGGTCTCTGGCGGAGCTCAAAAGGGCGTTGGTGGAAGTGGCTTTTGTAAAGAAAATTCAAACTTTTGCGTTGAGAGAATGGCTGGAAAATTCGGGGGAAACCAGCCGATCACGTAAATGCCTGATAATCAGGTCAATAAAAAGACGCTTATTTTTTGCTCTGAGTAAGCACGCCATTTACGATGAGTAAGCACGCCACTTACGATGAGTAAGCACGCCATTTACTCATCGTAAGTGGCGTGCTTACTCATCGTCTTGGAAACGGACGGCCGCATTTTGTAAATATTTTTCAGAATTAATTTCCCCCTCTCTCGCGCCGAGGCTGACCTGCCCTCCGCCTCCATTCAGAAGCGCCATTTCAGCTGCATCTCCAGGTCGGTCATGCTGGAGGAATTGATTTGCTGAAGTGAGCTGCCGATGACGTGGCGGTCGAAATAGTGAGTGGTGGAGAGCTTGCCCATCAGCATGAGGCGCTTGCTCAGGTCGGCTCTGCCGAGCAGGGCCCAGCGCATGCCATGTCCGGCAAACGAGGGGAACGAATAGGCATGAAGCATGCCTCGCTCGTAGGTGTAGATGCGCGCATCGTTGCCATCGGTCTTAAACCACGCCACGAGGGCGTTGAGCCGCCACTGCCGGCCCAGGCGCACGCCCACATTCTGGCTCACCATCCATCCCTGCTCACTGCCCACGTGGGCCATGTCGGCCTGCGTCCTGGTGCTCCATTGCCGCCCCTCATAGTCGGCCGCGAGTCGCGCCCGCTGCTCCCATCGGCTTTCGAGGGCCGTTTTGTCCTCATTGTCTTTCTGGCGCTGGCGCACGCGCAGGCGTGCAGTCAGCGAGAACTGCTTCTGCCGATAGGCCATGATGGTCATGGCGTCCCACGCATGCGATGGCCGCGACACTCCATAGCGGGCCCAGGCGTAGTGGGCATAGTCGGCATAGGCCTGCAGGCTCCATCGCGGGGCGGGCCGCCACGTCAGTCCGGCGTAGAGTCCGCTTTCGTTCTGCACGCTGCCGCCGTCGGAGAAGCTGCGGGCCAGCAGCGCATAGTAGCGATAGGAATAGAATCGCTGCACGACGAGCGCATCGAGCCGGTCGGTGAGTCGGCAGCTCAGGGTGTTGAGCGTGGCCCAGGCATGGCTGTCGCCGGTGGCCGTCTCTCCGCTCAGGGTGAACCGATGGTTCTGATATCCGTAGTCCACCGAGGCGTTCCAGAAGCGGCGCCCACGGGGCCAGTAGCGGCGGTAGAGGGTGCCGTCGTCGGGACTGAGCGTGCGGCTCAGGGCCATGCCCATGGCCGTCAGCCCCACGTGCAGGCCGCCGCCCTGCCAGCGCAAGTTGGCGCCGCCGAGGGTCTGGGTGGTGTTGTTGCGGCGGTCCATCTCGCTCTGCGTGCGGTGGTATCCGCTCTTCAGGATGGTGGCCACGCTGCCGTCGTCCTTGTTCAGCGTAGCGTCTATCTGGCGGCACGAGGCAAAGAGGTTCAAGTCGAGGTTGCCGGTCAGTGCCAGGGTGGCCGCTGCCCCCTGCAGATAATTGCTCTCCGAGCGCGAGGAGTGGGCACTGAGTCGCTGGCTGTTGCGGCCCAGCGTGGCCAGCGAAGCCAGTTTGCCCAGCATGAAGTCGTTGTTCACCACGAGCCCCATGCCCATCTTCAGCCGGTATCGGCCCAGCACGAGGGTCTTGACACGCCCCATGCCTCGGGCCAGGAAGTAAAAGGAGTAGAAGTCATAGCCCGCCTTGTTGCGATGGGCCAGGAAGGGCTCGCCCGCATCCTGCGCTCCCACCAGGCCCATCTTCAGCCGCTGGCCGTTGGAGAACTGGTAGCGCGTGGTGTGGCGGTAGGGATAGCCCAGATAGCCGTTCTCGTCGCCCTGCCGCTCGTAGAAGGGCACCTTGGCCGTAAAGAGCACGTCGTGCTTGCCGCCGCGCAGCAGTTTGGCCAGGCTGAACGGCTCTGTGGTCTGCCCTGCGTCGCCCAGGTAGACGAAGCAGCTGAGCAGCTCGCGGCGCAGGGGGTCGAGCGTTTCGATCATGGCCAGCTCGCCCATGGAGCGCATGGGGGCATAGCGATAGAGCCAATAGCAGATGTCTTCCACCTGCTGGGCCGAGAGGAAAGGCAGCTCTTCGAGCTGTTCGCGCGTGGCGGTGTTGATGTTGAAGGGGTGTTCGGCCAGTTCGCTCAGGTGGTCGAAAGCCTGTTCCCACGTGTCAGACTCGGCATCTTCCTGCGTGCACAGTTGCTGGAACAGCGTTTCCCAGTCGTGCTGGCTGCTCTGGGCATGGACATGGGGAATGAGTGTAAAAAAGAAGAGTAGGCAGCAGCTCATAGCCCTGCCTGGGGCAAGGGTGATTTTCATAGTATGCGTGATATGATATAGTGATGAATGAAGAATGAAAAGTGAAGAATTGCTTCACCTTTTTCACCTTTTTCACCTTTTCAATTTTTCAACTTTTCAACTTTTCAGAAGGCCAGCGCTACGGAGAATCCCAGCGACTGCGTCTGAGGCTCATAGGTGGGCACTACGGCTGCCGCAGCCGACTGGTCGTTCCATCCCAGTAGCCGCTGCTCGAGGGGCAGCAGCCAGTAGGCCATGCGGGCTGACAGGATGCCGATGCCCGCTCCGGCCAGCACGTCGTTGAGCCAATGGCGCTCGTTGTAGAGTCGCATGGCGGCCACGAGTGTTGCCACGGAATAGGCGGCAATGCCCACCCCCGTGCCATAGTCTGAGCGCACGAGCTCGGCGCCCATGAAGGCTGTTGCCGCGTGGCCCGAGGGGAACGAGCGGCGGTCGCTGTTGTCGGGCCGACGTTCGTGCACGGTGCGCTTGGCGCCTTCTGCCATGACGGCCATGGCCGCGGTGGCGGTGGCCGTGAGGAGCAGTCGCTGGCGCAGCGAGTGGCGTGCGGGCAGCCCTGTGGCCGAGAGTGCCACGTTGGCGGCGGCGGGCAGGAAGCGCAGATAGCTGTCGGCAGGCATGTGGTGGTCGGAGCGAAGGCGGGCCATGCGGTTCTTCACGCCGTGGTTCACGTGCTCCAGCCAGCCGTTGCTCACGCCGAATCCTCCTATCGTGATGAGGGCGGCAGGAATGATGAGCTGGCGGGCGCTGAAGGAGGTGGAGGGGTCGGCCATGGACAGGGAGTCGGCCGCCGGCTGCGCCTGGGCTGGCGCAGCGGTCATGAGGGCGAGGCCCAGCATCCAGGCCACGAGGAAAGACTGCCAAGAGGGGTGTTTCATGGTTGGGAGGTTAAGAGCAGGCGGCGGGCCATTTCCCACACCACGATGCCTGCTGCCACGGAGACGTTGAGACTGTGCTTGGTGCCAAACTGCGGAATCTCTATGCAGCCGTCGCTGGCATCGACCACGCTCTGGCGCACGCCCTTCACCTCGTTGCCCAGCACGATGGCGCATTTGGCGGCAGCGCCGTCACAGGCCACGCTGAGCTGCTGCAGGGCGGTGGAGCCTTCGGCCTGCTCCACGCTGTAGACGGTGTAGCCCTGCCGATGGAGCTCGGCCACGGCTTCGTCGGCCGAGGGGAAATATTGCCATGCCACGCTGTCTTCGGCTCCGAGGGCCGTCTTGTGGATGTCGTTGCTGGGCGGCGTGGCAGTGATGCCGCAGAGATAGATGGCCTGAGCGCGGAAGGCGTCGCACGTGCGGAACACGGAGCCCACGTTGTGGAGGGAGCGCACGTCGTCGAGCACGACGATGAGCGGCATCTTCGGTGCCGCCCGGAACTCGTCGGCGGTGAGCCGGTGCATTTCTATGGTTCGCAGTTTGCGCATGGTGAAGAATCAGTTGTTGAAGGCCAGGGCGTAGGCGTGTATCTGCCTGATCATGGCCAGTAGTCCGTTGGAGCGCGTGGGCGAGAGATGGTCGCGCAGACCTATCTCGTCGATGAAGTAGAGCTGGGCATCGAGAATCTGCTGGGGCGTATGGCCGCTGAGCACGCGCACGAGCAGGGCCACGATGCCGCGCACGATGAGCGCGTCGCTGTCGGCCTGCAGCTCCATGAGTCCGTCGTTGAGGTCGGCCTGCAGCCACACGCGGCTCTGGCAGCCGTCGATGAGGTTCTGCTCGGTTTTAAATTTCTCGTCCAGTGGAGGCAGCTCGCTGCCCAAGTCGATGAGCAGCTGATAGCGGTCCATCCAGTCGTCGAGCGAACTGAATTCGCCGATGATTTCGTCTTGTGTTTCGTTGATTGTCATGATTGTTGGTCGATATTGCTTGATGAAAGTCAGAGTAGCTTCACTTCTCTTCGGGCTTGCTTTCCACCAGCTTGAAGAGCTTGTCGTTGGGGCGCACTTTCTCGGGCACGGGAATAGAGACGTGCTGCCGTTGCAAGGCCGTGCCGACGGGTTGCAGCTCATAGCGAATCTCGCTGGCCGTGAGCCACAGGGCTCCGGTGGTGGGGCCGGTGATGAGCAGGCGGTCGCCCAGGCTGAAGGTGCTGGCCTCGACGGCCACTTCGGCCACGCCGAGGCGTGAGAAGTATTTCACCACCTTGCCCACGAGCTGCTTTCTGTCGGTGGCGTTCGAACCGTAGTTCTTGTTCCACTCGCCGAGGCGCTGCCCCTGATAGTAGCCGTCCCAGAAGCCACGGTTGAAGACGGTGGCCAGCCGGCGGTCCCACTCGTCCTTGCGCTCCTCGGTGAACGTGCCGTCGAGCACTGCCGCCATGGCTTCACGATAGCAGCTCACCACGGTGCTCACGTATTCGGGCCCGCGGGCTCGCCCTTCAATCTTGAACACGCTGACGCCGGCCTGCATCATGCGGTCGATGAAGCGCACGGTCTTCAGGTCCTTGGGGCTCATGAGGTATTTGTTGTCCACCTCTATCTCGTTGCCCGTCTCGGCATCGGTCAGGATGTAGGAACGGCGGCATATCTGTATGCACTCGCCGCGGTTGGCCGAGCGGTTGGCATCGTGCAGGCTCATGTAGCACTTGCCGCTGACGGCCATGCACAGGGCTCCGTGGCAGAACATCTCGATTCTCACCAGCTCGCCCCTCGGCCCGCGAATGTCTTGCTCGGCTATCTGGCGGTGAATATAGGCCACCTGGTCGAGATTGAGCTCGCGTGCCAGCACCACCACGTCGGCAAACTGGGCGTAGAAGCGCAGGGCCTCCACGTTGGAGATGTTCAGCTGGGTGGAGAGATGCACCTCGAGGCCTATCTGCCGGCAATAGGTCATCACGGCCACGTCGCTGGCAATGACGGCCGAGATGCCGGCCTCGCGGGCGGCATCGCAAATCTGGCGCATGGTGTCCATGTCGGCGTCGTAGATGATGGTGTTCACGGTGAGATAACTCTTGATGGCGTGCTCGCGGCAGAGGGCCGCTATCTCCTGCAAGTCGCTGATGGTGAAGTGATTGGCCGAATGGGAGCGCATGTTGAGCTGACCGATGCCGAAATACACCGAACCGGCACCGGCCTTGATGGCCGCAGCCAGCGAGTCGCGCGACCCCACGGGGGCCATGATTTCAAAGTCAGAAAGAGTCATGTTGTTCATGGCTGCAAAGATAGTGCAAAAAACCGACTAAGAAAGAAAATAAATGGGCTTTTCGCTCGCATACTCAGTTTTTTACATTATTTTTGCAATATGAAAACAGGAGTATTTGTGGGGAGTTTCGACCCCTTCACCATCGGGCACGACAGCATAGTGAGGCGTGCCCTGCCCTTGTTCGACCGACTGGTGATCGGCGTAGTGGGCGACAATGTGAACAAGCCTTCGCTCCAGCCGGCCACCGAGCGCATGAGGGCCATCAGCGAACTCTACGCCGACGAGCCGGCCATCGAGGTGAAACCCTACTACGGGCTGGCCGTAGACTTTGCCCGCGCCGAGGGCGCACGATTCATCGTCAAGGGCGTGCGCTCGGCCAAGGATTTTGAGTATGAACGCGAAATGGCCGACATCAACCGGCGCATCAGCGGCATAGAGACGCTGCTGCTCTATGCCGAGCCTCAACTGGCCAGCATCAGCAGCTCCATGGTGCGCGAACTGATGCACTTCGGGGTAGACGTGAATGATTTTCTGCCACACAAATAACCATTAACCAGCAACATGATAACATACAACGCTGAAGGCATCACGATGCCTAAAATCAAAAAACGCGAAACCACGGCATGGATCAAGGCCGTGGCCGCCACCTATGGGCGCAAAGTGGGCGAAGTGGGCTATCTCTTCGTCAACGATGAGCGCATACTCGAAGTGAACCAGGAATACCTGGGCCACGACTACTACACCGACATCATCACCTTCGACTACG
Source organism: uncultured Prevotellaceae bacterium (assembly GCA_946622085.1). Classification (GTDB taxonomy): domain Bacteria; phylum Bacteroidota; class Bacteroidia; order Bacteroidales; family Bacteroidaceae; genus Prevotella. Next base: position 3,425 of record CAMOPD010000078.1, on the reverse strand, counting down.
ACGAGGGCGACACGCTCAACGGCGACCTGGTCATCTCGCTCGACACCGTCAGGAGCAACGCCGAGCTCTTCGGCAAGGACTACGACGAGGAGCTGCACCGCGTCATCATCCACGGCATTCTCCACCTCTGCGGCATCAACGACAAGGGACCCGGCGAACGCGAAATCATGGAGGCTGCCGAAAACAAGGCCCTGGAAATGAGATTAAACAACCATAAAACCAACGCAAAATGAAGAAAATCCTCTTGCTCATGATGCTTGCCGCATGTGCAAGCTTGCAGGCTCCGGCCCAGAAAACGGGCGCCAGGAGCAACGGCTACCCCATCACGCAGGTGCCGTTTACTGCCGTGAAAATGACTCCCAACACCTTCTGGGGCAACCGCATCAAGGCGGCCCGCGAAGTGACCATCCCGCTGGCATTCAGCAAATGCCAGAGCGAAGGCCGATACCGCAACTTCGAGAAAGCGGCCTACACCCTGAAGCACCCGGGACACGCAGGACTGCAGACCGACGAATACGACGTGCCGAAGTTCATGGGCTTCTCCTTCGACGACACTGACGTCTACAAGACCATCGAGGGCGCCAGCTACGTGCTGCAGACGTTTCCCGACAAGAAGCTCAAGGCCTACATCGACTCCGTGCTCGACATCGTGGCCGCCGCACAGGAACCCGACGGCTATCTCTACACCGCACGCACCATCAACCCCGCAAAGCCCCACCAGTGGTCGGGCAGCAAGCGATGGGAAACCGAAGACTTCCTGAGCCACGAACTCTACAACCTGGGCCACATGGTCGATGCCGCCTGCGCACACTATCAGGCCACGGGCAGCGACAAATTCCTCAACATTGCCCGCCGATATGCCGACTGCGTGGTGCGCGAAGTGGGACCCAACCCCGGACAGGCTTGCATCGTGCCCGGACACCAGATAGCCGAAATGGCGCTGGCACGCCTCTACGTGCTCACGGGCGAAAAGAAATATCTCGACGAGGCCAAGTTCCTGCTCGACTACCGAGGCAAGACGGGGCGCCGCGACATCTACTCGCAGAGCGACAAGCCCGTGGTGGAACAGACCGAGGCGTGGGGACATGCCGTCAGAGCCGGATACATGTATGCCGGCATGGCCGACGTGGCCGCGCTCACGGGCGACTCGGCCTACATCAAGGCCATCGACAAGATTTGCCAGAACATCATCTCAAGAAAATACTACATCACTGGCGGCGTGGGGGCACGCCATGAGGGCGAGGCCTTCGGCGCCGACTACGAACTGCCCAACCTGACGGCCTACAACGAGACGTGCGCCGCCATCTCCATGGTCTATCTGTTCCACCGCATGTTCCTCCTGCACGGCGAGGCCCAGTACATCGACTGCATGGAGCGCACACTCTACAACGGCGTCATCAGCGGCATGTCGGTCGACGGCGGACGCTTCTTCTATCCCAACCCCCTGCAGGCCGACGGCAAATACATGTTCAACGCCGACAACACCAACACGCGCCAGCCCTGGTTCGGCTGTGCATGCTGCCCCAGCAACCTCTGCCGATTCATCCCCTCGGTGCCGGGCTACATCTACGGCGTGCGCGACGCTAAGCTCTACGTGAACCTCTTTGCTGCCAACACCGCCACCATACAGGTGGGCGGCAAGGACGTCACACTGGAGCAGTCGACCCAATATCCCTGGGACGGCGACATCACCATCCGCGTGGCGCAAAGCAAAGCCAAGGAGTTCTGCATGATGATACGCATCCCGGGATGGGCGCGAGGCCAGGTGGTGCCCAGCGACCTCTATTCCTTCTGCGACAACGTGTCGGCAGGCTATGAAGTGACCATCAACGGGAAACGCGTGGAAGGCGACTTGCAGAACGGCTATCTCCCCATCAGCAGAAAGTGGAAGAAGGGCGACGTGGTGAGCATACACTTCGATATGCCGGTGCGCACCATCAAGGCCAACCAACGCGTGGCCGACGACCGCGGACGGGTGGCCATCGAGCGCGGCCCACTGGTCTACTGCGCCGAGTTTGCCGACAATGCCCAGATGAACATCTTCAGCTTCATGCTCAACAAACGCTCGGCCTTCAGCGTGGAGGACAAGCCCGACGTGGCCGACGGCGTGAAGGCCATTACCACCAGCGGACAGCTCATGGGATATGATGCCGACGGCCGGCTGACCACCCGCGATGCCCGCTTCACGCTCATCCCCTACTACGCCTGGAACCACCGCGGAGCCGGGCAGATGGAGGTGTGGATTGCCAACCGCATGAGCGGACTGGGAGAATAGAGGTATATATATATACATAAAAATACACGTAAAGGCCGGAAACCTGTCATCGGGTTTCCGGCCTTTACGTTGATTGTCGGGTTCTCCTATTCGGCTTCGAGCTCCAGCACACGGCTCGACCAGTTGGTCTTCTTTCCCCAGTCCACGTCGTGGGTGTAGGGCATTTCCAGTCCGTGGTTCATCAGATAGGCCCCGCTGAAGGAACGGCCCTCGCAGTCGAACGCCTTCCGGTCTATGCGGTTGAGCTCGTGCACCTTATACATGCGGTTGGCATCGAGCCCGGCCATCTTCACGCGCGGCAGGTGCTCATTCTGGAATTGCTCCGTCTTCCACCAGAAGAACACGGCGCGGTCTTTCTGCTCGCTGACGTACATGAGCGAGGCCAGCCCCTTGTGGTCGTAGGGCGAGAGCAGACGGTAGATGTCGCCAAACTGCACCACGGGTCGGATGCGCTTATACTCGCTGATGGCGTTGCGGCAGAGGGCTTTCTCCTCGTCGGTCATGTTCTTGGGCTGAATCTCCATGCCCAGCCGGCCGCTCATGGCCACGTCGATGCGCATCTTGAGCGATGTGGTGCGATACACCGTGTGGTTGGGTGCCGCCGAGATGTGGCTGGCCATGGCTATGGCGGGGAAGAAATAGCTCGTTCCCCACTGCATGTAGATGCGCTGCAGGGCGTCGGTATTGTCGCTCACCCAGAACTCGTCGAACCAGGGCAGCACGCCCCAGTTGGCACGCCCGCCGCCGCTGGCGCATGCCTGGATGGTGAGGTCGGGATACTTCTGGCGTATGCGCTGGCACACTTTCTCCAGTCCGCGATGATACTCAATGTAGAGATGGCTCTGGTCGCTCATGGGCAGATATTGCGAGCCGTGGTTCATGATGGCCATGTTGGCATCCCACTTGATGTAGTCAATCTCGGGATACTTCGTCATCAGCTGGTCCACCACGCCGAACACGAAGTCCTGCACCTTGGGATTCGACAGGTCGAGCACGAGCTGCGTGCCGCCGCGTCCCAGCACGGCCTCGCGCCGCGGAGCCTTGATAATCCAGTCGGGATGCTTCTCGTAGAGCTCGCTCACGCTGTTGGTCATCTCGGGCTCAATCCAGATGCCGAACTTGATGCCGTGCTTCTTGGCGTCGCGCAGCA
>CAMOPD010000077.1 GCA_946622085.1 uncultured Prevotellaceae bacterium | reverse complement strand
CGCGCGTCAAGGAAATCGTTGACTATTGCATTGGCCGCGGCCTCTACGTGGTGCTCAACGACCATTGGGACGGTGGATGGATTGAGGAGCACATCGCCGAAACCGATGCCAATACCATAGCGGGCAACAAGGCCCGGCTCACAAAATTGTGGACGCAGATTGCCACCGAATTTCGCGACTACGACGAGCACCTGCTGCTGGCCGGACTCAACGAGCCTAATGCTGGCGACCAGGCGGCCACCAACAATCTGGTGGAGTATAACCAGACGTTCGTAGACGCCGTGCGCGCCACGGGAGGCAACAACGAACGCCGCGTGCTGGTGGTACAGGGACCATCGACTAACATCGACAACACCTGCAACTTCATGGCGGGCAAGATGCCTACCGACGTGGTGGACGGCAGGCTGGCCGTAGAGGTGCACTACTATAATCCCTGGCAGTTCTGGGGCATGGAGAAAGATGAGTCGTGGGGAAAGGTGTTCTACTACTGGGGCAACGGCAACCACCATAGCGGCTCGCAGCACAATGCCACATGGGGCGAGGAGAGCGAGATGAGAAGTCAGCTGATGAAGATGAAAACCAACTTCGTGGACAAGGGCTATCCTGTGGTGATAGGGGAGTTTGGAGCCAACTGGCGCAAACTGGCGGGGCAGAGCGGCGAGAGTCAGGAGAAGCACGATGCCTCCATCCGTGCCCACTATAGGGAGCTATATTCTCTCTGCAAGGAATTGGGCGGCATGGTGGCCATGGCATGGGACGTCAACTCGCCCAACCAGAATGGCACGCGGGGCACCATGACGCTCATCGACCGCTCGAAGCTCACGGTCTTTGGCGTGCCTGCCATGCAGGGCATCAACGATGTCTATCCGCGCCCCGACGCAGCCGCCATCAGGGTCACCAGCCACAGTGAGGCTGCCGAAGAGCCGTCGGCCGAGTGGTTTACGCTTTCCGGGCAGCGGCTCAGCGGTTTGCCCGAGTCGCGAGGCATCTATGTGAAGAAGGGAAGGAAAGTGATTAGATATTAAAGGAGAAAAGAGCTTTTTAGAGGAGAGAGGAAAGAGGAGAGAGATAAGTATTGTTCGCGTCCATTCTGCGGAATAATCATATCTCTCTCCTCTTTCCTCTCTCCTCTCTCCTCTATAAAACTACAGAGCAGGGAATTGCGGGTTGCTGGCTTCTTTGATGGCCATGCATTCCATTTCGATGAGCCAGGCGGGTCGGCACACGGAAGCCTGCACAATGACGTAGGGCTTCTCGGGGAAGCGCTCGGCGAAGAGGCGGCTCACGTGCTGATAGTCGGCCATGTCGCGCAGATAGACCACCATTTCTTTCACGTCGTCGAACGTGCATCCGGCTTCGCCGAGCAGTGCCTCCACGTTCTCCCACATGCGGCGGGTCTGCAGGGCCACGTTGCTGGGGTGCACCACTTCGCCCTTGTTGTTGATGCTGGCCGTGCCCGAGATGAAGACGTGGCAGCGGTCGCCATAGTCTACACGCGTGCCGCGCTCAAAGCTCACGCCATAGTCGCTGGTGCGGTTCAGGTGGGTCTGTGCGTAGAGATAGCGTATCTGCGCCGGGCTGATGCCGTCGATGGCATAGTTGTCCATCTGGGCAGCCACGCGGGGGTCGGCCTGTCGGCCGCCGATGCCCGTGCTGGCAATGAAGTGGGTCTCGTCGGTGAGGTTCTGGGTGAAGAACACCTGGTTGCGGGCCTTCACCACTCCCGGGTAGTTGTTGTCCACGTCGTTCACGAAGAACCACGTGCGGATGCAGTTGTCGGCCAGCCGGCATCCCTCCTTGGCCAGTTGCATCACATATTCGTTGAGCAGCAGTCGCGTCTGATATTCCGAGTTCTTGGCCAGATTGCTGGCGCTGGCGTTCCACAGATGTCGATAGGCTCCATGGCGCACTTCGTAGAGTCCGCTGGGCATGGCGCACGTTTCCACCCCCGTCATCATGTACACCCAGAGGGCAATCTTGGTGCCGTCGAGTGGTGGTTGCTGAATGATGGAGAGGGCATAGTCGCTATAGTCGAGCTCGAGCGACTCTACTGCCGGTGCCTGATTGTAGGCATCGCTGAGGAAATAACGCTTGAAGACGGGCTTGGCACCTTGCAGCTGGCCTTCTGACAGTTGGGTGAGGGCATTGTCGATGGCCTGTAGTTGCTCGTCAAATGGGAGCAATCCATCGGTAACATGTATCATGACATGATATTCGGCCACCTGGCTTGTGGGCAGTTCGAACTGCTCTATTTGTGCAAAGGCATTTGTCAGTGTGATGGTTTTCATGGCTGCAAAGGTAATAAAAAAAATTCTAACAGACTATTTGGAGTTGGTATTTATTGAAGTGTGAAGAATGAAGAGTGAAAAGTGAAGAGTGAAGAATTTGCTACCGCCATCCCCTCTGCGGATGGAGCCTCGGAAGGAAATTCTTCACTCTTCGCTTTTCGTTACGCATACGAATGCATGCCGCCAAGGAAATAGTTCACGCCGAAGTAGGTCATGAGGATGCTCAGGAAGGCCAGGATGCAGAACGTGTGGTAGGCCTTGGGCTGGCGCAGCCAGGGCAGCGAGCGATGGTGAACGGCCACGGCGTAGATCATGAACGTGATGAGGGCCCACACTTCCTTGGGGTCCCAGCTCCAGTAGGTGCCCCAAGAGACGTTGGCCCAGATGGCACCTACGAAGATGCCGATGCCCAGGGTGGTGAGTGCGGGGTAGAGGAAAAGCTGGGAGAGGAGCATGAGTCTGGCGGGCGCTTGTTGGCGGGCTTTCTGCATGAGGTCAACCACCACTCCCACCAGTCCGCAGATGAACGTGAGCGAGAGCAGGGCGAACGACATCATGATGACGCTCACGTGGATGGTGAGCAATGGCGATTGGAGCACGGGCATGATGTGGCTTATCTGTGGGTCCATCTGACTGATGTGGGACACCAGCAGGAAAAATCCCGACAACAGGAATCCGAAGGAGAGCAGCATGGTGCCTACGGAGCGTGGCAGCATGAGGCGTGCGGCAGCAGCAATGAGCATGATGAACCAGGCCAGGATGAGCATCGTCTCGTAGCCGTTGGCCATGGGCACGTGGCCCGTGATGGTCCAGCGAAGGGCCAGGCAGGCGGTCAGTGCCAATAGCGACAGGGTGAAGATGCCGATGGCCAGCCTGGTGCTGGCGGGGTGCCGGCCTTTGTTGGGGCGTGCCATTCTGACGATGGTCAGCAGAAGCATGATGAATCCCATGGTGAGGTTGACCATGAAGAGGATGGTGGCAAAGGGGAAGCGGTTGTAGATGCGCTCGGCCTGAATGCGGCGTGCCGAGGGTATCGACGGCCCTCCGTAGCGCAGCTGATATTGCTGCATCTTCTTGAGGGTTTCGGTCGTGCGGCTGTAGTTGCCGTTGTGGGCGTCTTGATAGAGAATGCCGAAGATGTCCTGAATGTAGCGTTTCCGCTCGGGCTCCATGTGGGCTGGCAGCTGGCTTGTGGGGGCATACCATGTGATGATGCCGGCATGGCTGTAGGGGAACACGCGGAAGGGGGTGCCTCCGCGCAACTGCATCACGAGCTGCAGGCGGTCGTCAAGCTTGGCGGCCTCCTGATGCAGTTTGTCGTTCTGTCCGCCATAGTATTGCTGCAATAGCTGGCCTACGATGTAGCCGCCCTTTGCTTCGCTGAAGAAGTTGCCCACGCTGCTCATGGGGCTCAGTTGCAGAGCCTGGCGCAGCTGTGCGTTCTTCACCTTGATGATGGGCTCGCGGCTCCATTCGTCGGGCCAGAGGAAGAATCCCGTGAGCACCTGTTCGGCGGTGAGTCCGCGGTAATGGCGCTTCCCACAGAGCTTCTTGGTGAAGTCCAGTGCATAGGTCTGCACGGGGCAAATGCGGTCGTTATAGAGCATGTTGAGCCGGCCAAACTCCGCGGCCACCTCCTTGGGCAGTGTGGGAGGCATGGCTTCGACGTTGTCGGCACGGGCATCAGATGGGGCAAGGAGCGAGCCCGCCAGCACGAGCAGCCCGCAGGCACTGCCCTGCATCAGCTGCCGCAGCACCTGCCGATAAGCTCCCTTGGGGTCGATGAGTATCCACACCAGGGCGATGAAGAGCAGTGCGTAGCCCAGATAGGTGAGCGGAATGCCCCAGGGGTCGCTGTTCACGGCCATATAGCTGCCGCGGCCGTCTTCGTCGTAACTGCTCTGATAGAGGCGGATGCCGCCCTGCGAATAGATGTTGTTCATGCTGACGACGACGCGGTCGGAGTCTGCTCCGTGGCTAATCATGAGGTGCGACTCATAGTCGGCGGCGGCCATGGTGCCGGCATGGTGTTTCACGCTGAAGCGTTCCAGTCTCACGCTGAAGGGCAGTGCTTCCTCATGGACGCCCCGGATGTCGGCCACGAGATAGCGGCTCGTGGTCTGGCCTGTGCGCAGATGGAGCATGCCTCTGTGGGCCGTGAGGTGGGTCAGCAGTGCACCGGCAAGGATGACCACAAACGACAAATGGAGCACCACGGCGGAGAGCCGGCGCACGCGGCGACGGAGAAACCAGGCTATGGCCACGGCCGTGAGCAGGGCCCACAGGGCACTGAACCACCAGGCGCCATAGACGTGCATGGCCACGAAGTCGGTTCCCTGGTATTTCTCAGCAATTGTGGCGGCAGCCATGACGGCCACCACCACAATATATAAAGCTATCAGCGTTTTTTTCAGCATGATGTTTTTATCAATCTTTCAACTTTTCAACTTTTTCAGAGGAGAGATTTTAGAGGAAAGAGGAGAGAGGAGAGAGAAATGCACCGGGCGCTTAGGTCTTCTCCCCTTTGGGGAGACGGGAGAGGGGCTCTCTCTTCAACTTTTCTAAATCGCCTCGATGAACTTCACCACGGCATCGCGGTCGGCCTTGGGCAGATTGTAGAACTTCACGGTGGACTCATAGGCATCCGACTTCTTGGAGTAGCCGTGCCACATGATGGCTTCGATGACGGTGCGCGCGCGGCAGTCGTGCAGACGGTCGTCGGCGCCCGTCAGGCGTCGGCTCAGACCGCGACCCCAGAGTGGCGTCGTGCGGCACCAGCCGGTGCGGATGTCGTTGACCATGAAGAGGCGGTGCTGCACCATGTCGGTGTAGGGCCAGATGGTCTGGTTGGGATATTTGGGCAGAATGGAGCTGGCGTCCTTGCCAATGCTGGCGGCATAGTTTCTGATGCTGGCGTCAACCCAGTAGTTGTCGCTGCCGGTCTTCCACGACGGGCGGTGGCACTGCGTGCAGCCCATCTGCGTGAAGAGCGTCTTGCCGCGCTTCACGTCGGCATCGTTCAGGTCGCGTGCAGCGGGCACGGCCAGTCCGCGATGCCACACCATGAACTGATAGTACTGCTTGTCGCTCATTTCCTCTTTGCCGTTGTAGGGTGCGCCGTTGAGCAGATATTTCTCGAAGGTGTCCTTGTAGGCCACCGAGGGCGTGTTCAGTATTTCGTAAACGCGGTTGGCAATGCCTTCGTCGGTGCCGTCGGCGTAGTAGGGATGGAGCACGCTATTGGTCTCCTTGCCGTGAGCCTTGATGTAGCTGATGACGTCCTTGTCCTCACTCTGAGCCTTGGCCCATGCCGTGGTGGTGTAGAGCCAGTGGCGGTCGGAGCGCGTCACGTTGGTGATGTTCCAGATGGCGTTGGCTCCGGCACCGTCTTGCAGCGAGCCGCGCGTCATGGCATAGGTGAAGCGCTTCAGCGGGCCGTGGGTGCCGCGGTGGGTGCCCGTGTCGTTGTAGGGAGCCGAGTAGTAGGCAGAAGCCTTGAAGGCGTTGGCTTCCTTGTCCCACATGGCGGGGTTCAGGTCTACGTAGGGAGCCTCGGCGCGCCATTGTGCCTCGATGTCTTCGTCGTTGATGGCGTCGAGTAGTCCGGTGCCGTAGACGCCGATGGTCGATTCCAGTCGCACCTCATAGTTGGTGGGTTGCGGATTGGTGTTGAAAGCTTGCTGCGGGATGGTCACCTCGGGATAGATGAGCGAGTAGCTCTCGCCGTCGGGGAACTTCATGGCGAGCCCGCTCTCCATGGCGGGGACGTCTTTCCACTGGATGTTGATTTGCGTCTCGTCGATGGGCGCCTTGAAGGGAGCCATGGCCTGAGTCTGCGGCATGCCGGTCACCTCGCTGATGTAGGCGTTGTTGTCGGGATGATAGATGACGAGCAGGTAGCCGTTGCCGATGGTGTTGGCGCGGTATTCCGTCTGCCGTTTGCCGTGGCCATAGGCGGGGTGACAGTGTATGCAGCTGTTGCGCACCCATGCCGGTCCCAGTCCTTTGCGCGGAGCCTGGTCTACGGTGTAGAGATGCTCAAAGAAGTCCTCGCCCGTGTTGAAGTCTTCTTCCATTCCGGCGATGCCTGCTGCTGCGGGGGCTATGGCTGAGTAGCTGGCCTTGTCGGTGGTGCCGAGCTCGCCGCCCGGATACCACTCTTCGGCGCTGAAAACGTCGTTGGCCTTGCCGAACACCTCCTCTTCGGGTGTCAGCTGGCCCAGGTCTTGCTTGTCGTTGTCGTCGTCTTTACATGAGGTAAGCAAGGGCACGGCCATCAGTGAGATGGCAGTGAGTCTTGTCAGTGTGCGTAAATTCATCATAGTCATTTTTTTGTATCTTTATTGTAGTTGTTTCTTAAACCACTGAAGCGTCCCGTCTCTTTTCTGCTTGAGACGGGGCGCTTTTTATGCATTATTGTTATTCAAAAAGTAGGCAGAGCAGGCTCTACTACTCAGAGGTAGATTCCCAGTTGGTGGGGTCGTCGAAGTTCTTGTTCCACACCACGCTGCAATACTTCACGAAGGGAGCGGGCATCTCGCCAATCTCCTTGATGGCCTCGAGCACCTCTTCTTCTACTTCTGTGGGCTGGTTGACGGCCTGGAAGAACTTGGCAAAGCTGTTGTTGGCGGCGGTGCCGTTGATGCTGCCATACCACACGTTGCGCACTGAGCGCAGGTTGTCCTGGAAGTCGGTGATGGAGTTGTAGCTATAGGGCGACTCCACATAGGCAATGTCGCCTGCCGAGAAGGGGTTGGCAATCTTGGCCGTGCCCACCTCGTTGGCTATGCCCACGCATGAGCCCTCGTCGTCGGAGAGTACCTGTGCGATGGCGGCCTTCAGCGTGGGGAATGTGCTCTTGCTGCCAGCAATGCCGGCCCCGATGAGGTTCTCGCCGAAGGAGAGTCCGTTCTCCGTCTGATAGTCCAGTCCGGCGGCCTTCACCACGGCAGCGCGGTTGGCGTTCTTCTCGCCTTCCCACGACACTTGCAGCTGGAAGCAGCGCTCCTTGAGCAGCTTGCACACCTGCTGGGCATACTTCAGCTCGTCGGCTCCGCTGACGCTGGTGAAGTTGGTGTAGGTGTCGTAGCCCTGCAGCTCGCTCACCTTGCGGTTCTGTCCGTTGCGGAAGAGGATGAACTCCAGAGCGTGGAAGCCCAGGATGCTCGACTCGTCCTCAATCTGGGCCTTCATGCCGCCCTTGAAGTAGTCGAGCAGCTCGGTGCGGTCCAGTGGCCAGGAGTCGATGGTGGGGTCGATGCTGAAGTCGGCGGCAGCTCCCATGAGGAAGGCCTCGCTCTGCTCCCAGTGCTGGCGTGCCTGCTTGAAGTCGGCACAGGCCTTGTCGATTTGTGCCTGGGTGATGGTGTTGACGGTCAGTCCGTTGAGGGTCTTTTCCAGGTCCTCCACGTCGTTGGCCAGATTGGTGTAGGTGGGTATGATGACATTGTTCACCAGATTGGTGAGCACCTGGCGCAGATAGGCCTCCTGCTCGGCGCTGAGGTTGGCGCTGGCAATGATGCGGTTGGCGCCCTCGAGGGCGGTCACCACGTCGGCGCAGGCGTCGATGGCCTCGTTGCCATACTTGCGATCCTTATAAATGTCGTCAGTAGTGTTCTTGTCGTCATCATCGTCATCGCAGGCGGTGAATCCCATGCTCAGGGTGCAGGCTGCAGCGAAGAGCAGTGCGTACTTGAAAATCTTTTTCATCTTTTACTTTACTTTTTATTTACGTTAAATCAATGTGCTAAGATAAAGTTGAAAGAAGAGAGCCCCTCTCCTGTCTCCCCAAAGGGGAGAAGCCCGAAGCGCCAGACGCTATTCTCTCTCCTCTCTCCTCTTTCCTCTCTCCTCTAAAAACCTTTCCTCTAAATTTTACAGGAAGAATCCCTCGTAGGCCACGCCGATGTTGATAGAGGGCTCGTTGTTGTAGACCTTCTTCAGCATGCGGTGGTTGTATTCGGCCTTGATGGCAATCTGCGGCACGGGGTGGTAGTTCAGTCCGGCGGCGATGCGCTTCACGGCCGTATAGCTGTATTCCGTTCCCTTGGTGGGCGTGGCGTAGGGGTCGTATTGCTCGTAGCGGCCAAAGAGATACATCTTCTTCTGCTGGTTGTGCAGACATTCTATCTGCGAGAAGATGTCGTAGCCCGCCTCGATGCCCACGGCGTAGGCATTCTTGCTCACGAAGGCCGAATGCTTGAAGGGCGACTTGGAGTTCAGTCGGTTGTAGACATATTTCAGCTGTGCCGCGTCGCCCAGATAGCCCCAGTCGGCTTGTCCGCGCACAATCCAGTTGTAGCCTTTGTAGGTGAAGTCGGCCGAGGCCACAACCACCTGTCCCTTGTATTCGGCGTCCACTCCGCTGGCATTGCGCGGATAGCTGTTGCCGATGCTCTGGCCGTAGTAGCCGCTCAGTCCGATGCGCAGTCCGGGCAGTGAGTAGTTGTCTATTCTCAGTGCCACGCCATACTTGTTGGCCACGTCGTATTCCAGCGGCGAGGTGGCACCTTTGTGAATCCAGCCCGTGTTGGTGAAGTTGTCGGCGTTCAGACCGGCCAGCAGCTGCGCCTCATAGCGCCAGTCGCCATAGCGTCCGAAGAAGCTAACGCCCGTCTGGTGCCATGTGGAGGGCAGGATGGTGTTTTCGCCTTCCGGGCGATAGACGGTGAAGAAGTTCAGCGGCTCATGATGGGCGTTGTTCAGTCCTACGGGCACCACGATGTGGCCGAAGCGCAGATTGGCCGCGCGCGAGAAGCTCTTCTGAATCCAGAACTGCTCCAGCTCCACTTCGCCGCCTTTCTCCACTTCCTGTTCCCATTCGCCGCCTTCCTCGTTTTCCTTCTCATAGGCCAGGCCGTTGCCGCCGTGTTCAAACTCAATCTCCGAGCCCATGGTCCAGCCGTGGCCGAAGTCGTAGCCCATATACACCACCACGTGGGGCAGGTCGAACTTGCCGTGCGAAGGGTCGTTCTTGTGCAGCTCGGGCTCGCTGTAGCGGCTCACGTGGTCGCTGAAGAAGTTGCGCCCATAGGCCACTTCGCCATAGCCACCCACGCTCAGCTTGTTGCCGCGCGCATGCGTCATGACGCTGTCGCCGGCGCTCTCCTGGGCCATCGTTGCCGTGGTCGAGAGCAGAGCCGTCATCAGCGCTATCAATGTTGTCTTGCGTTTCATCTTTTCTCCTTATTTATATATTCTATTATCGTTTCCATGACCCTTGGCCTCAATCTGCCAAAGGTTCCCCCGCGCACCTTTCGTTCGCTCATTGCGGTCTCGCCTTCAGGTCTCTTTTGCGTTAAGCCAATTGAATGGAAAAGAAGACTGAACATCGTCGGTATATTCTTGCGGGAATGGCAATGATTGAACAGTGCGCTGGGGGGATGTCCCTTGTTTGCCGCGGCAAAGGTAAATGCTTTTTGCTGCTTCCACAATACTCAAAAGTGGGCAAATCACCCACAGCGAGGCATCATCATTTTTAGGTATGCACTCTCTTCTCCTTCCATGAGCCCGCTGGAGAAGACGTCCGCACATCAATGTTTCCTGCCACCAGAATGGCGTTTATTATTGTGAATTTTCTTTACAAAACGGAAGGTGGGTGGTTTGCCCTCGCTGAGTGAGCACGCCACTCACGATGAGTAAATGGCGTGCTTACGAGGCGTGAGTGG
>CAMOPD010000076.1 GCA_946622085.1 uncultured Prevotellaceae bacterium | reverse complement strand
ATCTTCTTTCCGTGGCTTACAATGATACCACGATAATTGCTGCCTACGCGCTGTCCGCTGAGGTTGTATTCGTTCTGTGCGTCAGCATCGTCTGACAGCACGTCGTTGATGCCTGTTCCCTCAACATATTTCAGCACAATCTTGTCGATGTTGCAGTAGGGGTTGTCGATGATGATGCGCAGTCGCTGCTGTCCGGCTTCGAGGGGCATGCTGAGCTTTCCGCTGAACGCCTTGTAGGTGTCCCAGCTGTTGTTGCCCGTCTGGCTGACGTTCACTTTGGCCAGTCGTGTGGGCACGCCGTCCTTCACGATGGCAATGCTGAATCCCGACCCCGTGGTGCCGCTCGATGCGTATGCCTCGAAGGTGTAGTCGCCCGTCTGGCTGACGTTCACCGTGTATTCTGTCCATTCACCCGCAGCGGTGTAACCCAGTGCGTGGCTGCCGTTGCCCGTGACGATGTCTACTCCGCCATTGTCTGAGCGATAGTGCGTGTTGCCTTCGTCCTGCAAGTCGCTGTCGTGGAAGGTGTAACCCTCGCTGCCGCCGTCGAAGTCCTCAGCCTCGATGGTTCCGGGCAGGGTGGGCGTGCCGTTGTGTATGGAGCGGCTGAGGGCGTTGAAGCCCGAGAGCCGTTCATAGCGTGTGCCGTCGGTGGCCACCACCACGGCCTTCACGTCGTAGCGTCCCGTGGCATTGGGTGTATAGGCCGTGTGGGCATCGTCGGCATTGGCGTAGGTGCCGATGAGCTGGTTGTTGATGTAGAGGTCTATGTGGTCAATGGTCTTGGTTCTCAGGCTGGCACGCATGGAGATGTCTACATTTTCGCCCTTGTCCACCTTCAGCTTACTGCACTTCACGTATACCGAGGCCTCCTTCTTCATGCCAGGGAATGGGCTCTTGGCTTTTTTGGCCGCGTCGCTGGCCATATACTGTCGCAGAAAGGTCATGGCGGGTCGGTCTTGTCCGTCGCGTATGAGTCCCGAATACTGAGCCTGGCTCCAGGTGCGTCCATAGATGTAGCCCCAAAGGGTGACGCCGGCGCAGTAGGGAGCCTCCCACATATAGGGCAGTTGCTCTTTATAGCGCTGTAGCTGCAGGTCGTCGTTTTCGTGGCTGATGTCATATTCGGTGATGTACATGGGCATCTGCAGCTGGTTCTGCATGTCGGTCATGGCAGCCTTGAACATGCTGGCGTCCATGTCGTTCAGGTCGTGGCTTTGGCATCCATAGGCATCGATGGGTGCTCCGGCATCGCGTAGCGTGCGCACCAGGTCGATGAATTCTGCTTTCTGCCAGCGGAACGTGTTGTAGTCGTTGTAGATGAGAATGGCCTCGGGCCAGCGCTCGTGAGCCATCTCGAAGGCGCGTATAATCCAGTCGTAGCCCGTGGCGCCGTCGCCGCCGAGAGCTTCTTTATAGGGAGCTGGGGCATGCCCGCCGATGGCTTCGTTCACCACGTCGAACATGGGCATGTCGGGATAGCGTGCCTTCACGGCATCCATCCATTCCTCGATGGCGAGGAGTTGCTGGTCGGTGGAGAGGTTGTTCATCCAGCCGGGATATTGCGAGCCCCACACCAGGGTGTGGAACTTCATGGGGAAGCCGTGCTGGCGGGCGTAGTT
The DNA here is from genome assembly GCA_946622085.1 of uncultured Prevotellaceae bacterium. Classification (GTDB taxonomy): domain Bacteria; phylum Bacteroidota; class Bacteroidia; order Bacteroidales; family Bacteroidaceae; genus Prevotella. The sequence continues at coordinate 8,378 of CAMOPD010000076.1, read as the reverse complement.
GTAGATGTTGTCGCTGTTGCCCCAGTCGAACTGTCCGCGTCGTTGGCCCTCAATGCTGCCCCATTTTGTCTCGTTCTCAGGAGTGATTTGGTTCCAAAGCGTGTGGAAAGGCTCGTTGCCGAAGTCAACCTGATAGCTGGTGGTGATGTTGCCTAAAAACTTGTCGGGATTGGTCGATAATTGTGCGTTTGCCTCCGAGGTGCAAAGCAAGACCGCTGCGCCCAACAAGGCCTTCTGTAGTAGATGTTTCATTTCCTTTGTTGCTTTTTTGTTATGATTTCTGCTGCAAAGGTAGCGGTTTTTGGGCGTAGAGACCTTTCAATTTATATACATTACTTTGTTATTCGTCACATGTGTCTCTCTTTTACAGCTCTTTTTGGTTTTTTATTAGTATTTTTCCTTATATTTGCATGAGTAAGGTTCTTTTCGTGGGTGCGTTCTTTCGTGGGTGCGTGGGTACGGGGGTACGAAGGTACGAGATTAGTATCGAACGCTCAAAACATATCTCGCACCCCCGAGCCTTCGCTCCCCCGAGCCCTCGAAAGAACGCACCCCTGAAAGAACGCACTCCCGAAGAATACAGTCACGACATAAATAATCCAACAGATGAAGAACATATTGACTTTGGTCCTGCTGGCCCTTCTGCCGATGGCCGCTTCAGCCAAGATGAAATCACCCAACGGGCTTCTCAGCATGAAGGCCCAAGGCAACAGCCTTGTGATGCTCTACAAAGGAACCCCTATGCTGCACATAGCGCAATGGGGATTTCAGGGCGACAGCCCTTCAACCATTCAGGCAGCCATGAGCCGTGCCAGCACCACCAGGGTGGAAGCAGACTACCAGATGATTGCCGGCAAACGGCTTCATTGCACCAATCGGGCCAACGAATACCGTCTGGCACTCAGCCCGCGCTCGGTGCTCGTGGTGAGACTCTACGACGATGGCCTTGCCTTCCGCTACGAGCTCTCCGGCTTGCAGGGAGGGGCCTTGCCCCGCGAGCTCACTGCCTACCGCATAGCCGAGGGGCAGAAACGGTGGATGCAGCAGTGGAGCGACGCCTACGAGGGCTTCTTCCCCCAGGCCACCACCGCCCGGCAGAAACCTGTGCCTACCTTCGGGCAGCCTGCCGTCTCGGCCGAAGGCTACAATTGCCGGTGGGGATTTCCCGCATTGATAGAGCCTGCCGACGGACTTTTCGTGCTGCTCACCGAGGCCAACGTGGAGCGCATGCATAGTGCTGCCTGCCTGTGGAACGACACCGATGCTGAGCTCTTCCGCGTGGTGCCCGACGACAACCCCTCCATCGTGAGCGGCTCATGGCATACGCCCTGGCGCATAGCCATTGCGGGCACGCTCGACAGGGTGGTGGAGTCGACGCTCGTCACCGACGTGAGCCAAGAATGCAGGCTGGCCGACGTGTCGTGGATTCATCCGGGCGTGGTGTCGTGGATTTACTGGGCTCACAATCATGGCAGCAACGACTACGACATCATCCGGCAGTATGTCGACATGGCCGTCAGCCTGCAGCTGCCCTATGTGCTCATCGATGCCGAGTGGGACGAGATGAAGAACGGCCACACCATAGAAGAGGCCATTGCCTATGCCCGCGAGCGGGGCGTGAAGCCCATGATTTGGTACAACTCGTCGGTGGGGTGGGTTGATGGTGCTCCCGGACCTAAATACCGGCTGAACAAACCCGAAGACCGGGAGCGCGAGTTTGCCTGGTGCGAGCAGTTGGGCGTGGCCGGCGTGAAGATTGATTTCTTCTCGGGCGACACATGGCGGAACATGGACTATTGCCTCGACTTGCTTGAGAGTGCCGCCCGCCATCATCTGCTCGTCAATTTCCATGGAGCCACCATCCCACGCGGCTGGCAGCGCACCTATCCTCATCTGCTCACCACCGAGGCGGTGTATGGTGCCGAGTGGTACAACAATGTGGCCACTTTCACCACGCGTGCTGCTGCCCACAATGCCACGCTGCCCTTCACGCGCAATGTGGTGGGGCCCATGGACTACACACCCTGCGCCTTCAGTGACTCTCAGCATCCCCACATCACCACCCACGCCCATGAACTGGCCCTGACGGTGCTCTTCGAGAGCGGATTGCAGCATCTGGCCGACCGCCCCGAGAGCTTTCTGGCCCAGCCGCGCGAGGTGCAGCAGTTCCTCGGCCAATTGCCCACCACATGGGACGAGACGCGCCTGCTCAGTGGCTACCCGGGCCATCATGCCGTGATGGCTCGCCGCAGGGGCAACACTTGGTATGTGGCTGGCATCAACGGCACTGACGCGCAGATCAGCGTCAGCCTGCCCGCAGCAGGCGGATGGGCCCAGGGAGCAGGCATGCTCTTTGCCGATGCCGATCCGTGGAGCATCCAGCCGCTCGACCGGCTGCCCGCCACCATTACTCTCCAGCCTCGCGGCGGATTCGTATGGGTGGGCACGAATCGCTGAGGCCTTCTCTCTCTCAGAAACCACCCCTGGGAGAGGGGAGTGTTGCACGGCATGTTACGCCTAAGAAAGATTGTGATACATCAACAAGGGAGCATTTCCCTTTTCTTGACTATTTTTGCACGATGGGAACAGTCCCAATATTACTATAAAAAACCGAAGTATGAAAAGATTCTTAATCGCTGCCCTGGCCCTGATGGGAATGATGAGCAGCGCGGCTCAAAACCATCGCTTGTGGTACAGCCGTCCGGCATCCCATTGGCTGGAAGCGCTGCCCGTGGGCAACGGCCATCTGGGTGCCATGGTGTATGGCGGAGCGCGGGTGGAACAGTTGCAACTCAACGAGGAGACCTTCTGGAGTGGCGGGCCTCACAATAACAATGCTCCCGAGGCAAAAGCTCATCTGCAGGAGGTGCGAGGGCTGATATTCGACGGCAGGGAGGAGGAGGCTCACCGGCTAATCGACGCCCATTTCTTCCCGGGCCCTCACGGCATGCGCTTCCTTCCGCTGGGCTTTATGAATATTACCTTCAACTATGCCACTCAAGATGAGCCTACGGCCTATCGCCGCGAACTGAGTTTGGCCGATGCGCTCTGCACGACAGTGTTGCAGCAGGGCGGCGTGAAGTATGAGCGCACGGTGTTTGCCTCGCAGGCCGACAATGCCATCATCGTGAGGCTTTCGGCCAGTCGTCGGGGAGCATTGCGCTTTGGGCTGGACTTCCGGAGTGAGGACTTGCCGATGAGCAGTAGGCTGGCGGGCCGCCATGAACTGGCTTTCACGGTGAGCAATGTGGAGCAAGAGGGCATTGCCGGACAGCTGAAGGCCGAAGTGAGGATGCTGCTGAAGGCCGATGGCGAGGTGACTGACGGCGAAGGAAGCATGACCGTCAGCAACGCCACCACGGCGACCATCATCCTCACAGCGGCAACCAACTATGAGAACTACCACGACGTCAGTGGCGACGCTTCGCGGAAGAACGACGACGTGATGGGCAGACTGCGCAGCAAAGACTACCGGCAACTGCTTGAAAGCCATCTGAGCAAGTACAAAGAGCAATATGGGCGTGTGGAACTGCATCTGCCCCCATCGGCCGATTCGGGCTTGGAAACCGATCAGCGGCTGGCGGCCTTTGCAGAAAAGGCAAACGGGCCGGCGGACGGCGACCGGCAGCTCGACCTCGACCTGGTGTCGCTCATGATGCAGTATGGGCGCTACTTGCTCATCTCCTCATCGCAGCCCGGAGGACAGCCAGCCAACCTGCAAGGCGTGTGGAACGACAAGATGAATGCTCCATGGGACTCGAAATACACCATCAACATCAACGCCGAAATGAACTACTGGCCTGCACTGGTGGGCAATCTGGCAGAGACGCAGATGCCGCTCTTCTCGATGACGGCCGACCTGAGCCAGACGGGACGGCAGACAGCCCGCGAGATGTATGGCTGCCGTGGATGGGTGGCTCATCACAACACCGACCTCTGGCGCATTGCCGGCCCCGTCGACGGTGCCACCTGGGGCATGTTCCCCACGGGCGGGGCATGGCTCACCACCCACCTCTGGCAGCACTATCTCTACACAGGCGACAAGGCGTTCCTGGCCAAGTATTATCCCGTGATGCGCGGTGCAGCCGACTTCCTGTTAGACTATATGCAGGTGCATCCCAAGCTGGGATGGCTGGTCACGGTGCCCACCGTGTCGCCCGAGCATGGCCCCATGGGCAAGCAAACCACCGTGACTGCAGGCTCGACGATGGACAATCAGATAGCCTTTGACGTGTTCTCGCAAGTGAGAGCCGCCGCGCTTGTGCTGGGCAATGAGAATGACGACTATCTGCGACGTCTCGATGAGGCCCTGCTGAAATTGCCTCCCATGCAGATAGGGCGATACGGGCAACTTCAGGAATGGCTCATCGATGGCGACGACCCCAACGATGAGCACCGCCACATCTCCCATCTCTATGGGCTCTATCCGTCGAACCAGATTTCGCCCTTCAGCCGTCCCGATCTTTTCAAGGCCGCTGCCACCACCCTCCGCCAGCGCGGCGACATGGCCACGGGGTGGAGCCTGGGCTGGAAAATCAATTTCTGGGCGCGCATGCTCAACGGCAACCACGCTTTCCTCATCATCAAGAACATGCTCCATCTGCTGCCCGACGACCGAAAGATGCGGGAGTTCCCCGACGGGCGCACCTATCCCAATCTCTTCGATGCCCATCCCCCCTTCCAGATCGACGGCAACTTCGGCATGGCTGCTGGCGTGTGCGAGATGCTCGTACAGAGCCACGACGGAGCCGTTCATCTGCTGCCTGCTTTGCCCGATGACTGGAGTGAAGGCAGCGTGAAAGGACTTCGCACGCGAGGCGGCTTTGAGGTGGATATTGAATGGAGTGGGGGACGCCTCACCAAAGCTGTGGTGCTATCTACGCTGGGCGGCACGCTTCGCCTGCGCTCTCGTGTTCCCCTTCGCGGCAAGGGCCTCCGGCCTGCCGAGGGTCCGTGCGACAATCCGCTGTTGCAGTGGGCCACGGTGAAGCAACCCCTCGTCTCGCCAGAATGGAAGGGGCAGGAGCAAGAGCCCGATGTTCCTCAAATGTTTGAATACGACATTGACACTAAGGCCGGCAAAAGCTATCTCCTTGAAAATGAGTAGGGAGGAATGGGAAATTATGATTAGTGTCGAGCGAAAGTCAGCTACAGACGCGTTTTCTCTCTCCTCTATAAAATGATGTATAATTAACTAAAAATGTAGCATTATGAAAATGATTTTACTCCTGATGGTCACCACGTTGCTGACCATGTCAGTACAGGCGCAAGCGCCTTGGAAAATGGTAAAAGAGAATCCTTGTCAGCCGCAGCTTCGTGCCAAGACGGCCAAATCGGCAGTCATGAGGAAAGCCGGTACCAATGATATCTGGTGGGGCTATCTTGGCGACGCTGACCTCGACGAACTGCCCTTCGAAGGCAATTTGGGTTATAGCTCACCGGTCAACATTAGTGCCGCCATCAATGTGGAGATGAAAAACCAGTTCATCAACGGCAGCACCATCAAGGGTGTGCGTTTCTGGCTGGGCGACGACATCAGCGCCATCAATAGCGACATCACCGTGTGGATTTCGACTTCGCTACCCAGTAGCCCCGACGAAGCCGACTACAAGCAAACCATTGCCAATGCCAACATCTCGCCAAGGCTTAACGAGGTTGAACTCACGACACCCTACAACCGCACAACCATTGAGGATGGTGAGCAACTCTATATTGGCTATACGTTCTCCATTAGCAAAAGGGCCTTTCCTGTCATGTCTGCCGGTGCAGATGTGCCAGGAGGCTTCTTCTTCAACTATGGTCAAGGATGGATAGACTTCTATGATTATGGCTACGGCAATCTCGCCCTTCAATTGCTGATTGAAGGCAATTCGTTCCCCAAGAATTCCGCATCTATAGGCGAATTGGGGCAGATTGTGGTAAAAGCAGGGGAAACCAAAGACGTTCCTGTCGTTCTGATTAACGAAGGCATCGACCCCATCACTTCTGTTGAGTTTGAAATCAGACAAGCTGATGGAAGTCTGACAACCGTTACTAAAACCTTAGCAAAACCGCTCGCCATGAACGAGAAAGGAACGGTTTCACTTACGTTCTCGTCAGCTGGTGAATCCGGGAAGAATGATGTGAGAGTAATAGTCACGAAAGTCAACGGAGCCATCAACGAGTCCTATGGATCAACAGGATACGGAACCGTCATCACTGTCACCTCTATACCCACCGTTGTACCCGTCGTTGAGGAATTCACCGGCACGTGGTGCGGCTGGTGTCCGCGCGGCATTGTGGGCATGCAGAATGTTCACGACGAATATGGCGACCAGGTGGTGCTGATAGCCGTCCATTCCAATGACCCCATGCAAGTAGAGGATTACATTCCTGTGCTCAGCAGGTATTGCGACGGCTACCCCGAGGCCACCATCAACCGAAACATCTTCTGTGACCCGAGCTCCCTTTCCTATTACATCCCCTCTGCCAAGGAAAACATTGCTACGGGCAAGATCGACCTGACGGCTAACTGGGCCGACGAAAGCATGACCGCCGTAAGCTTCAATACGCAAAGCACTTTCAGCTACAGCGACAACAACGGCCAGTATGGCGTGGCACTTGTACTTGTTGAAGACGGAATGACGGGTACGGGTTCCGACTGGGCGCAGACCAACTACTATAGTGGAAGAAGCGATGCGGGCATGGAGGAATGGACAAGCAAGGGAAGCAGGGTGTCTGGCGTTGTCTTCGACCACGTTGCCGTGGCTGCCTGGGATATTATTGACGGTGCCGATTTGCCCACATCCTTCACCGCCGAAAGCCCTCTGCCCTATAACTTTACCGCCGACATCTCGTCCAACCCCATCATTCAGGACAAGACCAAGCTCAAGGCCATAGCCCTGCTCATCGACCGTGTATCCAATACTATCATCAATGCTGCTCAATGCCCCATCAGCGACAGTTCGACCGGCATCAGCAACGTTTCTGATCACGCCGGAGCCGTCGTTGCTCGCTACACTGTGGACGGCCGCCAGCTCTCAACCCCGCAGAAGGGTCTGAACATCGTCAAGATGGCTAACGGAAAAGCCATGAAGGTCATTGTGAAATAGGGACAACACTCAACCCCACACACTTTCTGCGAGTGGACTCAAACCAGAAGACTTCCGTTTTGAATACAATAAAAGAACCATGACAAAAAGTAAAAGTTCCGCGAGTAAATTCATTGCCTTGGTGATGATGGCCTTGAGCACGATGTGCGCCAAAGCCCAGGAAACCACCTCCGTGCAGATGTCTTATGGCACAAATCCCATGTTGTGGGCCGATGTGCCCGATCCCGATGTTATCCGTGTGGATGACTATTTCTATCTGGTTTCAACCACCATGCATCTCATGCCCGGTGCTCCCGTGATGCGTTCGAAGGACCTGACCAACTGGGAAACAGTAGGCTACATCTACGACCGGCTGACCGACTCGCCCAAGTATGACATGCAGGGCGGGACGGTGTATGGCCGTGGACAATGGGCTACATCGCTGAAGTATCATAACGGACGCTTCTATGCCCTCTTCGCGCCCAACGAAGAGGGTGCCATGGGCGACACCTATATCTATAGCACCGATGATCCTGCAAAGCCGTGGACACTCGTCTCGCGCATGAGGCATTTCCACGATGCGTCGCTCTTCTTCGACGACGACAACCGCGTATATGTGGTCTATGGCACCGGTCAGATGTGCGAGTTGAAGTCCGACCTCTCGGGAGTGGTGGAAGGCAGCGATACCCGCATCTTCCAACGCGAGCAAGACGAGACGGGACTGCTGGAAGGGTCGCGCATGCTGAAGCACAATGGCCGATACTATCTGCTCATGATATCGCATGTGTGGGCTCCCGGCCGCCATCGGCGCGAAGTGTGCTATCGCTCCGACAACATCCATGGTCCCTATGAGAAGCAAACCATTCTGGAAACCGATTTTGGCGGCTTCGGCTACATTGGCCAGGGCACCATCGTCGATTCGAAAGACGGCGACTGGTATGGCATCATCTTCCAAGACCGCGGTGGAGTGGGGCGCGTGCCGTTGGTCATGCCCTGCCGCTGGATTGACGGCTGGCCCATGCTCGGCGACGAAGAGGGTCACGTGCCGTTGAAGATGCGTTCGCTGGTGAGCGGAGAGACGAAAAAGGGTATCGTCGGCAGCGACGACTTCTCATCGGCCAAGCTCAGCCTCAACTGGCAGTGGAATCATAACCCCATCGACAAGGCTTGGTCGCTCACCGCACGTCCTGGCATGCTGCAACTGAAGACGAGCCGCGTGGTGAAGAATCTCTACGAGGCTCCCAACACCCTCACCCAGCGCATGACGGGACCCACCTGTGCCGCCACGGTGAAGATTGACGTGAGCCA
>CAMOPD010000075.1 GCA_946622085.1 uncultured Prevotellaceae bacterium | reverse complement strand
TGGGTGCAGTCCATGATCACCGTGGGCGTGATTTCCTTCATGTCGGGGATGTTCCTGAAGTCCACCACCAGGTTGTTGTAGCCAAAGGAGTTGCCGCGTTCGGTGAGCCACACCTCACGGGCCCCAGCCTCCATGGCCTTCTCCACGGGATAGCGCATGTCGGCACCCGAGAGAAACTGAGCCTTCTTGATGTTGATGGTGCGGCCACTCTGTGCTGCCGACACCAGCAAGTCGGTCTGCCGGCACAGGAAGGCTGGAATCTGCAGCACGTCGCACACTTGTGCGGCAGCCTGAGCCTGATAGCTCTCATGAATGTCGGTAAGTATGCGCAGGCCATATTTCGACTTGATGTCGGCCAGCATCTTCAGTCCGCGCTCCATTCCCGGGCCGCGAAAGGAATGGATGGACGTGCGGTTGGCCTTGTCGAACGAGGCCTTGAAAATGATTTCCACGCCAAGCTCCCGATTGATTCTGACGAGTTCCTGAGCCACCACATTGAGCAGTTCGCTCGACTCAATGACACATGGGCCTGCAATAAAAATAGGCTTCATATTGTTGTTGTTTAAGGTTTATAAGTGCTTATGACTGAATGATATGTACATCGTGCTGCGGGAACGGGATGCCCACGCCATGCTCGTTGAGCGTGGCATAGATGCAGCTCACCACATCGCTCACCACGTAGCTCTTCTTCACGGCATCGGCCCACACATAGAGCTTGAAGTTGACGCTGTTGTCGCCCAGTTCGCCCACTACCGTCTTCACGGGCTTGGTCTTGTCTATCCATTGGTTATCGATAGCGTTCACGGCCTGCTCCACCATGCTGCTCACCTCAGCGAGATTGGAGCCATAGGCCACGCCAAAGGGCACGACGGCCAGCACGTAGCCATGGTTCTTGGTCAGATTCTTATAGTTCTTCGTGAAGAGCTGGGAGTTCTGATAGGCTATCACCTCGCCGTAGAGCGACTCCACCATGGTGCTGGTGTAGCTGATGTTGGTCACCTTGCCCATGGTGCCGTCTATTTCAATCCAGTCGCCCAGCTTGATTCGTCCGGCCATGAGCGAAATGCCATAATAGATGTTCTCCAGAATGTCTTTCATGGCAAAACCGATACCCGTGGACAGGCCGCCGGAGATGACCACCAGCCACGTGTTGCTCACCTGCAGGATGGAAAGGCTGATGAGCAGCCACGCACCCCACGTGAGCACCTGAATGACATTGCGCCCCATGACGTTGCGGCTGTTGGTGGTGTCGTATCCGCGGCTCTCCATGTAGTGCTGGAGCAAATTGCGGAGCAGCGTGCTGACGTAGGAGAAGACGAACCACAAGCCAACGACCGTGACAATGCTGTAGAGGCTCAGCTTGAAATTCTTGGCATCGACGAAGCGCGTGGTGAAGATGGTCCAGGTGAGTTCGCTCAGATTGAACACGTCGGCAGCCCAGTAGATGGAGAGCAGAATGGAGCCCAGGCTCAGCAGCGGGAGCACCACCTGATAGACCAGGCCGAAGAACCAGGTCTTCGTGACGGGCTTTTCGGCTATGTGATGGCGCTCGGCATAGCTTTTCATCCACCCCCGCAGACAGGTGATGGTGAGGATGCACGTGAGCTGCATGATCCACCAGATGAGCAGCTGCACGCTCATGAGCGTATAGCCGGCCCATGAGCAAACCACCGAAATGATGAAGATGAGGAGCGAGATGTAGGTGTAGAACACATCGCTCCGCGGAATGTTCTCGTTATGGCGGCTGATGACGCCCCACTGCCACAGCGAGCAAACCAGCAGCACCGGCGGGAAGATGAGGTTTACCAGTTCGTTGGGAATGAGAATGATGCGGAACGTTATCACGATGAACCCCATGACGATGAGCGGCGTATAGATGGTGAAGGCGCTCTTGATCTGGGTGCCGTCGACCCGGAGCAGCAGCGAAATGAGGATGACGCCCAGAAGCCAGGCATACTCTACCAGCAAGTCGCTGGCCATGATGATGAAGTTCTGCTCCACCAGTGCCCTGATGACGGCCAGGATGATGGCAAAGGTGATGGTGGCCGTGGCCATGATGATGCACGACCGCTTGGCCATGAACGCCTTGGTGCGATAGCGCTTGGGCATGAGGTAGCGCACGGCAAGGAAATTGAGCACCGAAGCCACAATGCCATAGAACAGGATGATCATGAAGAGGCCGCCAATCATGCGGCTGTCCCACTGCGACTTGATGGCCCTCTTGGGCTTATACTTGGCGCTGACTGTCTCGGCCGTCCGGTTCAGATTCTGATTCAGTCGGGAGAGAAACGAGAAATAATTCTCGCCGCCATTGCGGAAGATGTCCGACTGGATTTCGGCATACTGGCTGTTGGCATAGTCGTGGAGTGTGAGCAGCTGTTTGTCGGTGCGGTCGTACATGTCCATATATTCCGACAGCTGGTCGCAGTTCTCCTGCAGCGTGTTGCGTATGTTGGTGGCCAGAGTCAGACACACATTGCGGTCGATACGCGCCCGCTCGCTGAGCCCTGCACGGCGCATCGACTGCAGGCTCACGATGAGGCTGTCGTAGCGTTCAATCTCCGATTGAAGTTTCATGGTGAACGTCCTGAAAGGCAGCGCCTTACTATGAAACTCCTGATAGAGGTCGGTGGCCTCGTTGCAGGCATAAGTAAGGTCGAACACATAGTCGGACTTCTGCGAATAGAGCATCAGCGCATTCTGGTTGCTCCGCTGCATGATGTCATACATGTTCTTCCTTATTTGCTCGTGCTGCTGCTTGAAGTGGCCCGACTGCCTCATTTGTTCCCGATGATACGTGGTGAGTTCGCTGCGCAGTATCGACAGCGTCTGGTTCAGGTCTTTTTCCTTCAGCACGGCTCCGGCGGGCAAGGCCATGAGCAGCGCTGCAAGCAATGAAAAGATAATTCGCTTCATAATTTCGCGCAAAATTACGAATTATCGGGCTAACAAACGAATGTTTTTAGAAGATTAACTCAAAAATCAGCGCTTCTTCTGCGTCAGTTCCAGTATGGCCTTTGCATCCTCGTCGCCGCGGGCTGCGTCGGCGCGCAGGTCGGCCAGAATTTCCTTGCCGTCCTTCTCGTTTCTGATGGCCCGGCTGAACCAGGTCTTGGCCTTGGCCATGTCTGCGGCGGTGCCCTTGCCCTTCATGTAGCATTTGCCCAGAGCCAGCTGGGCCTTGCCGTGCTCTTGCTGCGCTGCCTTGCTGAAGTAGAGGAAGGCCTTCTGGCGGTCTTTAGCGGTGCCTTCACCATTCTTGTAGCAGCGTCCCAGCTGATACTGCGCCTTGGCATAGTTCTGCTGGGCCGACTTGGCATACCACTTGAAGGCCAGTTCGTCGTTCTCGGCCACTCCCCTGCCCTTGTCATAGCACAGCCCGAGACGGTATTGAGCCTTCTTGTGGCCTTTCTCGGCGGCTGGCACGAACTTGGCTACGGCTTCCTGGTACTTCCCGGCATCATAGAGCGACTTGCCCTGCGCATAGAGTTTGTCGGCACTCTGGCCACTGGCTGCCATGCTGACGGCAACCAACAAAACAATCAACAGATTTCTCATTTTCCTTAATAAATATAATAGTTTGTAATGAAACACAACGGGACGGCCGGGGGTGCGCCAACCCTAAAGGATGTAGACAAGATACAAGGTGAGCACCACCATCGACACCAGAAACACAAACAGCATCATACATGCCAGCACATAGCTCACGATGGTGCGCATCCAGCTGAATCCCGACAGTTGCTTCAGCGGGACGACCACCATGAACATCGTGGCCAGGCTCAGCGCGCCGCTCTTCAGACAGAGAAACGACAGCAGGATGTCGAAGAGCGAAACCATGTTCATCGAGAAGACCATGGCTATGAAGAACTCGGAGAAGCGCAGGTCGGGAATGGCCTTGGCGCGATGGAAGAAGAGGTAGAGGAAGCTCGTGAGCAGTAGCGTCACCAGGATAGAGAGGGCATTGGGGAACCGCTCGGAAATCTCAAACGCCTTGGCTGCCAGATACCGGCCTCGCTTCTTGGCTTTCAGCGAGCGGGCGCTGGCGGTGGGGTTATTCTTGTCGGTCTTGATGTCGATTTCCGTTTTCAGGTCTTCGCTCTCCTCTTTCTCCACCCGCCCCGAGATGTTCAGCCCGTGGGAGACAATGATGGAGAACGTGGTGAGCAGGAAGAGCATCTTGAACGGTGGGAAATAGGCCATCTGCATGCCGCTCAGATAGTCGCGTATCATGTAGCCGGGGCGCAGCAGCAGGTCGCGCAGCGTGCGAAACATGCCGCGGTTGCCCAGGCCCCACACATCGAAGAACAGGAGCAGGGCCGACTTGAACGAATAGCGACGAATGCGCGCCGACTGGCCGCAGCGCGGGCAGTAGTTGCCCTGGAAGTGGGTGCCGCAGGTGGCGCAGTCGTGCTCCTCCTGACTGAGCGGAGCCACCTCGAAGGGGCGTTGCTGCCAGGCTCTGAACTGCTGAAGTTTTTCTTTAACCGTCATGCCATGACTGATTGATTTCGTTATGGATGCTCTGATAGAGCATCATACTCCGTAGGGTCGTCTATGCCGGCCTCGCGCAGCGCCTCGATGCGCTCCACGCACGTGCCGCAGCGCCCGCAATGCTTCTCGCCTCCCTTGTAGCAGCTCCAGGTGGTGGAGTAGTCAATGCCGAGCTGTTTGCCCCGGCGGGCAATGTCGGCCTTGGTCAGCCGGGTATAGGGAGCCAGGAGCTCTATGCCAGGATAGGTGCCCAGGCGCATGGCCTCGCTCATGGCGCTCACAAACTCGGGGCGGCAGTCGGGATAGATGGCGTGGTCGCCGCCATGATTGGCCATCATCACGTATTTCAGCCCCTCGCTCTCGGCCATGCCGGCGGCAATGGCGAGCATGATGCCGTTGCGGAAGGGCACCACCGTGGAGCGCATGTTCTCGTCGGCATAGCTGCCCTCGGGAATGTCGGCGGCCCCGCTGAGCAGCGAACTGTGGAAATACTCGTGCATAAAGGCCAGGGGAATGACCACATGGGGCACGCCCACCTGCTGGCAGTGCAACCGCGCGAAAGGTATCTCGCGAGCGTTGTGGTTGGAACCATAGTCGAAGGTCAGGGCCAGCGCTATGCGCTCCTGATAGTCGTGCAGCAGCGTCACGCTGTCCATGCCGCCGCTAAGAATAATCACTGAATCCTTCATCTGTCAGACCGGAAAGTCACTTCGCTGCGATGCACTCTATCTCCACCAGGGCGCCCTTGGGCAGGTCCTTCACGGCAAAGGCCGAACGGGCAGGAAAGGGAGCGGAGAACATCTCGGCATACACCTCGTTCATGGGGCCGAAATCGGCAATATCGCTCAGCAGAACGGTGGTCTTCACCACGTTCTTCAGGTCAAGCCCTGCGGCCTGCAGGATGGCCTGAGCGTTGAGCAGCGACTGGCGCGTCTGCTCCTTGATGCCGCCTGCCGGAAAGGCGCCCGTGGCAGGGTCGATGGGCAGCTGGCCGCTGGCATATACAAAACCGTTCACTTCGATGGCCTGGCTGTAGGGACCTATGGCAGCCGGCGCCTTGTCTGTAATGATAGCTTCTTTCATGATTCTGTTTTGCTTGGTCGTATTGTTAGGTGGTACAAAGATAGACAAAATTCTGGAATTATGAGCCGGCAGAGACAAAAATATCAACAAATAGCTGTGGGAGTGGAGTGCTTTTGCTGTATTGGCCCCAGAATAAAGGCTTCTCCCTGCCACGAAAAACCGTCGGAGCGGCCAGATAAAAGTAAAATCACGACGTGATTCCATGGAATCATGACGTGATTTTATGGAATCGTGACGTGATTTTATGGAATCACGTCGTGATTTTAGTTTTTGCAGCCCGATTTCTTAGTTTTTGCAGCCCGTTTCCTTGACTTTTCCTGCTCCTCTGTAATAGTTGTGCGCCTTACCCGTTATTTCCTCCGGGGAAACTCTCCGGAAAGGTCGGCAGCGGCATCACGCAGAATGCTTAAGTAGAGATCATGTCATGAAAATGACAGGCATGGCTGGGCTTTCAAGATGAGACATTAGCGCCCGCGCTGCAAGGTTGCACGCGAGACAGCGTTAGAAGCGGTAAGCGAGGGGCCGTTTCCCTGCCAAATAAAAAAAAGAAAGCCGTGGCAAAGCGCGCCCGATAAGAAAGAAAATGTTATCTTTGCGCCTGGTTTGCAAAACAAGAAAAAAAACGCTGCACATGAAACAACTACCAATAATCATTCTGCTGCTGGCCACCGGCCTCACGGCAGCGGCACAGAAGCCGCTGAAACGCCTGAGCCAGCTGAAGGACTGCGACCTGTTATTCCACGTGGCCGACGCGCCCAACCGCATCACCGACGTCACCCAGGGCATAGACAACCGCCGCATAGACCATGTGGGCATCTTCTGCCGGGCTGAAGGCAAGCCCTATGTGGTGGAGGCCATCGGGCGCGGAGTGGTGATGACGCCACTCGACTCCATGCGGCGCGAAGGAAGCTTCCTGGTGGGGCGCATACGGGGCAGAATAGACCGGAAGGAGTCGCTCAGAAGGGCTATGGCCTTGCTGGGCCGCCACTACGACCATCTCTTCCTGCCCGACAACGACGACATCTACTGCTCGGAACTCGTGCAGCTGTCAATCGTCGACAGGCGGGGGCGGCTGGTGTTCGCCACCATTCCCATGTCGTTTCACGATGCTACCGGGCAAATCACTCCCTATTGGAGGCAATTCTACGCCGAACGCGGCATGGAGGTGCCCGAGGGATGGCCGGGCAGCAATCCGGGCGAGCTGTCGAGAAGACCCAACGTGAAGATGAAATTCCTGATGAGCGGTGCCAGGTGAAGGGAGAGTGCCCAGCCACAACAAGCCGACCATTTGCTATCCTCACCTGACATTTGCCGACACAGTGAGCAAAAAAAGCATAAATTAGCAATTCGGAGTTCACATTTCACAATTATTATTCTTAACTTTGCAAATTGAAAGTTATCCACATTATTAATAATAAACAAGTTATGACAATCAACGAATTCAACTTTGCCGGCAAGAAGGCAATCGTACGTGTAGACTTCAACGTACCCCTGGACGAGAATGGTAAAATCACCGACGACACCCGCATCCGCGGTGCCCTGCCCACCCTGAAGAAGATTCTGGCTGACGGCGGTGCCGTGATCATCATGAGCCACATGGGCAAGCCCAAAGGAAAAGTGGACATGAAGAAGTCGCTCGGACAGATTCGCGAGGCCGTGGAGAAGGCTCTCGGCGTGCCCGTGGCTTTCGCTCCCGACTGCGCCAAGGCTCAGGCCGAGGCTCAGGCCCTGAAGATGGGCGAGGCTCTGCTCCTGGAGAACCTGCGCTTCTATCCCGAAGAGGAAGGCAAGCCCGTGGGCGTGGAGAAGGGCACTCCCGAATACGACGAGGCCAAGAAGGCCATGAAGGCCAGCCAGAAGGAGTTTGCCAAGACGCTGGCCTCCTATGCCGACTGCTACGTGATGGATGCCTTCGGCACCGCTCACCGCAAGCACGCCTCTACGGCTGTCATTGCCGACTACTTCGACGCCGACAACAAGATGCTCGGCCTGCTCATGGAGAAGGAAGTAACGGCTGTTGACAATGTGCTCTCGAACATCAAGCGCCCGTTCGTGGCCATCATGGGTGGCTCGAAGGTGAGCTCGAAAATCGGCATCATCGAGAATCTGCTCGGTAAGGTTGACAAGCTCATCCTCTGCGGCGGTATGACCTACACCTTCGCTAAGGCTCACGGCGGCGAGATTGGCAACTCCATCGTGGAGCTCGACAAGCTCGACGTGGCGCTGGGCGTTGAGGAACTGGCCAAGAAGAACGGCGTGGAACTGGTGCTCGGCAGCGACTGCACAGCCACCAACGGACTGGACTTCGACACCATGACCGTGAAGCCCGGATCGGAAATCATCAACTGCCCGGCCAACAATGTGCCCGCTGGTTTTGAGGGTGTTGACGCCGGCCCCGAGAGCCAGAAGGACTTCCGCAATGCCATCAAGGGCGCCAAGACCATCCTCTGGAACGGCCCCGCTGGCGTTTTCGAGTGCGACGACTTCACTGCCGGTAGCCGCGCCATCGGCGAGGCTATTGCCGAGGCTACTGCCGAAGGCGCCTTCTCGCTCATTGGCGGTGGCGACTCTGTGGCCTGCGTCAACAAGTTCGGACTGGCCGACAAGGTGAGCTACATCTCTACCGGAGGTGGCGCCCTGCTCGAAGCCATCGAAGGCAAGGTGCTCCCGGGCGTTGCTGCCATCAAGGGCTAAGACATTCGTTTGAACAACACCATGAGAAACTCCTGAAGCGCGGCTTCGGGAGTTTTTTTCGCTCCAAACTGCGCAAACGTTAACGGTGAAAAAAGGACAACAGCGATGACAAGGAGCCGCAATTATGACTATCTTTGCCAACGAAAAAAACAAACTACAAACTAACTACAAACCAAAGAGAAAAAGATTATGGCAAAGACATTTGTAATCGGAGACCGCGTGAAAGACGAATGGATCTCTGTTTTAGACACCGAGAAGAAAAAACTGGAGTTCACCAACCACCTGGCAAGCGCCAAGGAGTATGCCGGCGAAGAGAAGGCCGCTGCCGACTTGAAGAAGATTCAGGAGACGGACTACTTCGGCGACTTGCTGGTCTACCTGAAAGAAGAAGGAAAAGCCTTCCGCGCAGGAGAACACGACAATTTCCACTAACAAGAAGCATACACACACAAAGAATGGAGGGCCAAGCGGCTCTCCATTCTTTGTGTGTGCGTATGAATAGGCGAAGATGCTCTTCGCGAATATTAGAAGTTCACGCCGACGTTGGCAAAGAATCCGCGTCCGTGAGCATCAAGATTGTCGTTCTTGCTGATGTTCTTCACACCAATCTGATAGCCTATTTCAAGATAAAGGCGGTTGTATTCTGCACCGCAACCCAGCTTGAAGCCCATGTCGGAGTGCTTGAAGTGGTCGCTCTGGAATGAATTGAAGTTGTTGCCCTTGCTGAAACCAGGCGTACCGCTGTAGTCCTTCGTGGCCTTGATCTTGCCGCCAATGCCATAGGAGAAGTAAGGCCCGAAGAAGGGGAGCAGGGCTATATCGTCGGAAGCCTTGAAGCCATACTTAATGAGCAGGGGAATCTCGAAATAGTTGATTCCGCACTTGTAATAATCGCTCTTACCGCCGCGCTCGGTATAGTAGAAACCGCTCTCCAGGAACACTGGTGTAGAGGAAGACACGCGCAGGCCGATAACGGCGCCAAGCGTCATGCCGCTTTTAGAGCTGCCATAGTCAAGAGAGGTTGTGGGATTGGCATCGCTGTCACCACTGATGCTGGCAGCAGTGAAACCAACGCGCATGCCGTAGTAGACGTTCTCCTTGTCAAGATCAAAACCGCCGCTGCTATACTGGGCAAACATTGGCAACGAAAGAAGCATTGCCGATAAGGCTACAAAAAATTTTTTCATAATCTTTCTACTTTTTATTATTAATGTTTATTAGGTTTGTTCGGAGATTCCATTACCATGAAAACTTTTGCAAATTAACGGTTTTTTTCCCAATTATCAAAGTTTTTGAATGGAAATTGTGGCAGAAGGCATCAATAATCAAGAAAAAAGGAAGAAAAAGAGACATGATGATTGGGGTGCAGCCCCTCAAAAAACAACAATTGAGCCACCAATGCCCTCTGACGGGGCAACGGTGGCTCAACATGACATATCCTGTTTGGACTTAGAACTGCCGCTCCATGATTTCAAGGCACATACGGCTGTTATGGTAGGGGCATTTCCAGAATCCGGCCTTGTCGTCGTCGAGATTCAACGTGCCGTCCTTATGGCGGCTCCAGTGCCACTCGCCTCCCTGCCAGTCGATGAGCTGGTCTTTGATGTACAGCCAGCAGCGAAGGGCCTTCTCCAAAGCACTCTCGTCGCCGAAATACTGATAGATGTTCACCCAGCCAACCACGTTCTCGGCCTGCACCCACCAGTGCAGGTCGCTGTCTACATGGCCCGTGTCGAGATTGGCCTCATGAACCATCGAGCCGTCGGCATTGAGGCCCTTTTCGCTGGCCTTGGCCACCATCTGCACGATGGGCTCCATCTTACGTAACACGGCTGCATCGCCCAGCACCAGCGCGGCCTCGTGCATCAGCCACGAGCACTCTATGTCGTGGCCATAGCTCTCCAAGCGGCCGGCCTGGCGCGTCCAGTCCATGTCGAAGAAGAGGTCGAGATGGTGGGTCTCGGGGTTCAGAATCTTGTCGGTGAAGATGTAGATGA
>CAMOPD010000074.1 GCA_946622085.1 uncultured Prevotellaceae bacterium | reverse complement strand
TGAAGTCCTGCACAATGAGGAAGTAGCCAGGGAAACCCATGGTCTTCATGATGTGCAGCTCGAAGCGCACGCGGTCGTCCACCTCCTTGGGCAGCGGCGAGCCGTAGCGCTTGGCAGCGCCCTCGTAGGCCAGTTTGCCCAGATAGTCGGCCTCGAACTTGATGCGATAGAGCTTGTCGTAGCCGCCGAGCTTCTTGATTTTCTTCTCGCCCTCCTCGCGGGGCAGCGGGTTCTGGCCGTTTTCGTCGGAGGTGAACTCCTGGAACAGCTGCTCCTCGGTGAACTTCTGGCGCCACTGCTCTTCGGTTCCGAACTCCTCGGGAATGGGGAAGAAGGGCATGATGGGGTCGTGGTCCAGACTGTAGAACTCCACCTTGTTGAGCACCTCCACGGTGTTGCTGAGCGCCTCGGGAATGTCGGCAAACACTTCGTTCATCTCCTCGCGGGTCTTAAACCACTCCTGCTTCGAATAGAGCATGCGCGAGGGGTCGTCGAGGTCCTTGCCTGTGGAGAGGCAGAGCAGGTGGTCGTGGGCTTCGGCGTTCTCCTGGTCTACGAAGTGGGCATCGTTGGTGCAAACGAGCTTGATGCCGTATTCGCGTGCCAGCTCTATGATCACCTTGTTGGCCCGCTGCTGCAGGGGGAAGGTCTCGCGGTTGGCCCGCTGGTTGGGGTCCTTCACCTCGTGGCGTTGCAGCTCCAGGTAATAGTCGTCGCCGAAGACGCGCTGATGCCACTCTATCGACTCGCGTGCGCCCTGTATGTCGCCCTTGAGAATCTTGGCAGGCACCTCGCCGGCAATGCACGCCGAGCATACTATGAGCCCCTCGTGATAGCGCTCCAGGTCGGCATGGTCGGTGCGCGGACGACTGTAGAATCCGTCCACCCACGAGCGGCTCACCAGCTTGATGAGGTTCTTGTAGCCCTGGTAGTTCTTGGCCAGCACGATGAGGTGGTAGCCGCCGGAGTCCTCGCGGCCGTCCTTCTTCGACTTGTCGCCGTGGCGCGCCACATACATCTCGCAGCCGAAGATGGGCTTGAATGGCTCCTTGCCCTCCTTCTTCAGTTTCTTGTTCACGCCCGTGCAATAGTCGAAAAACTCCTTGATGCCGAACATGTCGCCGTGGTCGGTGATGGCCATGCCGCGCATGCCGTTGCCCAAGGCCTTGTCTACCAGTTTCTTGATGCTCGACTGCCCGTCGAGGATGGAGTAATAGGTGTGTACGTGCAGGTGAACGAAGTCTTCCATTATATATAAATATGTGTGTGTGGTTTCTTTCTTGGTTGCTCTCCGGCTGCGCTTCCATGCCCGCAGGCGGGCGGGCATGGGCAGGCCGAACAGGGTGTAAAATTACGCTGAATAATTGAGATTACCAAACAAAAAAGGATTATTTAACGGATTGGCTTCTGCCCCTTTTTCGCCTCCACTGGGAAATAGCGTGAAAGTGGTTTTCGCAATCATGGTGATTCCCGTTCATTGGCGCGGATTGTGATAGGGAAACTGTGCGGGTTGTGTAAAGATTTTTCACAGTTAATTTCGCGGTTTTTGGGGCTTAAAGATGGGTGGAAAGGGAGAAATTTTGGGTCGGCTTCGTAACTCGTTGATAATCAGCAGGTCTTCGGGCTTGCTGGGAAAAGGCGAGCCATTTGCTCTTAGTAAGTGGCGTGCTTACTCGTCGTAAGTGGCGTGCTTACTCGTCGTAAGTGGCGTGCTTACTCATCGTGAGTGGCGTGCTTACTCAGCGTGGGTTTGGGGGTGAGTATTGGTTTTGTCAGGATTTTTCAAATATAATTGCAGTCAATAAGGCCGCGCTCAGCGCCCCATCAAAGTGCAGACCAAAGGTCGGGGTAAGGGTGGTGACAACATTTTCGGAAAATAATTATTCTTTACGACTTGAATATCAATTATTTTGATTACCTTTGCCCCCGATTTGAAGTGACACCTTGCCATGAAGGCATTTCATGCCACAATGGGTGGCGAGGCATCTGACAGCAAATCTTTTCCTTAAGTTTCAGAACTTACTATGGGCAAACGAATCAGAAAACTAAAAAAGCAAAGACTACATAGCGAAGGCAACGACACCCTTTTTTACGGCATGCTGATCATCATTGCCGTGGCCGTCATTCTTTGGAGGGCTTTCGATACGAAAGTGCCCTTCTGGACGTTTGTGGCTGTCTTCGGCGTGATATATGCCATCGTGCTCAACTTCTTCCGCTGCCCCATTCGCTATTTCGATGGCGACGTGGAGCGCACCGTTGTGGCTCCGGCCGACGGCCGTGTGGTGGTGATAGAAGAGGTGGAAGAGAATGAATATTTTCATGACAAGCGGCTCATGATTAGCATCTTCATGAGCCTCTTCAACGTGCATGCCAACTGGTTCCCTGTTGATGGGGTGGTGAAGACGGTGCACCATCAGAACGGCAACTACCACAAGGCGTGGCTGCCCAAGGCCAGCGAGGAGAACGAGCATGCCGACGTGATGATAGAGACGCCCGAGGGCATCAGCGTGCTCTGCCGCCAGATTGCTGGGGCTGTGGCACGCCGCATCGTCACCTACGCCCAGCCTGGCGAGGAATGCTACATTGATGAGCACATGGGCTTCATCAAGTTTGGCTCGCGCGTCGACGTGTTCCTGCCTTTGGGCACCGAGGTCTGCGTGAAGATGGGGCAAAGCACCACGGGCGACCAAACGGTCATTGCGAGGCTGAAGGCATGAACCGGGGAAAAACCGTGAGTGGTTCTTCCGGCTCGTGCATTCCGCGTATTCCCGCCCCCCCTTACACCGCACCTTCGATGCGAAGCTCTCCCCTCTAAACAGCAAACCAACAGAAACACTTAGCACCCATGAAGCAGCATATTCCCAATGCAATCACCTGCTGCAACCTGCTTTCAGGTTGCGTGGCCACTACTTATGCCTTCACCGGCGACATGAAGTGGGCTTTCTTCTGGATTGTCATTGGCGCCGTCTTTGATTTCTTCGACGGCATGACGGCCCGCCTGCTCAACGTCTCGTCGCCCATTGGCAAGGAACTCGACTCACTGGCCGACGACATCACCTTCGGCTTGGCTCCCGCCACGATGGTCTTTTCAGAGCTCAGCGTGATTGACTATTCGCTCCCTGCCATGTTGCAGCCCTTGGCTCAATTTGTGCCCTTTGTGGCTTTCTTCATAGCCGCCTTCTCGGCACTCAGGCTGGCAAAGTTCAACATCGACGAACGACAAACCACGTCGTTCATCGGCCTGCCTACTCCTGCCAATGCCCTTTTCTGGGCCGCTCTGCTGGCGGGCAGTCCCCAGCTCATCGAGGGCTGCCGGTGGGCTCTGCCGCTGCTCGTGGTCATGGTGGCCGTGAGTTGCTGGCTGCTGATAGCCGAAATACCCATGTTTGCCCTGAAGTTCAAGCACTGGGGGCTCAAGGGTAACGAACTGAAATACGGCTTCGTGGCCGCAAGTGCCATCCTGTTGTTGTGCTTCCGAATCTCCGGATTCTGGATGATTGTGCTGCTCTATATTGCCCTTTCCTTTCTCTTCCCGGACAGAAAATAATGTTTTTGCTTAAGTTCTTCTTTTTCATCATCCTTTTTGTCGTTTTGGTGGTAGTTGTTCTCGGAGCGGCTTTCTTCCTGGGCATCTTCGGCAGCCTGCGTCGTGCCATGCGCCAGATGAAGGGACGGCCAGGCCAGGATGACGGCCGGCAGGGACACTGGCAGCAGTGTTCTTCGTCAACCTATGGTGACGAGGAGCGTGTGGTAGACCAGCGCGATCCCCAGCAGGCCAATCGGAAAATCTTCACCGAGGAGGATGGGGAATACGTTGATTTCGTGGAAGAAAAGTAGTTCAATCAATCAGTGCATATATATCCGCTGCGGCAGATATATATGCATGCTTTGGGGAAAGGAAAGGGGGAAACAATCAGAATTCTTTGCGAAACGTGTCGGCCCTGCAAACGAGGTCCTTCACCACTTCGCCCGCGGCCACCAGTCCGGCGGCGGCGGGTACAAACGCGTTGCTGGCGGGCACGGGGCGCCCGGTGGCGGTTGCTGTGTCGGGCGTAAGTGGTGTGAGCGGTTCTTCGTCGCTCCACACCACCTTCAGGTGCTCTATGCCCTCTTTGCGTAGCTTTTTTCTGATGATGCGGGCCAGCGGGTCTATGCTGGTTTGGCTGATGTCGGCCACGCGGAAAGCGGAGGGATTCATCTTGTTGGCGGCTCCCATGCTGCTGATGATGGGCACGCTGAGTGCATGGCAGCGCCTGATGAGCTCCAGCTTGGCCGCCACCGTGTCGATGCAATCCACCACGTAGTGGAACGCAGCGAGGTTCACTTCGTCGGCATTCTGGGGCAGATAGAACATCCTCCGGGCGTGGACACGGCAGGCGGGGTTGATGTCGGCCACACGCTTTGCCGCAACGTCAACCTTGTATTCGCCGATGGTGGAATGCAGGGCGATGATCTGGCGGTTGAGGTTGGTGATGCTGACGCGGTCGTTGTCGAAGAGACTGAGCTCGCCAATGCCGCTCCGAGCCAGAGCCTCGACCACATATCCGCCCACGCCGCCTACACCAAAGACAGCCACGTGGCTGTCTTCGAGTGTCTTGATGGCTGGCTGGCCCATCAGCATGCGTGTTCGCAGGAAGGGATGCTCCATGGCGGGGGTGTTCAGTTGTCAGTTCTTGCCGTCAAAAAGCATGATGCTGTTTTTGAGCGTGATGGTGCTCTTCTCGTCTAATGTCAGGTAGTAGGGCATGGCGTAGAACGAGAGTGCCCGTGTGGAGGGCATGTAGCCGCCGATGCAAGTGAAGGTGTAGCCATCGACGATGGTGTTGCTGCTGAACGAGAGCTTCAGTTTGTGCTTCTCGCCGTCGGCGTAGACCACTTCGGTGGAAAGGCCGTCCTGGGGCAGGAAGTAGAAGCCGAGCAGGCGGTCGTTTTGGTCGGTCCGATAGGGCAGGAGTCTTGCCGTCAGCGTCTGGTCGTCCATTTCCTCGAGTGCGGCCTTGAGCTTCTCGTTGTTTTCAATGTTGTGGGCAATGAGCTTCATGGGGAAGTTCATCCTGGCTGTTGAGTCGGCCGCGGTGATGCTGATGCTTGTGTTCATCACGGAGTCTTTGGCCAGCGAGTCGAGTCCCTGCTGACTTTTGGCATAATAGAACATGATGGTCTTCCCTTGGGCTGTTCCGCTCATCTGCCTCAGATACAGTGCGGTCTCTTCAGGAGAGAGACTCGTGGTCGATTCGTTGTCGTCGTTGTCGTTAAGACATGAAGTCATTGAAAAAAAGGCCATGGTGGTGGCCATGACCAGCAGGAGTGTTTTCTTAAGTTTTTCCATAATCTAAAAATAATTGGTTGTTTCTGCTGAGATAAACACGGCTTGTGCCCGAATCTTGCATGCGAAACTATATTTTTTTGCTTTCAGAATGTAAAAGATTCATAAATTCCTGTCGCGTCTTGGCCTGATTGAAGGCTCCGCAGAAGTCGCTCGTGGTGGTGATGGAGTTTTGCTTTTCCACTCCGCGCATCTGCATGCACATGTGTTTGGCCTCCACAACGACCATCACTCCCAGTGGGTGGAGCGTCTGTTGTATGCATTCCTTTATCTGCAGCGTCATGCGCTCCTGCACTTGCAGCCGATGGCTGTAGATGTCTACCACGCGGGCAATTTTCGACAGCCCCGTGATATAGCCGTTGGGGATGTATGCCACATGCACTTTGCCGTAGAAAGGCAGCATGTGGTGCTCGCAGAGCGAGAAGAAGTCGATGTCTTTCACGATGACCATCTGGCTGTAGTCTTCTTTGAAGAGCGCATCGGTGAGCACTTTGTGGGCGTCCATGGAGTAGCCTCGGGTGAGCACCTGCATGGCTTTGGCCACCCGCATGGGCGTCTTCAGCAGGCCTTCCCTGTCGGTGTCTTCTCCTAAAAGATGGATGATGTTCTTATAGTTTGCCGCGAGTTCCTCCAGTCCTTCGCGGAATTCGGTTTCGGGATTCATTTTTCTTTATTAATATTGTACGCTGATTTTCCCCTTCACGATGCAAGCCTGTTTGTAGCCCATGGCTCTGATGCCCTTGAGCACGCGGTTGGCTTCTTCGTAAGTGCGGAAATTGCCTACTCGGCATTTCCATTGTGGAGAATAGAAATGCACGTATACTGGCAGGTCGGGATATTTCATCTTCACGTCGCGTCCGGCCTGCTCCGCCTTTTGCTTGTCGGCGCGGGAGTTGCCTCCGGCAAAAGCCTGCACGCGATAGCCGTTCACCTTGTAGCTGCCTCGCATGACCTTCTTGCGCATGTCGACGGTTTGCGTCTCGTTTTCACTCTCGCCGGGCGACGTGGCATTGGCGTTGGCCGCTGTTTCCGGGCGCTTCGTTTCCGGTTCGGTGCGTTTCTGTTCCGGTTCGGTGCGCTTTTCGTTTGTTGAGGTTGAGGCCTCCTGTTTGGCGCTGGCCGATGTCAATGGCGTGGCCGGCTTAACGGCAGGAGTGGTAGTAACACTGGCTGGTTTCGTGCCGTTAACCAATTCGTCGATGGCGGCACTCTGTGTTACGGTGATTGTTCCTTCTCCTTGGTTCTTTTGTTTCAGGTGGTTGAGAAACGACTGAGCATGGGCAGCGGGAGCTGCGCATAACACGAAGATGATAGAAGCGACGAATTGTTTCATTGTTTGAAAATGTTAAACCGTTTGCAAGTTGTTTCGTAGAATCGTGAGTAGGTGTGTGGCGGGGAGACGGAGGGAGAGGCAGCCCATTGCAGTGATTATGTTTGGCTGCCTTTCCCTGTCTCTCAGGTGTGTCGTTTATTATTTCCAGGCGTCGATGATGCCCTTGAAGTCGGCTGCCTTCAGCGAAGCACCGCCGATGAGTCCGCCGTCGATGTCGGGCTTGGCAAAGAGCTCGGGCGCATTGCTGGCCTTGCAGCTGCCACCGTAGAGGATGGTGGTGTCGTCGGCCACGGCCTGACCGTATTTCTCGGCAATGATGGAGCGGATGTAGGCATGTATTTCCTCAGCCTGCTCAGCGGTGGCCGTCTTGCCCGTTCCGATGGCCCAGATGGGCTCGTAGGCAATGACAATCTTGCGGAAGTCCTCCTCCGAGAGGTTGAACACGCTGCCTTCCAGTTCGGCCTTTACCACTTCGTTCTGCTTGCCGGCTTCGCGCTCTTCCAGACTCTCGCCGATGCAGAAGATGACTTTCAGGCCGTTCTTCTGTGCCAGGAGCACCTTCTCCTTCAGAATCTCGGGAGTCTCCTTGTAGTATTCGCGGCGCTCGGAGTGGCCGAGGATGACATACTGTGCTCCAGTCGACTTGATCATTTCGGCCGACACTTCGCCAGTGAAGGCGCCCTTCTCTTTGTCGGCGCAGTTCTCGGCTCCCAGGCCAATCACGTCCTGATTGAGGAACTGGGCAATGCTTGCCAGATGGATGAACGGTGTGCAGATGACCACGCCGCAGTTGGGCTTCTCAGCCGTCAGTGTTTCGTTGAGCTCCTTGGCAAGAGCAATGCCGTCTTGCAGGTTCATGTTCATTTTCCAGTTACCTGCTACAATTTTCTTTCTCATTTTCTTCTTCTTTTTTATGATGGGTTAATGTGATGTTCTCTTTTTCCTGATGCCGGGGCTTTCTTCTCAGCCATCGTGTCCAGGCCAGCAGCCGGTCGGCCACGGTGAGCACAAAGAGGGGCAGCACGAACCAAAGCACGATTTTCAGTATCTTCCCCGGCACGGAGTTCTCCGGTAGTTGCCCTATGGACAGTTGTTCGAGCGGCCGTTCGGCCTCTATCTGCGGCAAGTTGTTGTGGCTCCATTTGCGAATGATGGTTCCCTGCTTGAGCAGGAGCAGTCCCGGATTGCTGCGTATGATGGTTTTGAGCGTGGTCTCGTCGGTCTGGCAGAAGGGATATTCAGCACCCGTGATGTCGCGCCAGTGCTGAATGGCCTCCTCGTTGCTTGCCGTGAGGCAATAGAAGGGATAACCTTGCTCCTGGCAGTATTCATACAGCTGGTCTATGGAGCCGAAGTTCCGGTCGCTGGCCTGTTCCAGATGTGGCGATACGAGCAGGAAGGTGTAGCCCTCGCGGCTCAGCACCTCTTCGGTGATGTCTTCGCCGTCTTCCGTCCTGACGATGTTGAAGTCGTGAATGGGCGGCACGTAGCCCGCTTCCGTCTGCACCGATTTTGAGTCAATGAACGTCCATGTGGAGTCGGGATAGTCGTCGAGTGTGAATTCCCTGCGCTCTCCGTCTTTCTCCAGGATGAACGTCGTTTCGAATTTCGGCTGCTTTGCCCCTTCGGGAATCTCCATGCCCTCTTTGATGTTGGCTCCCACGTGGTAGGGGCGGAAGTCGAAGAGGGGCAGGTCGTAGAGGCACCAGATGCTGGAAATCAGAATGAAGACGAACGTGAAGTTGATGACAATCCACTGGTTGGTCAGCGAGATGAGCCTCGGCATGAGCAGCGGCCATCGGCAGATGACGGCGGCACACGCCAGCAGCACCACGTTCTTGCCGAAAGTCTGCCAGTTGGTGAGCACCAAGGCATCGCCAAAGCAGCCGCAGTCGCTGATGGGGTTGGCCACTGCCAGCCACAGCGTCACTGCGGTCATCAGCACCATCAGCAGCAGAGCCACCTTCGACGTGGTGCGCCGGTGGATGGCAAAGAGCAGGAAAATGCCTATGCCGAACTCAAGGGCGGCCAGGAGCACCGAGGCCACGAGCGTCAGCAGTTGGGGCACATACGCCCCGAGATGGAGCGCTCCCAGATAGTCGTTCAGCTTGTATTGCGTGCCCAGCGGGTCGATGGCCTTCACGAATCCCGAGAAGATGAACGTCAACGCCAGCAACACGCGGCACACATTGACCAACGCCTTTTTCGCTCCTTCGCTCTTCACCGCCTTCACTCCTTCTCTGCTTCCTTCAGCTTGATGGCTCCAAACGTGGCGTAGTTGATGATGTCCATGTAGTTGGCGTCGATGCCCTCGCTCACGAGCACCTCGCCGCCGAGATCTTCAATCTCCTTCACGCGCTGGATTTTGGTCAGAATGAAGTCGGTATACGAGCTCACGCGCATGTCGCGCCAGGCCTCGTCGTAGTCGTGGTTCTTGCGGAGCATCAGCTCCAGCGCCTCGTTGGCGTGGCGGTCGTAGAGCGCCATGGCCTCGTCGTTGTCCATGTCTACACTGTCGGCAAAGCCGCGCTCCAGCTGGATGAGCCCCACAATGCCATAGTTGATGAGCGCAATGAACTCGGGCCTGATGCCTTCGCCCACGCGCGACTCTTTCTTTATTTCGAGCGACCTGATGCGCTTGGCTTTGATGAACAACTGGTCGGTGAGCGATTGCGGCCGCAGGATGCGCCACGACGCGCTGTAGTCGTGCAGCTTCTTCTCGAAGAGCGAGCGGCACTCCTGCATCACCGCCTTGAATTGCTGTTCCGTCTTTGTGGTGTCTGTTGCCATGATGGTTCCTCTTAGCCGGAGCGGAAGCCCTAAGGCTGCTCCACTATCCGTTTTATGGGTGCAAAGTTACTAAAAAACGCGTGAAGAGCCAAATTTATTTGTGGCTTTTCCAAGTGTCGGCTTTTTCGGCAAAGTCAAAGGCGTGGAAAACGTTGTTTCTACGTGTCTCTGTGTGGTTGGAAGAATGACTTTTCCACTATCTGATTATTACAAAGGTTTTTCCCTGCCGCGAAAAAGCCTTCGGAACGGCAAGTAAAATGCAAGAATCTACCCATGAAAAGTCATTCAAGTGGGCTGCAAAAATTAAAATCACGTCGTGATTTTATAAAATCGTGACGTGATTTTAATAAATCATGACGTGATTTTAATAAATCGTGACGTGATTTTAATTTTTGCAGCCCGTTCGCTGACCCTCAACTTCGATCCTGCCACCAGCATCTCGGCTGGCGTGCCCTATCTGGTGAAGTGGGCCACGCGCGGCATCTACGTGAAGAATGGAAAGAAAGTGGTGATTCAGTAAAGAATTCCCTCAGTTGCCTTGAAGACGATTGCGTTTTGTAAAAATAATTCACAACTTTTCCGACCTTCGCTTAACGCTTCTGTAAAGTGCTGAAAATCAATATAGGGTAGTAAGCACGCCACTTACGGGTAGTGAGAACGCCACTCACGCCTCGTAAGCACGCCATTTACTCATCGTGAGCGGCGTGCTTACTCATCGAGAGCGAACGGATGCTTTTTATTTTGTAAAGATAATTCACAAAAATAAGGCCACTATTCTGAAGGCAGAAAAAGTTGATGAGCGGATGTCTCCTCAAGCAGGCTCATGGATTGAGATGAGCTTTTG
>CAMOPD010000073.1 GCA_946622085.1 uncultured Prevotellaceae bacterium | reverse complement strand
AAAATGAAAAGCCGTCATTCTGAAGGCTGATTCGTGTTGATGTGCGGATAAGGTGGCAAGGCTTTCGGCGGTGGGTGCAGAAGTGCGAGCCATGCTGTCGACCCATGTTCGGGGAAACTCTTCGGAAGACCTCACACAGAACTCCTAAGAAAGACTCACGAGCGATAAGTATCAACGCCTTGCACGAAACGCTTAAAGCCCTTTTCGCATCGTTGTGCCAGCAGCCGCATGGTGGCAGCTTGCTTGCATATACATACCAAGAAGATTCGTTTTTGTAACCTAAAGGGCTCAAAAACAGCCATTTTTTTGCATATATGGGCAAAAAAGCGTAAATTTGCAAGCTCATTAAAGAATCATACATACAAAGAAAGAAATGATAAGAATTGCTGTTCAATCGAAAGGTCGTCTGTTTGAAGACACGATGAACTTGTTGGCAGAGGCCGACATTAAAATAGGTGCCACCAGGCGCACACTGCTGGTGCAGAGTTCTAATTTCCCGCTCGAAGTGCTCTATCTGCGCGACGACGACATACCGCAAAGCGTGGCCAGCGGCGTGGCCGACCTGGGCGTGGTGGGCGAAAACGAATTCGTGGAGCGCCATGAGCAGGCCGATGTGGTGGAGCGACTGGGATTCAGCAAATGCCGGCTCTCGCTGGCCATACCCAAGGAGGTGAACTACACGGGCCTGGAATGGTTCAACGGCAAGAAGATTGCCACGTCGTACCCCTACATCCTGAGCCAGTTTCTGGAGCAGAAAGGCATCAAGGCCGACATTCACGTCATCACGGGCAGCGTGGAAATCAGCCCGGGCATCGGCCTGGCCGACGGCATCTTCGACATCGTGAGCAGCGGCTCTACGCTGGTGAGCAACAACCTGCGCGAGGTGGAAGTGGTGATGAAGAGCGAGGCGCTGCTCATAGCCAACAAGCAGCTGAGCGAGGAGAAACGCCAGACACTGCGCGAAATGCTCTTCCGCATAGCCGCCGTGAAACAGGCCGAAGACAAGAAATACGTGCGCATGAACGCGCCCAAGGCCAGCCTGAAGGAAATCATCGAGGTGCTGCCAGGACTGAAGAGCCCCACCATCATTCCACTGGCCGACGAAGAATGGTGCTCGGTGCATGCCGTGCTCGACCAGAAGCGCTTCTGGGAAATCATCGGCAAACTGAAGGAACTGGGTGCACAGGGCATTCTGGTGACGCCGATTGAGAAGATGATACTCTGAGCGTGATTACTATAGACATGAGGAATAGCCTGCAGCCTATTGCTTGGTTATGCACCGACAAACAATCCGGTTTAAAAAAAAGTGGACAAATAAACATAGCAACATGAAGATAGTACACTACCCCCGCAAGGGAGAGGAATGGAACGAAATCATCAGCCGCCCGCACCTCGACGTGTCGCAGCTCAATGCCACCGTGGGCAACGTGCTGAGCGACGTGCGCCAACATGGCGACGAAGCCGTAAGGAAATATGAGGAAATGTTCGACCACGTGAGTCTCGACGCCTTGGCCGTGAGCCAGGCCGAACTTGACGAAGCCGAGACGCTGGTAAGCCCCGAACTGCGCCAGGCGCTGGAGATGGCTCACGAAAACATTGCCCGCTTCCACGAGTCGCAGCGCTTTGAAGGCCAGAAGGTGACCACCCAGCCCGGCGTGGACTGCTGGCAGAAGAGCGTGCCCATAGAGAAGGTGGGGCTCTACATTCCCGGAGGCACGGCACCACTCTTCTCCACGGTGCTCATGTTGGCCACGCCGGCCAAGATTGCCGGATGCAGGGAAATCGTGCTCTGCACCCCACCCAACCGCGAGGGGAAGGTGAACCCGGCCATCCTCATGGCGGCCCGCATAGCCGGAGTGAGCCGCATATTCAAGGCGGGAGGCGTGCAGGCCATCGGAGCCATGGCCTACGGCACGGAGAGCGTGCCCCGCGTTTACAAGATATTCGGGCCGGGCAACCAATATGTCATGGCGGCCAAACAGCAGGTGTCGCTACACGACTGCGCCATCGACATGCCGGCCGGGCCTTCGGAGGTGTGCGTCATAGCCGACGAGACAAGCCGCCCGGAATTCGTGGCGGCCGACCTGCTGTCGCAGGCCGAACACGGAACCGACTCGCAAGTGATACTCATCACCACCTCGGAAAGCATGCTCAACGAAGTGAAAAAGGAAGTGGAAGCGCAGCTCGAACGGCTGCCTCGCAAAGAGATAGCTGCCAAGGCGTTAGACAATAGTCGCATGGTGCTCGTAGAAGACATGGAGGAAGCCATGGAACTGAGCAACGCCTATGCGCCCGAACATCTCATCCTGGCCACCGACGACTACGAGGCGCTGGCCCGGAAAGTGGTGAATGCCGGCAGCGTCTTCCTGGGACACTATGCCTGCGAGAGTGCCGGCGACTACGCCAGCGGCACCAACCACACGCTGCCCACCCACGGATACGCACTGGCCTACAGCGGAGTGAATCTCGACAGCTATAATCGCAAGATCACCTTCCAGCACCTCACTGCCGAGGGAATCGGAAGCATTGGACGTGCCGTGGAGGTGATGGCCGAGAACGAATCGCTCGATGCCCACAAGAACGCCATGACACTGAGAATAAAAAGCCTGAAAGAATGATGAAAAGCCTGGAACAACTCACGAGACCTAACATCTGGCGGCTCGCTCCCTACAGCAGCGCCAGAAACGAATATAGCGGACGCGAAGCCCACGTCTTTCTCGATGCCAACGAGAATCCCTACAACGCGCCCTTCAACCGATATCCCGACCCCCTGCAACTGGAATTGAAGGCCAGAATAGAGAAGGTGAAGGGCGTGCCGCAGGAATGCATCTTCCTGGGCAACGGAAGCGACGAGGCCATCGACCTGCCCTACCGCTGCTTCACCCGCCCGGGCGTAGACAACGTGGTGGCCATCGAGCCCACCTACGGCATGTATAAGGTGTGCGCCGACATCAATGACGTGGAATACCGGCCCGTGCTGCTCGACGAGAACTATCAGATTGAGGCCGACAAACTGCTGGCAGCCTGCGACGACAAGACGAAAATCATCTGGCTCTGCTCGCCCAACAACCCCACGGGCAACAGCCTCAACAGGGAGGAAGTGGTGAAGGTGCTCGAAGGGTTCGACGGAATAGTGATTGTTGACGAGGCCTACAGCGACTTTGCATCGCAGCCGCCGCTCCGACTGGAGCTGAAGAAATATCCCAACATGATTGTACTCAACACGCTGAGCAAGGCGTGGGGATGCGCCGCCATCCGACTGGGCATGGCCTTCGCCCAGCGGGGCATTATCGACCTGTTCAACAAGGTGAAGTATCCCTACAACGTGAATCTGCTGACCCAGCGACAGGCGCTCGAGGCACTCTCCGACCCGTTTGAGGTCGACAAGTGGGTGCGCATGCTGCTCATTGAACGCTCGCGCATGATGGAGGCCTTCAAGCTGCTGCCGTCGTGCGAGAAGGTGTATCGCACCGATGCCAACTTCTTTCTGGCCAAGATGACCGACGCACAGAAGATTTACGACTATCTGGTAGACCGCGGCATCATCGTGCGCAACCGCACCAGAGTGCAGCTGTGCCACAATTGCCTGCGCATCACGATAGGAACAAAATCGGAAAACAATGAACTGCTGGCTGCATTAAGGCAAATGTAGGCCAGCAATTACGACCAAGGTCGTTTCGGGGGCAGGGAGTGTGTTTAATCTTTTATCTTGACTACCTCCTTGCCCGCGAAACAACGCCTCTTTTTGAAAGCCAACGCTTCTATTTCATGGAATCTTCCACAAACGACAGTGGAAGCAAGGTCTTCACACCCTCAATGACATAGACGCCACGCGTGCCATAGAGCAGGATGCGCATGGGCTGATGATAACGCTCCTCCACTTCGAGCATCACCTGGCGGCAACTGCCGCAGGGCGAAACGGGGTCGGCCACCAGTCCGGCTTCATTCTTTGCAGCAATGGCAATGGCCACAATGGGCTGATCGGGACGCTGCACCTGGGCGGCAAAGATGGCGGTGCGCTCGGCACAGAGGCCAACGGGAAAGACGGCATTCTCCTGATTGGCACCCAAGAACTCCGTGCCGTCGGCCAGCCGCAGGCAAGCACCCACGTTGAAATGGCTGTAATGAGCATAGCTGCGCTCAGTGGCATCGATGGCCTTGCTGACCAGCCGCCGGTCTTCCTCCGCCAGTTCTTCCAGTTGGCAGAACTTGATGACGGAATGTATGTTCATCTCTTTCATAGGCTTTTTAGTTATTGTTTCACATATTCATAGGCACCCATGTCGGGTTGATCGTCGCGTTTGGTGGCCAGCCGGTCGTCGGGCAGGGCATAGACGGGATTGGCCGTGTTGATGGCCCGGGACTTCTCGCTGAGCTTGAAGTCGTAGCGTAGATTGTCTTCGTCGATGAGTTCAAAGTTGCGCTTGGCCACCTGCGTGGTGTCTTCGGCATCTTCGAATATCACATTCTGGAAGAACACGCTATCGGCCGTTTCCACTTTCGTCGTGCGAATAAGACAGTGGTCGAAAGCATAGTTGAACACCTGCGTGCTGTCCATCGCCCCCATGAGCACGTCGTCGGCATAGCCGGTAATGATGTTGTTGGCCGAGAATAGTCCATAGAGTGGATAGGGCGCGGCTGTGTCGCTCAAGGTGTTGGCGAATCGCAAGGCCGCACCGCGAGCCGAATCAAAGGGATAGAACTGGGCAAGCGTGCAATTCCGGATGTCGGCCTTGCCCCCAAAGATAGCCACGCAGTCGTGCAGCGCATTGGTTATCTGACAAGTGTTCACCACCACATAGGCATTGTAGGCCAGCAGCCCGTAGCCCTGACAGTTGTGGATGGTGGAATGAGTGAGGGTGAGTTTGGGCTGTATGGTATCGAGTGCTGCCGAATCGCACACGATAGCATCCATGCCGCTATGAATGTCGGTATGACGTATCTCATTGTTAGCCGACGTAGGGAAGAAGCGAATACCCCGCCACTGGCCGCTCACCCGGTCGTAGGGCAGATAGTCGAACATGCGGTCCAGCCTGTCGCCCCGCAAGATGGTCTCGCGGCCGTCGGCGGCATCGGTGACGAGCCGCCCATGAACGTCAATGCCTGCATCGGCATGGAAGTAGAGCGTCGTTCCGCGCAGCTCCAGGGTGGCGCCCTCCTCTACCGTCAGCCCACCGTAGACAACCATCGGCTTGGTGTCCGAGAAGACGGTGTCGCGGGCAATGTGAACGTCGCGCAGCAACTGGGCATCCCAGACGAAAGCCTGCAGCGGCATGCGTTGCTCTGCGCCGCTCTCCAATGAGAACACCAAATCGTCGGTCAGCTCTTGCGGCTGCGACTGACCGTTTTGCGGAGCCGTGAGTTCCACAAATACGCGAATGCTGTCCTTATTGCGCACTTCTATCTCAGAGGTCTGAAACCCCTCTGTCGCCCCAAGATAGATGCCATCCACATTCACCCGGAAACCCGTCTGATTGCCTTGTGCGAGCCTCACGCTGCTACAACGTATGCCGTCGCCCGACTTATTGTAGACCCAGAACGTTCGGGTGGACGAAGGGACGCGTGAGAACACCGTGTCGAGTTTCACGCTGTCTACCGAGAACGACAGCAAATGTGTTGGCGAAGTGGTGAATCCATCGTCGTCAGCACATCCCATGAACAGCAGTGTTGCCTGGAGCAACAGCAATATAGCGAGTGAATGCTTCATCAGTTAACTATATAACGCATTTACGCTCAATTTATTTTATGAAGAAGCGATGGAATGAAGGAGGAAGGGCAACGCAAGTAAAAAGACCCTTCACTCTTCACTCTTCACTCTTCACTCTTCACTCTCCACTTACCTGATGGTCACCTGAGTGGCGCCATAGCCATACTCCTGGAAGGAAGCGTCCTGATAGGAATAGCCCTTGTAACGGTATTTCAGTTCATGAACGATGGATTGGCGCAGCACCCCTTCGCCCTTGCCATGGATGAACACCACCTTGTGTCCACGCTGGTGGGCATGCGCCTTGAGGGCCTCGTGAAACTTGCTCATCTGATAGTTCAGAATGTCGGCAGCACTCATTCCCGCCGTGGTGTCGAGCAGCGCCTCGGCATGCAAGTCCACCACGGTCAGGTCGGTCCTCATTTGCTGTTGACTCTCCCGGCGGGCAGGCTGCGCGTCGTGGCGTTTCGAGGCAAACATCTCCTGCTTCAAGGCCTTGGCATCTACCACCAAGGGCCGCATCGGGCGGTCGTTCTCTATCAGCGTGTAGACGAGAGCCGGCTCCTCGAAGAAGTCGTTCTCCTGGAAGGTGTGCAGCTTGTAGAACTTCACGCCGTCGATGCGCAGTTGCACGTCGACGGGCGGTTTCAGCAAGAATGGCTTGTCGCGTTTGTAGGCCATCAGCTGCACGGCCACGCGCTCCAGCTCTCCCAGTTCACTTCGGCCAAACTCTTCGATGAAGACTTTCGTGTTGGGCTCCACTTCGCCCACGGCCCTAAGCTTGTAGCTGGTTCCCTCTGCCGACATGTAGGCATAGCGTATGTAGTAGTTGCTGTCGTTCACGATGTAAGCCTCAAACGGGGTTGTGCTCACCTGGCGGATGTCTATCGGCACGAAAGCCAGATAGACGCTCAGCCGGTCGCCTCCCTTGCGCTCCTCGACAGGCTGCCGGAAACTCACGGGGCGGTCGGCAGGCTCTTGTTCTTCGTCTTCCATGAAGCCCAGCGACACGCGCCCCATGGCTCCCTGTCCGCGGCTTTCCGAGGCGGCATCCTTGGCCTGACTGTCCTTGCTCTGATTCTTTGCTATATTATAGTCGTCGGTGTCTATCACCACCACTTCGTTTCTCTGTGTTGGAATCTGGAATCCGTCTTCGTCCTCCACCAACACGATGTCTTTGCCCTGGAAACCGGCGATGACGCCACCGCCTGTTTCGCTCAGGAATCTCACTTTGTCTCCTATTTTCATTTCTTCAAGGTGTTTTATGCGCTTATCTGTCGTAGAGTTTGCGGTCGATGACGATGGGCATGCGCTTGCGTTTAAACTCGGAATTGCGGTGGCGCGTGAGCACGCGCTCTACGGTGTCGTGGCCATAGGCTTGGTCAAGGCGCTGCATGGCTTCGTCGTGCCCGGCGGTGTCTTTCGTTGAGAGATAGGTGCAGAGGATATCGTCAACGTCCTGATAGGTGTGCCCTGGTGCTATCTGGGCCATGTCGCCTCCGGCCTGTACGCCGTTGCCGTCGGTGGGTGTGATGCCATAGGCGGCACAAAGTGCCTGATGGGCGGCAGACTGCTCATCGGTGAAGACGTTGTTGAGGAGGTGGCTGCACAGCTCGTAGACCTCGTGCTTCCACAGTCCCCCGATGGGATTATAGTCGGCCACGTCACCGTGTATGGTCCAGAATCCCAGATAGTGCTCCGTCAGGTTGTCGGTGTCCATGACCAAGCCGCCTGTAACCGAAGCGAGGTTGTAGAGATAAATCATGCGCAGGCGCGCCTTGATATTGCCCTGCGACAGGGGCGTAGAGGCGTAGCGCTGCTCGCAGGTGGCACGCATGAGCAGATATTCCTTCTGCAGATTCTCCACCCAATACTCGCTGCAGAAGCCCTGCATGGCCAGCGAGGCAGAATGGTTCTCCTCATCACTGTTGGTGGAACACGGCAGGCTGACGCCGATGAACTTAAAAGCATGCTGGGGATAACGGGCCACCACCTCGTGGCAGATGGCTGCGGTGACGGTGGAGTCGATGCCTCCGGAGAGTCCGAGCACCATGGTCTTCAGGTGATGATCGGCGAGATAGGCAGCCGTCTGGCTGACCATCGTATCAAATACTTTGCTGTAGTCCATATTCTGAGAAATTACTATTTAAGAATGGTGTCAAAAAAAAACGAATGAAGTCTTCAAAGCCAGGGCGCAAGGAGATGGGCAAACCAGCCCACGAAGCGTTTCCATGGCGTGCGCCATTGCCGCCACGCCTGCTGAGTGAGCTTGAAGCTCTGGGCCTTGTCGCGGTCGAACAGCCGGCTCAGTTCGGCCGTGGTGTGGGGGTCGATGATGACAGCGTTGTCCTCATAGTCGAAGCGCAGACTGCGGGCATTGAGATTGGCACTGCCCACGGTGCAGAATCGCCCGTCGACCATGATGACCTTGGTGTGGTGGAAACCGGGCTGATAGATCCACACGTCGGCTCCCTGGCGCATGAGCTGGTGCACGTTGTAGAACACGCAGTCGGGGGTCAGGGGGATGTCGCTCTTCTGCGATACCATCACTTCCACCTTGACCCCACGGCGGATGGCCTGGCGCAGGGCCTTCTTCAAAGGCCTGTTGAGGGTGAGATAGGGATTGATGAGTTTGATGCTGTCGCGGGCTGCCTGGATGGCGCCTTCGTAGAACGAGCGTATGATTTGATTAGAGGTGTGAGGTTCGCGGTTGATGATGCCCACCATCTTATGTCCTGCCGTGGCGGTGGTGTCGGGCTTCAGGCCGCTGATGTAGGCGGGAGATGAGAAGCCGCGATAATACTTCGCTCCCTGGAGCCGCTGCCCGGTGACCTTGTGCCAGATGCGCATGAAGATGCGCTGCAAGGTGTTCACCTCTTCGCCTTCAATGCGGCAGTGCATGTCGCACCAGGAGCCCACCTGCTGCGTGCCGTTGATGTAGTAGTCGGCCACGTTCATGCCGCCGGTGTAGGCTATTTTGCCGTCGATGATGACTATTTTGCGGTGGTCGCGAGTCCACACATGGTTGACCCACGGGAATCTCACGGGGTCGAACTCATAGATTTCGACGCCCTTCTGGCGTATGGCACGCAGATGCTTCTTCAGCAACGGACGGTTGTTGGAGTCGTTGCCAAAGCCGTCGAAGAGAGCCCTCACCTCAACGCCCTCGGCGGCTTTGGCTTCGAGCAAGAGGAAGAGTTCTCGCGCAATGGAGTCGTTGCGGAAATTGAAGTATTCAAGATGGATGGAGCTTCGTGCCTGACGAACGGCCGTGAAGAGGTCGTC
This sequence comes from uncultured Prevotellaceae bacterium, assembly GCA_946622085.1. Taxonomy (GTDB): domain Bacteria; phylum Bacteroidota; class Bacteroidia; order Bacteroidales; family Bacteroidaceae; genus Prevotella. Next base: position 1,440 of record CAMOPD010000073.1, on the reverse strand, counting down.
GAATTTCTCCTGCCCGGTGGTGAGAAGCGTCACGGCATTGTCGTGAGAAAAGGTGATGCCTTCCTGGCGCAGCTTCTCCACGATGAGCGAGTCACTGGTCTGAGAGTGAGCCAGCGGGCACCGGCCAAAGGAAAAGAGCAGAAGAATCAGGATGGAGAGAATTCTTGACATTCGTTTGTTGAGAAGAGGGATAGACTAAAATGTGGCATCTGTTGTCAAACCATGCAGGAATAGTGGTCCACCACTCCGAGTAGATGGTTGTCATCGTCGACCACGAGCACGGCATGGATGATATGTCGGTGCATGAGTTGCTGTATCTGACTGATTTTGGCCGTTGGGCGCACGGTTTTCGGCTTACGTGTCATGATGTCGCCCATGGTATGACTGACGAAGTCGGCCTGCCAGCGCTCCATGGCACGTCTGAGGTCGCCGTCGGTGATGAGTCCGGCCACACGTCCTTCGGCATCGAGGGCCACGCCCAGTGCCAACCGCCCTCGGCTCACGAGCACGGCTGCTTCACCCAAATGCATGTCGACGGGTATGATGGGAATGTTCTCGGTGTGCATCACGTCGCGGGCCGTGGTGAGCAACCGCTTGCCCAGCGACCCTCCCGGATGAAACTGTGCAAAGTCCTGGGGGCGGAAGTGGCGTTTCTCCATCAGCGCAATCGAGAGGGCATCGCCCATGACGAGTGTGGCGGTGGTAGAGCTGGTGGGAGCAAGATTGAGCGGGCAGGCCTCCTTGGCCACCTTCACGCACAGATGCACGGTGGAATACTTGGCCAGCAAAGAGTCTGCATGGCCGCTGATGCCGATGATGGGCACCTGCATGTGGAGCACCAGGGGGATAAAGCGCAGCAACTCATCGGTCTGGCCCGAGTTGCTGATGGCCACCACCACGTCGTCTTTGGTCATGACGCCGAGGTCGCCATGGTAGACGTCGAGTGGGTTGATGAAGAACGAAGGCGTGCCGGTGCTCGAGAGTGTTGCTGCAATCTTGGCTCCTATGTGGCCGCTCTTCCCTACTCCGGTGACGATGATTTTTCCCCGGCAGGAATACATCAGTTCGACGGCCTTGTCGAAGCTGTCGTCCAACTGCGGAATGAGGTCGAGCACGGCCTGAGCTTCATCCTTGATGGCCTGAATGGCGTCTTCTCTTATCTTGCTCATGACTGGGAAGCGGGTGTTATGAGATCTTTAATCAAGGGTTCCAACTTGTTCAGTTCCAACATATTTGCCGCATCGCTTAGCCCGCGGTCGGGATCGGGATGCACCTCGAAGAAATAGCCCGTGGCACCGAAGGCCCGGGCTGCCATGGCCATGGCGGGCACAAAGCGGCGGTCGCCGATGGTCTTGCCGCCTCCGCCGCCGGGACGCTGCACGCTGTGGGTGCAGTCCATGATCACCGTGGGCGTGATTTCCTTCATGTCGGGGATGTTCC
>CAMOPD010000072.1 GCA_946622085.1 uncultured Prevotellaceae bacterium | reverse complement strand
TTCAAATTATTCTTTACAAATGTTGCTCATGTCATTTTTTTGATTTACCTTTGTAAATTGAAAAGAAAAGTCGGCCAAAAGCCCAAAAATCACTCAAACAAAGATGAAAGACAGAATCAGACAGCTCATGGAGTCGCAGCACATGCCTCAAAAAACGTTCGCTAATTTCATTGGCATCTCTGAGGGAACACTCAGCGGAATATTCAACGATCGCACTCGGCCCTCGCTCCAGACTGTGGAGGCCATCAAAAACAAAATTCCTTCGCTAAACACCGATTGGCTGGTGTTTGGCAAAGGGCCCATGTATATGGATGACAATATGTCAGATAATCCAGCACAACCTAAGGGCGGTGTTGAGGCATCTCTTGATTTCGGTCATACACCCACTACCCCATCTTTTTCTGTTCAGGAGCAAAGAGAGGTGCACCGTGTAGTGAATACACCCAATAATTCTCAGAAATTCGATTTGAAATATTTTGACAAACCGGCCCGAAAAATTGCACATATAACGGTGTATTATGACGACCAGACTTGGGAGACTTTTGTGCCCAAGAAATGAGTCCCCTTTTTGGGGGTAAGGTTGACTTCCATCCGATGCTTCTTTACTGGCTGTGAGCCTGTGACGCAGGAATTGTCATGGGCCTCGTTTGGGTGTATCTTCTCCTGCTGCGAATCGAAATAAAGGAGTGCTAAGTGTCAGTTTCTCTAAGAAAATGTTTATCTTTGCATCAAAAACTAATGATGATGAAGAAACATGTTCTAGACCTCACTGTGAAGTCGGTTGAGCCGTTGGGCCATCGCTATGTATTGTTGAAGCTGACTCATGCCGACGAGTTGCCACCTATGCTTCCTGGCCAATTTGTTGAGGTGCGTGTAGACGATTCTCCTACAACATTCCTGCGGCGTCCTATTTCCATTCATTTTGTTGATTCTGAGCGCAATGAGTTGTGGCTTCTGGTGGCCATGATAGGCGATGGTACGCGCCGCCTTGGGCATTTGCGTGCAGGGCAGCAGCTCAATTGTGTTTTGCCTTTGGGAAATGGGTTCACCATGCCTGAGAAGCCGTCCGAGCGTGTTTTGCTGGTTGGTGGTGGCGTAGGCGTGGCTCCACTTCTTTTTCTTGGCAAAGCCATCCATGCGGCAGGCGGTCAAGTCACGTTTCTGCTTGGTGGGCGCACTGGTAGCGATCTGCTCGAGCTGGAATTATTTAATATGTACGGGCGCGTATGCGTGACAACCGAGGACGGCACACGGGGCGAACGCGGGTTTGTCACCGATCATTCACTGCTTGGTAATGAGCAATTCGACCGCATCTACACCTGTGGTCCCAAGCCCATGATGATGGCTGTGGCGCGCTACGCTCAGAAAGCCAATGTGGAGTGCGAGGCTTCTCTGGAGAATATGATGGCTTGTGGATTGGGAGCCTGCTTGTGTTGTGTAGAGAAAACTACAGAGGGCAATATCTGCGTTTGCAAGGAGGGCCCCGTGATGAATATAAAGAAACTGTTATGGCAAAATTGAATGTAAAGATAGACCGTCTGTCGCTGAAGAATCCAGTGATGACGGCTTCGGGCACCTTCGGCTATGGTCTGGAGTTTGCCGATTTAGTGCCGCTTCACTCCCTTGGAGGCATCATCGTGAAGGGCACGACGCTCCACCCTCGTCAGGGCAACGACTATCCGCGCATGGCAGAGACTGCGCAGGGCATGCTCAATTGCGTGGGGCTTCAGAATCGTGGTGTCGACTATTTTTGTCGTCACATCTATCCGCAGGTGAAGGATCTGGGCACCAATGTCCTGGTGAATGTCAGCGGCTCGTCGCCCGACGACTATGCCGAGTGTGCTGCCCGCATTAATGATTTGGAGCAGATACCGGCCATAGAGCTCAACATATCGTGCCCCAACGTGAAGCAGGGCGGGATGGCTTTCGGAGTGACGTGCGAGGGAGCTGCCAGTGTGGTGAGGGCCGTGCGCAGGCGCTATGATAAGACGCTCATCGTGAAGCTTTCGCCCAACGTCACCAGTATTGCCGACATTGCCCTTGCCTGCGAGGCTGAGGGAGCCGACTCCGTGTCGCTCATCAATACGCTCATGGGTATGGCCATCGACGTGGAGCGCCGCCGGCCTGTGCTCAGCATTGGAACAGGCGGATTGAGCGGTCCCTGCGTCAAACCCGTGGCCCTGCGCATGGTGTGGCAGGTGGCCCATGCGGTGAAAATTCCCGTGGTGGGGCTGGGCGGCATCAGTTCGGCTCTCGATGCCATAGAGTTTCTCATGGCTGGTGCCACGGCCATAGAGATTGGTACGGCCAATTTCATCGATCCTCAAGTGACGACCAAGGTCATCAGCGGCATGAACGACTGGCTCGACGCTCATGGCTGCCAGTCGGTGCAGGAAATCATTGGAGTGGTTTGAGATTGATTCCTTTCGTGGTGTATAAAACATTTGAGGGCTGCCAACTGGCAGCCCTCAACCAACACAAAAACTAAACTAGACTTAACTAAACTAATTTGGGATTTTCACAAACCCCGCCTTATTTCTTTTGCAAAAATACGATAAATATTCGAATTCTGCTTCTTTCTTTCCTTTTTTTTTGCCCGAAAGGCGAAAAAAGTCACAATCTTACCGACTTTGATACCAAATAGTAGTCGAGAATGGTCATTGCAGCCATGGCTTCTACTATGGGCACGGCGCGCGGCAGCACGCATGGGTCGTGGCGTCCCTGGGCCTTGAGCGTGGTGGCCTTTCCTTCCAAGTCCACTGTTTCTTGTTCCTTGAGCAGCGTGGCCACAGGCTTGAAGGCCACTCGGAAGTAGATGTCCTCTCCGTTGCTGATGCCCCCTTGAATGCCTCCGCTACGGTTGGTGAGCGTTCCTATGCGGCCCTCCTGGTCGGTGCAGAAGATGTCGTTTTGTTCACTTCCCCGCTCGCTCACCGAGCCAAATCCGCCTCCATATTCAAATCCTTTCACGGCATTGATGCTGAGCATGGCAGCGCCGAGGGCGGCGTGCAGTTTTCCGAATTCCGGTTCACCCAGGCCTGCCGGGCATCCTCTGACCACGCAGGCAATGATGCCGCCGATGGTGTCTCCCTCGGCCTTCACGCCGTCAATGAGCTGTTCCATCAGTAGAGCCTTTTCCGGGTCAGGACATCTCACGGCGTTCTGCTCGGTGAGAGAGAGGTCGTAGTGCCGGTAGTCATGTTCAAGGCCAATGTCTCCCACCTGTGTGGTGTAGGCCTGCACGCTGATGCCCAGTTGTCTGAGCGCCAGTTTGGCCAGAGCTCCGCCCACGCATCTGCTGATGGTGATGCGTGCCGACGAGCGCCCTCCTCCCCGGTGGTCACGAAGTCCGTATTTCGTCTGGTAAGTGAAGTCAGCATGCGACGGCCTGAAGAGGTTGCGCATGTTGTCGTAGTCGGCCGAGTGCTGATTGGTGTTGTTCACCATGAAGCCGATGGGTGCGCCCGTGGAGCGGCCTTCAAACACGCCGCTGAGCAGTCTCACCCGGTCGGGTTCCTTCCTGCTGGTGGTGATGTGGCTTTGTCCTGGGCGGCGCCGGTTGAGCTCATCCTGGATGAATGTCTCGTCGATGGTGATGCCGGCCGGCATACCGTCTACCACTCCTCCCACGGCCTCGCCATGGCTTTCGCCGAAGGTGGTCAGCCGGAAGATGTTTCCAAAGGTGTTGCGCATGCTTCTCCCTCCCGAACTTTTAGTGTCTCAGTTTTTTTTAGTGGCAATGTCCGCAACCGCATCCGCCGTCGTGGTGGTGATGATGGTGGTCGTGTCCGCAGCCGTCGTCGCATCCGCCGCCGCAATCATCGCAACCGCATCCGCATCCCTCGCCGCTCATGTGGTTGAGCAGGTGCTGTATTTCTTCCTTTGTGGCCTCGCGCGTCTCCACGATGTGGCCTTTGAAGTTCAGTTCCTTGCCGGCCAGCGGGTGGTTGAGGTCTATTTTCACGCTTTCTTCGCCCACGCTGAGCACCTTTCCCTGAAAGCGTTGGCCCTCTTCGTTTTGCAGGGGCAGTATGGCTCCCTCGAACACGTGTTCGTGGTCGAAGTGTCCGTTGATGCTGAATATCTCGCGCTCCAGGTCAACAATGCGGTCCTCGTAGACGTCGCCGTAGGCTTGTTCCTTGGTCAGTGTGAATTCAAACTCGGCGCCCTTCTCCAAGTCTACCACCTGGCGTTCAAACTCGTCGAGCGTGAATCCGAAGCCGCTGATGAACTGGAAAGGCTGTTCGTCGGTGGCCTCCTCGATGAATTCGAGTGTCTTCTCGCCGGCGGCATACAGCTTGTAGGCCACGGCTATCAGCTTGTTTTGCTTGTTCTCCATGTCTTTTTGCTTTTTTTTATTTCAATAGTTCTTGTTTCTCTGCTTTGTCGTTGCAAAGTTAATGCTTTTTCGCGACAATCAGCCATCTTTTCCCTTTTTTCGGTTTTCAGACGCCAGCTTTGCCATTCGCGGCAGGTAGCTTGCACAAAAAGGAGCAAAAAATGAGGTGGCGTTGAGCCTTTTTCGGGAAAAACATGTATATTTGCACATGAAAAGATTTTGACACAACCAAACTTAAAACATTTATTCGATTATGATTGGAGCTATTATCGTAGGAGCCATTGCCGGATGGCTGGCTGGAAAGATTATGCGTGGAGGCGGCTACGGCTTCCTCATCAACTTGTTGCTGGGCTTGCTCGGCGGTGTCGTGGGCGGCTGGCTGTTTGGCCTGCTGGGCATCGAGTGGGGCAACGGATGGATAGGCCAGACGGGTACCGCGCTCGTAGGAGCCATCGTGGTGCTCTATATTGCCTCGCTGCTGAAGAAGTAGGCTGGGCAGAAGCCTGTAGGCCCTCTGTCAGGACCGAAATAGGGATTTTCCCATTGCATCATAGGGGAAAAACCTTTCAGAGAACGACTTTTTGGCGTAGCTTTGCCGTCGTAAACGTACAGAAACTCAAACAAACTTAATGCAGTAGGAAAATGAAAAAACTCAGTAAACTCTTCGTCCTCTCCATGCTGGCACTTCTGACGGCAATGCCCGCCAGTGCGCAGTATCGTCGGCCCTATGGCATGAACAGAGGCTCCTATGGCCTGCCCTCACCTCAAGTGAGCAAGTTTTCGAGCCCCTACACTTACTATGGTCTGCGCGTGGGACTTACGGGAGCCACCGTGCATTCCGACGACCCGCGGCTCGACGGCGGCAGCATGTTGGCAGGACTCAACCTCTCGGTCAACGTGGGCGTGCTTCTTTCATCCTATACGCCGCTCTTCTTTGAGACCGGTCTGGAGTATATAGAGAAAGGCGGCAAGGGCACCAACGACGGCAAGAAGTTCACCTATAGCATGAACTACATTGAGGTGCCGCTCGTGCTGAAGTATCAGGCCAAGATTGACCGCGACATGGCCGTCACGCCCTTCCTGGGCGGCTATCTGGCCTGCGGCGTTGACGGGCGCATACGCGACTTTGGCGAGCGCGAGGTGCAGAGTTCCTTCTCGGCCCAGAACTTCAAGCGGTTCGACGGCGGACTGCGGCTCGGATGCGGCCTCATGGCCGACATCTTCTACGCCGAGGTGGGCTATGATGTGGGTCTGGCCAATGTTTCCAACGACCTCTTCGACCAGTCGCGCACAGGAACGCTCTTTGCCAACATTGGCATTCACTTCTGATGGCCTCAGAGCGCATTCTGCATGCTCTAAGAAAGGCGCCCAAGCGAGTAACCATTCCGCTTGGGCGCCTTTCTTATAGCTACTCCATATCCCCCAAAAACCGCTATCCCTCCCCACGGAGAGGGCATAGCGTGATAAATAGGACTATTGGTGTCTGGGAGAAATGTTTCGTCCAATAGTTAAGTCTCCATCCATGAGCCCGCTTGAGAAGCTATCCGCGCATCAACTTTTCCTGCCTTCAGAATGACGGCTTTAATTTTGTGAATTATTTTTACAAAACGGAAAGCGGGTGGTTTGCTCTCTTTTAGTAAGCACGCCACTCACGATGAGTAAGTGGCGTGCTTACGAGGCGTGAGTGGCGTTCTTACTACCCGTAAGTGGCGTTCTTACTCGCCGATACTGATTTTCAGCACTTTACGGAGGCGCGTTGCAAAGGCATAAAAACTGGTGAAATTATTTTACAAAACGCTTGCGTTTCCATGGCCTGTTTAGCTCGTCTTATGTAGGGGACACGCCGCGGCGCGTCCGCCCCGGCCACCTATATTTTAGTTTTGTAAGAAACTGCATCGGCTTCATGCCATCAGTTCGTCGAGCAGGTGGCGGTGATGACCAGGCAGAATGATGTGGTGGTTGCCGATGGGGCTTTTCAGGAAGTAGGAGGCGTCGGCGGGATTGTCGAGCTTGATGCGCATTTGCGTGCGGCAAAGTCCTGCCTCGCCTTGGCAAGCCAGCAACGTGGCTTCGGCGCAGAAGTGGCGTTTCAGTTCGGGCGAAGCCTTGAAGATGGTGACGGGTCCCTCGCTCATGAATCCGCGTATGCCGACGCCGATGCCTGATTCGAAGTGGGTGTCGAGTTCATAGCGCTCCACCATGTCGAGCGGAATGGTGCAGTGGGCGAAGAGCATCTCGCCCGTCTTGGGGTTTATGCGCGCGGGGTTGGCCTGGAATCCCGATGTGCCGAAAAGGCTTCTCACCATGGCCATGGAGAGCATGGCGGGCACGTCGCCTTCGCATCCGGCTACATAGCCCTCGGCGTTCAGCCGGGCCAAAGCCAGGCAGCCTGTGTTCTTCACGGCCGTGAGCAGGTCGAAGCAGCGCAGCGTGAAGCCTTGCAGGTGGTGGCGGCCGATGAGGCTCTTCAGCGCCCTGTATATGCGCTCGGCGCCGGGCAGCGCCTGGCGTATGGCGTCGGTGGGTGCCTGCTCGGCCGAAGCCCCTTCTGCCGGTGTGGACTCTATTTCCGCCAGGAGCTCCTCCATGCCAATGTCCTGAAGCGTAATGCCCATTCGCTCTTTCACCGCCTGCTTGTCCGTCGTGCTGGATATGAGCCAGTCGGAAGGCTCGCCGATGATGCCCAGCCGCATGGTGGCCAGTCGTCGGCGTGCCTGTCCCACCTGGGCCAGCAGGCCGAGTCGATGGCGAATGTAGCCTTCGTCGCCATGAATGATTTCGCCCTCCAGCCCGTTTTGCTTCAGGTAAGAGAGAATTTCCATCGAGGCGGCCAGCGAGTTGCTCTTGCCCGAAGTGAGCAGGAAGAAGGGGCGTCCCAACTGCCTCCTGAGTTGTGGCAATAGCTGGCGGAAGATGCCCTCGGTGCCGCCCGTGCGCACATAGATTAAGTCGAGTGCGTGGGACCCATAGTCGGAGTAGTCGGCCAGGCGCAGGGTGTGGTCGATGTTGAGGCTGTTCAGAAAGTTGTGGGTGTCGGCCGCCACGGAGGCTTCGTCGTGCAGGGCCGAGGTAAGTGTGTAGATGGCTGTCAGTGGAGTCATGTCAGTTGAATTGATTGAAGAAGAAGAATACGGCGGCATGCTCGCGCTTCACGCCTCGCGCCGAGCCTATCGTCATGTTGGAACTATTGCGCACGGTGCCGTCGCTCTCAATCTTGCCTATATACGCGTTGGAGCTGTTGCGCACGGTGCCGTCGCGCTCCACCTTGCCTATATACGCGTTGGCGCTGTTGCGCACGGTGCCGTCGCGCTCTATCTTTCCGATGTACATGTTGGAACCGTTGCGCACGGTGCCGTCGCTCTCAATCTTGCCTATATACATGTTGGAGCTGTTGCGTATGGTGCCGTTGGATTCAATGCTTCCCACCTTCATGTTGGAACTGTTGCGCACGGTCTGCGCTTCAATTGGCAGCGTGGCCATCATGGCCACGAGGCCGATGATTGTAAGGATGATTCTTCTCATGGTCTTTTCTTTTTGGTTGATTTTGAATGTGCACTATGCAAATATAGAAAAAAACTGACTATCAGCTTGTTTTTTAGGCATAAATTATTGTTTTTCAATTTAAATTTATATTTTTGCACGGAAAATGCACCCGGGCAGTAAAGGAAAAATTCAAACAAATACAATACAGACAAACAATGAAAAAGTTTAAATTCTATTTTGTAGCACTATTTGCTACGGTGCTCTTCGCTTCATGCGGAACCACGCGCACGGTGCCCATCACCGGTCGCCAGCAGAGCCTCATGGTGAGCGATGAGCAAGTGCTCAGCCTGAGCAATCAGCAGTTTGCCGAGTACATGAAGTCGGCCAAGGCATCGACCAACGCCACCAACACTCAGATGGTGAAGCGGGTGGGGCAGAAGCTGGCCACGGCCGTGGAGACCTATCTGAAGAACAACGGCATGGCTGCCGACGTGCAGAACTACGCCTGGTCGTTCAATCTGGTGCAGGACAAGAACATCAATGCCTTCTGCATGCCTGGCGGAAAGATTGTGGTCTATGAGGGGCTGCTGCCCGTCACCCAGAACGAGGCTTCGCTCGCCATCGTGCTGGGGCATGAGATAGCCCATGCCGTGGCCCGCCATTCGGCCGAGCAGATGAGCACCAAGATCAAGCAGCAGTATGGCACCCAGATTGGCGGAGCCGTGCTGGGCGCGCTGGGCATGGGGAGCACCACTACGTCGATCATCCAGGCAGTGGCTCAGCAGGGCTTCAGCTTCAAGAATCTGAAGTATTCGCGCGACCACGAATACGAGGCCGACCACATGGGGCTCATCTTTGCCGCCATGGCCGGCTACGACCCGCAGGTGGCCGTGACCTTCTGGCAGCGCATGGCTTCGGCCAGCAACAACAACACCTCCGAGCTCATGAGCGACCACCCCAGCGATGCCAACCGCATTGCCATGATTCAGAAGTGGATGCCCGAGGCTCTGAAGTACTATCGGCCAGCCGTCACCACCACCACAACGACCAAGACCACAAAGCGTACGGCTGCCAAGACCACAAAGAAATAGTTCAACCGTCAAACAGGGAGCTGGGAAATAGCCGTTGACCGTTTCCCAACTCCCATCTTTTTTCTTCACCTTGAATCTCCTCAAACTCATCTTCCGCGCACCCAAGCCTGCCACCATGACCGACATGCCGGCCATGGTGAGCCGTCTGTGGAGCCGCAAGGGCTATTCGGCCATGACCGTCTTCGGCCACATCTTCACCAGCCAGCAAGACACCGCCGACGTGCTCAACGGGCGCTTTGGAGCCCTGAAGAACCACGAGATGATTCATCTTCGGCAGGCACAGTCTACTGGCAACTCCTGGTTCCGCTTCTATGTGCGCTATTTCTGGTATTCACTCTCAGCACTCCGCTATTTCCGCCGCTGCCACAACGCCGCCTACTATCTGAATCCGTTCGAGATAGAAGCCTACACCCACATGCACGATCTGCACTATCTTGACCGCTGTGCCGACCAGGGCGCACAGGAGTGGCGTCGCTACGCCCGCATGAAGTTGAGCGAAAGACTCGAAATTGTCAGGCAATTGGGCTACTGACAACGAAAAACCATTCTAAACTCTTGCTTATTTCACTTTAATATCGTATCTTTGTCTTGTTAATATTTTTCAACAACAAAGACATGATAGATTATTTTGCTTCACATCTTTGGCAATTGTGGGCTCTGGTGAGCTTCCTTTGCCTCATTCTGGAACTCACCAATGGTGACTTCTTTATCATTTGCTTTGCCATCGGAGCCGTATGCGCAGCGGTGGCATCTGCCTTTGGATTGGGGTTCTATGGCCAACTGGCCATCTTTGCCGTCTGCTCCGTGTTGAGTCTTTTCTTCATACGGCCGTCACTGGTGCGCCGCTTGCATCAGGGTGCCGACGAAAGGCCCAGCAATGCCGACGCTCTGATGGGGCGCGTAGGCACCGTGAGCCAGGACATCCAGGCAGGTGGCTACGGCAGGGTTGCCATCGACGGCGACGATTGGAAGGCCGTCTCTGCAGGCGGCGTCGCCATAGACAAAGGGGCTAAGGTGCGTGTGGTGGGGCGCGAAAGCATCATCATCACCGTGGAACCGGTCAACACTATTTCTTAATCCACTAATAAAAAAAGAGAGAACTATGAGCATTGCAACCTATGTACTAATTGCTATTGTGGTGCTGGCCGTCGTCTTCATCAAGAAGAGCCTGGTCATTATTCCACAGTCGGAAACACGCATCATTGAGCGTCTGGGAAAGTATTATGCCACGCTGAAGCCCGGCATCAACATCATCATTCCCTTCATCGACCGCGCCAAGACTTTCATCACCATGAGCCGCGGTCGCTATCTCTACTCCAACAGCATTGATCTGCGCGAACAGGTCTACGACTTCGACCGGCAGAACGTCATCACCAAGGACAACATTCAGATGCAAATCAATGCCCTGCTCTACTTCCAGATTGTAGATCCCTTCAAGGCTGTCTACGAAATCAACAATCTGCCCAACGCCATCGAGAAACTCACTCAGACCACTCTGCGTAACATCATTGGCGAACTGGAGCTCGACCAGACGCTCACCTCGCGCGACACCATCAACACCAAGCTGCGCGCCGTGCTCGACGA
>CAMOPD010000071.1 GCA_946622085.1 uncultured Prevotellaceae bacterium | reverse complement strand
GAAGGGTGGGGGGAAGACAATAAAGGCGGAGGGAGGAGGGGGAGGCCGAAAAAAAAAGGCACGAGCCCGATGGGGGGGCCGTGCCTTTTGTTGAGGGGGTGTTTGTGGGGGCTTCGCCCATTAATAGGCGAAGAGGGGGTAGTCTTTCATCATGTCGTTGACACGTGTGCGCACGCTGGCGATGACCTTCTCGTCCTCGGGAGCATTGAGCACTTCCTCGATGAGGGCGGCGATGGTGACCATGAGGTCTTCCTTGGCTCCGCGCGTGGTGATGGCGGGCGTGCCGAGGCGGATGCCGCTGGTCTGGAAAGCGGAGCGGCTGTCGAAGGGCACCATGTTCTTGTTGACGGTGATGTCGGCGGCCACGAGGGCATTCTCGGCCACCTTGCCCGTCAGCTCAGGATATTTGGAGCGCAGGTCAACGAGCATGGAGTGGTTGTCGGTGCCACCGCTGACGATGGTGAATCCGCGCTTGATGAGTTCCTCGGCCAGCACCTTGGCGTTCTTCTGCACTTGCTTGGCCCACTCCTTGAATTCGGGTTGCAGGGCTTCGCCGAAGGCTACGGCCTTGGCAGCAATGACGTGCTCCAGGGGTCCTCCCTGCTGTCCGGGGAAAACGGCCGAATTGAGCAGCTGGCTCATCATCTTCACCTGTCCCTTGGGCGTCTTCAGGCCCCATGGATTCTCGAAGTCCTTACCCATGAGGATGATGCCACCACGCGGTCCGCGCAGCGTCTTATGTGTGGTAGAGGTCACGATGTGTGCCCACTTCACAGGATTGTCGAGCAGTCCGGCGGCAATGAGTCCGGCGGGATGGGCCATATCGATCATGAGCAGTGCGCCCACCTTGTCGGCAATCTCGCGCATGCGCTTGTAGTCCCATTCGCGGCTGTAGGCCGATCCTCCGCCGATGATGAGCTTCGGATGGTGCTCCAGTGCGAGCCGCTCCATCTCGTCGTAGTCCACGCGTCCCGTTTCGCGGTTCAGGTTGTAGCCGATGGGGTTGTAGAGAATGCCGCTGGTATTGACACGAGAGCCGTGAGAGAGGTGGCCACCGTGGTCGAGGTTCATGCCCATGAAGGTGTCGCCGGGTTTCAGCACGGCCAGGAGAACGGCGGCGTTGGCCTGCGCTCCCGAGTGGGGCTGCACGTTGGCATACTCTGCGCCGAAGAGCTGGCACACGCGGTCGATGGCCAGTTGTTCCACCTGGTCGACCACCTGGCAGCCGCCATAATAGCGCTTGCCGGGATAGCCTTCGGCATACTTGTTAGTGAGATAGGAGCCCATGGCCTCCATCACCTGGTCGCTAACGAAATTTTCTGAAGCAATAAGTTCGATGCCTTTCAGCTGGCGCTGATGCTCGAGTTCGATAAGATCGAAAATCTGTTTGTCTCTTGTCATTATTGTTGCTAATTGAGTAATTTGTAGTTCTTATAGGGCGCAAATTTACGAATTATTTCCGAAAGGTGATATAAAAGCGACTGTGTGTATTAATAAAAGATGTTAATTCTTCATGGGGTTCATGGCTGGAAAGAGGCGAGGGAAAAAGGCGAAATTGTTTTAGAAATTATTTTACAAACCAGCGGGCGCCCCGTCGTCGGCATGAAGTAAGCACGCCACTCATGAGGCGTAAATGGCGTGCTTACGGGTAGTGAGTGGCGTTCTTACTCGTCGTAAATGGCGTTCTTACTCGAGCCATTGATTTTCAGACTTTTACGAGAGCGGAAAATTTGCGGTAAAAAATCGTTACAAGAGCCCTGCTCCCGGGGCATGAAAAAAGGCAGGCGGCGCGTGGCCGTCTGCCTGAGCGGGGTGGGGTGGAGCATCGACTTATTAGACCAGTTCCACCTTATTAATATCTTGCTCCTTGTCGCAATAGTGGCATCTGAGTGTGCCTCGTTCCTTGTCGACCACGTTGAAGACGGTGTTCATGGGCTCGTTGTTGGTGATGCACTTGGGGTTGTTGCACCTGACGATGCCCACGAGCTTGTCGGGCGTTTCCACGGTTTTCTTCTCCACCACTTCGTAGTCGCGTATGATGCTCAGCACCACGTTGGGGGCCACTACGGAGAGTCGCGAAATCTCGGCGTCGGTGAAGAATTTGTCGCTCACTTTGATGATGCCTTTCTTGCCCACCTTCTTTGATGGGTAGTTGCAACCCACGGTGACGGGCGAGCTGAGGTCGAGCAGTCCCAGCAGATTCATCACGGCGTAGGTCTTGGCGGCGGGTATATGGTCGATGACGGTGCCATTCTCGATGGCTGCAACCAATCTTTCTTTCTTGTTCATGGGGTTGGATGTTCTATTCAATGATTGTTTTGTCGTTTCTCACTTCTTCGAGTGTGATGCCGAGCACATCGCAGAAGATGGCTTCGCGGGCATAGAGCCCGTTGCGTGCCTGCTGAATGTAGTAGGCGTGGGGGTTGCTGTCCACGTCGTAGGCAATCTCGTTGACGCGGGGCAGCGGATGAAGGATGCGCATGTTGGGTCGCACGTTGGCGAGCATGTCGTTGCGCAGGATGTAGACGTTCTTCACGCGCTCATACTCCATGAGGTCGGAGAATCGCTCCTTCTGCACGCGCGTCATGTAGATGATGTCGGCATCGGCAATGATTTTCTCGTTGAAGGCGGTGTGCTCCACGAACTTGATGTTGTGTTCGCGGCAATATATCTTGTATTCGTTGGGCATGGCAAGTTCCTTAGGCGCAATGAAATGGAACGTCGGATTAAAGTGTCGCATGGCCATGATGAGCGAGTGTACGGTGCGCCCGTATTTCAGGTCGCCCACGAGATAGATGTTGAGGTTTTCGAGCGTGCCCTGCGTCTGGTAGATGGTGTAGAGGTCGAGCATGCATTGCGAGGGGTGCTGATGGGCTCCGTCTCCGGCATTGATGATGGGAATGGGAGCCACCTCGCTGGCGTATCGTGCCGCGCCCTCGATGTAGTGTCGCATGGCAATGACGTCGGCATAGTTGGATACCATGAGGATGGTGTCCTTGAGTGTCTCGCCCTTGGTGCCGCTGGTGATTTTGGGGTCGGCAAAGCCGATGACGCGAGCGCCAAGGCGGTTGGCAGCTGTTTCGAAACTAAGGCGAGTGCGGGTGGAGGGCTCAAAGAAGAGAGTGGCAACTACTTTGCCCTTGAGTAGTTCTCGGTTAGGGTGCTTTTCAAACTCTTGCGCCATCTCAATCATGTAGAGAATCTTCTCGCGTGAGAGGTCGGCAATCGTTACGAAGTCATGTTTTTCCATTGCTTGTGAAATGTAGTCTGGTTGAAATTCGACCGCTAAGTTACACATAATTTTTAATTTATTGTTGATTATTCGCAGAAAATGTGTATTTTTGCATCGTTTCTATGGCTTTTGCTTTCATTTGTGAGCCAAAAGAGAACGGAAAAAGACATTCGGAAATATGAGAAAGAAATTCATCCGCTTCCTTTGGGGAGCCTTGGCCACCGTGGTGGGCCTGGTGCTCATTGCCTTTATTGCCATCTGGTTTGGCTGGATAGGCTATATGCCGGCCATTGAAGACCTGCAGAACCCCATCAGCCGCTACGCCTCGCAAATCTATTCGGCCGACGGCAAGGTGATGGGAACCTACAACTTCAACCGTGAGAACCGCATCATGGTGGACTATAAGAGCTTGTCGCCCTATCTCGTTCAGGCCCTCGTGGCCACCGAGGACGAGCGGTTCTACGAGCATTCCGGCATAGACTTCATCGCCCTGGGGCGTGCCATCGTGAAGCGAGGCATCATGGGGCACGAGAGCGCCGGCGGCGGTTCCACCATCACCCAGCAGCTGGCCAAGCAGCTCTATTCGGAGAAGGCCCACAGCACCGTGGAGCGCCTGCTGCAGAAGCCCATAGAGTGGGTGATTGCCATCAAGCTTGAGCGCAACTACACGAAGGAGGAAATCATCACCATGTATCTGAACTACTTTGACTTCCTGCACAACGCCGTGGGCATCAAGACCGCCTCGAACACCTACTACAACAAGGAACCTAAAGACCTGACGCTCAACGAGTCGGCCACGCTCATCGGACTCTGCAAGAACCCATCGTACTATAACCCCGTGCGCCATCCCGACCGGTGCAAGGAGCGCCGCAACGTGGTGCTGGCCCAGATGTACAAGCAGCACTATCTCACCCGAGGGCAATATCTGGCCGGACTGGACGAGCAGATCGTGCTCAACTTCCACCGCACCGACCATAAAGACGGGCGTGCCGTCTACTTCCGCGAGTTCCTGCGCCAGTACATGATGGCCAAGAAGCCCAGCAAGGGCGACTATCCCGCCTGGAACAAAGGGCAATACTTCATCGACTCCACCGCCTGGGCCAACGACCCGCTCTACGGCTGGTGCAACAAGAACAAGAAGCGCAATGGTGACTACTATAATGTCTATACCGACGGCCTGAAAATCTATACCACCATCGACTCGCGCATGCAACGCTATGCCGAGGAGGCCGTCTACAAGCATGTGGCCCAGTATCTGCAGCCACAATTCAAGGCCGAGAACCGCCGCAAGCCCAATGCGCCGTTCACCGACGCGCTGACCAAGGCTCAGGTGAAGGCAATACTGGACCGTGCCATGGTGCAGAGCGACCGCTACCGGGCCATGAAGGCGGCCGGCGTGGCCGAGGAGCAGATCAGAAGCTCGTTC
Organism: uncultured Prevotellaceae bacterium; assembly: GCA_946622085.1. Taxonomy (GTDB): domain Bacteria; phylum Bacteroidota; class Bacteroidia; order Bacteroidales; family Bacteroidaceae; genus Prevotella. The sequence goes on along the minus strand of CAMOPD010000071.1, from coordinate 5,923 downwards.
AACAAGCCCGTCGAGATGACCGTCTTCACCTATCATGGCGACTTAGACACCATCATGACGCCAATGGACTCCATACGCTACTACAAGTCGTTCCTGCGTTCGGGCTTCATGAGCATGGACCCGAAGACGGGAGCCGTGAAGGCCTACGTGGGAGGACTCGACTACTCGCACTTCATGTACGACATGGTGATGCTCGGCCGCCGGCAGGTGGGCTCCACCATCAAACCCTTCCTCTATTCGCTGGCCATGGAGAACGGCATGTCGCCCTGCGACTATGCCCCCAACGTGCAGCGCACCTATCGCGTGGCAGGCAAGCCCTGGACTCCACGCAACGGAAGCCGAAGCCGCTATGGGCAGAGCGTCACCCTGAAGTGGGGACTGGCCCAGTCGAACAACTGGATTTCGGCCTACATCATGAGCAAGCTCAACACGCAGGACTTCGTCAGAATACTGCGCGAGTTTGGCATCCACACCCCCGACATCCATGCTTCGATGGCCCTGTGTCTGGGGCCGTGTGACGTGTCGGTGGGCGAGATGGTGAGCGCCTATACCACCTTTGCCAACCACGGCATACACTGTTCGCCCATGTTCGTTTCACATATAGAGGACAACGAGGGTAACGTCATCGTGCGCTTCCAGCCACGCATGAACGAGGTGATCAGCGAGCAGAGTGCTCTGAAGATGATTGAGATGCTCAAAGGCGTGGTGGAGACGGGCACCGCCCACCGCCTGCGCGTGAAGTACGACATTGAATGCGAGATGGGCGCCAAGACGGGAACCACCAACCGCAACTCCGACGCCTGGTTCATGGGCTTCACTCCCGAACTGGTGAGTGGCTGCTGGGTGGGCGGCGAGGATCGCGACATCCACTTCGACTCCACCCGCATGGGCCAGGGAGCCACGATGGCCCTGCCCATCTGGGCCTACTACATGCAGAAGGTGTTTGCCGACCGCACGCTGGGCTACGACCCCGACGCGAAGTTTGAAATACCCGACGACTTCAACCCGTGTGCCGCCGAAGCGAATACCGATGAATATAATATAGAAGAGGTGTACGAATGACGGAAGTAAAGATCAGCGACAAGGCCCTGCAACAAGCGGCCATGGAAGGCATGGATGCCTTCATTGAGGTGTTTGTAGATGGCATCATGGCGGCCGTGGGCGGCAAGCTCACTCCTGAGAACATGGCCGAGCTCAACGCCAGCCAGATAACTCTCGTGGCCTATAAGATGATGCACGAGGAAGTGATGGACGGCGGATTCGTTCAGCTCATCCACAACGGACTCGGCGCCTTTATCTTCGAGAACCCCTTTGCCAAAGTGATGAAGCGCTGGGGGCTGAAAGACCTGGCGAAACTCATCTACGATGCCCATACGCTCTACAAACTGCACCACGCCGACATTGAGCGTGAATGCACTGACGAGGAGTTCATGGCCATGTTTGAGAAGTATCCCGAATTTGACGACTACGACGACGCTTTCGTGGAAAACGAAGAAGAATGGACCGAGGCGATAGCCCACTATGTGGACGAGCATATAGACGACTTCGCCCGAATAGAAGACTAAAAGAACACCAATGAACAAGGAAGAACTGGAACTCAGGAAGAAGAGTCCCGTACAGATAAAAAACAAGAAAGCCTCGTTTGAGTATTTCTTTGTCGACACATTCACCGCCGGCATTGTGCTCACAGGCACCGAAATCAAGTCCATACGGGCAGGCAAGGCCTCGCTCGTGGACACCTATTGCATCATCATCAACGGAGAAATGTGGGTGAAGGGAATGAACATCTCGCCCTATTTCTATGGCTCCTATAGCAATCATGAGGCCAAGCGCGACCGCAAGCTGCTGCTCACCAGGCGCGAAATAAACAAACTGGAAGAGGCCACCAAGGCCGTGGGATTCACCATCGTGCCCACGCTCATCTTCATCGATGCCAACGGCCGGGCCAAGGTGGACATTGCCCTGGCCAAGGGAAAGAAGGTCTACGACAAGCGCCAGACCATGAAAGAGAAGGAAGACCGCCGCGAGATGGACCGCGCCATGAAACACTATTGACAAGCCAAGAGAGCGAAGCACCAGATGGTGTGTAACAAAGAGTAAATAGAGAGAATTGTCAAATAGTCAATTGTAATGACCATACAGAAACTAATCAAGGAAAAAGTGCTCATTCTCGACGGAGCCATGGGCACCATGATTCAGCAATACGGCTTAACGGAATCAGACTTCAGGGGAGAGCGCTTCAAGCATGTTGACGGCATGATGAAGGGCAACAATGACATGCTCAACATCACCCGACCCGACGTGATTCTCGACATCCACCGCAAGTATCTCAGGGCGGGGGCCGACATCATTGAGACCAACACGTTCAGCAGTCAGCGCATTTCTGAAGCCGACTATCACCTGGAAGACCATTGCTACGAAATGGCACTTGCCGGAGCACGCCTGGCACGGAAAGCCGCCGACGAGTTCTCCTCGCCGCAGAAGCCGCGCTTCGTGGCCGGTTCCGTGGGACCCACCAACAAGACGTGCTCCATGAGCCCCGACGTGAGCAATCCCGCCGCCCGCGACCTGAGCTACGATGACCTCTTCGATGCCTATTGCCAGCAGATGAGCGCACTCATAGAGGGTGGGGTGGACGCTCTGCTCATCGAGACCATCTTCGACACGCTCAACGCCAAGGCCGCCATCGATGCCGCCATGACCACCATGAGACAGGCCGGGCGCGAACTGCCCATCATGCTCTCCGTCACCGTGAGCGACCTGGGAGGGCGCACGCTCAGCGGACAGACGCTCGACGCCTTTCTGGCCAGCATCAGCACCTATGACATTTTCTCCGTAGGGCTGAACTGCTCGTTTGGGGCCACCCAGATGAAAGCCTATCTGAAAGAACTCTCACAAAAAGCACCCTATTATATTTCGGCTTATCCCAATGCAGGATTGCCCAATTCATTGGGACTCTACGATGAAACGCCCGAAAGCATGGCCCCCAAAATAGCCGAATTCATCGACGAGGGGCTGGTCAACATCGTAGGTGGATGCTGCGGAACCACCGAAGAGTTTATTGCCCGATACGTGCCTCTGGCTGAAGGCAAGACGCCTCGCAAGCCCGTGGCGCCAGCACCCTACATGCAACTCAGCGGACTGGAACCGCTCGTCGTTACGCCCGAGGTGCATTTCGTCAACGTGGGCGAGCGGTGCAACGTGGCCGGTTCGCGCAAGTTCCTGCGGCTCATCAAGGAAAAGCATTACGACGAAGCACTCGTCATTGCCCGCAAACAGGTGGACGATGGCGCACTGGTGCTCGACATCAATATGGACGACGGGCTGCTTGATGCGGGCCAGGAAATGACCACCTTCCTCAACATGATAGCCGCCGAACCCGACATTGCGCGGGTGCCCCTGATGATTGACTCCTCTAAATGGGAAGTCATCAGGGCTGCGCTGAAGTGCGTGCAAGGTAAGAGCATCGTCAACTCTATCTCGCTCAAGGAGGGCGAGGATGTGTTCATCAGCCATGCCCGGGATGCAAAACGCTATGGCGCGGCCGTGGTCGTGATGTGCTTCGACGAGCAGGGACAAGCCACAACCTATGAGCGGCGCATTGAGATAGCCCGCAGGGCATACAAGATTCTGACTGAGCGCGTTAGGATGAATCCGCTCGACATAATCTTCGACCCAAACATTCTCGCCATTGCCACCGGCATGGAAGAACACGACAGCTATGCGATAGACTTCATCCGTGCCGCCCGATGGATACGCCAGAATCTGCCGGGAGCCCATGTGAGTGGGGGCGTGAGCAATCTCTCCTTCTCGTTCCGGGGAAACAACTACATACGCGAGGCCATGCATGCCGTCTTCCTCTATCATGCCATTCAGAACGGTATGGACTTCGGCATCGTGAATCCCGCCACAAAGGTTCTCTATAGCGACATTCCGCAAGATGAACTTCTGGTGCTCGAGGATGTAGTACTCAATCGCCGACCGGGAGCTGCCGACGACCTCATTGCGCTTGCCGACCGGCTGAAGGCACAGCAGGAGGCGGCCTCCAAGGAACCCAACAGTTCTGCCCATGAAAACGCTGGCGCTGAAGCATGGCGTGAAGGCACCATCGAGGAGCGGCTGGTGCATGCCCTGGTGAAGGGCATTGGCGACTATCTGGAAGCCGACTTGAACGAGGCGCTAAGCCATTATTCACATGCCGTAGACATCATTGAAGGGCCGCTCATGAAGGGCATGAATACGGTAGGGGAACTCTTTGGCTGCGGGAAGATGTTTCTGCCGCAGGTGGTGAAGACGGCGCGAACCATGAAACAGGCAGTGGCCATTCTGCAACCCCACATCGAAGCCGAAAAGACCCACGAAGCCGCAAAGGCCGGGAAAATTCTGCTGGCCACCGTGAAGGGCGACGTGCACGACATCGGCAAGAACATCGTGGCCGTGGTGATGGCATGCAACAACTACGAGGTCATCGACATGGGAGTCATGGTGCCGGCAGAGCAGATAGTGAGAAAGGCCATCGAGGAAAAGGTAGACATGATAGGACTCAGCGGACTCATCACGCCGAGTTTGGAGGAGATGGTCAACGTGGCCGAGGAGATGCACAAGGCGGGTCTGCACATTCCCATCATGATAGGCGGAGCCACCACAAGCGAGCTTCATGTGGCATTGAAAATAGCGCCCGTCTACGGAGGTCCCGTGGTGTGGATGAAAGACGCTTCGCAAAATGCCCTTGTAGCTTCACGACTACTCAACGATGCTCAGCGTGCAGCACTCAGCACACAGCTCAACGACACCTATTCGCGATTGCGTCGCCAATATCAACAGCAACAGGAGCAACTGCTTGATATTGAGGAAGCACGCAAAAGAAAGCTGAAGTTGTTCTGAAGGCTTTCTCGTGGGTGCATTCTTCGTAGTCTCGGCGGAACGTAGGTGCAAGGTGGAGACGCGAATAGGCTTGTGCGCCTGATATCAGCGGATAATATATATCTTGCATATCCATAACTCCTTTCACCCGTGCCACGGGTAAAAAAACAACACAAATGATAAAAACCATCTTATTCGATTTGGGCGGTGTCATCATCACGCTCGACCAAAACCAGGCCATCGGCCGATTTGAAAAACTGGGACTCAAGGACGTGGCTTCACATCTTGACCCCTATACTCAGCAGGGCATCTTCGGCCAGTTGGAGTCGGGTGCCATCAGTGCCGAGGAGTTCAGACAGCATTTGTCGCGCCTCGTGGGCTCAGAAATCACCATGGAGCAATGCAACTGGGCGTGGCAGGGCTATGCTAAAGAGCTGCCTCAGCGCAATCTCGATACGCTCGTGAAGCTTCGCGAGCAGGGCTATCGGTTGGTTCTCTTGAGCAACACCAACCCTTGCATGATGGAGTGGGCGCTCAGCACCCGCTTCGACGGCAGCGGACATTCCATTGACCACTATTTCGATGCCATGTATCTCAGCTACCGTCTGGGCGTGATGAAGCCCGATGACCTGATATTCCGCAAGATGCTTATGGCAGAGAAAACACTTCCCGAAGAGATGCTCTTCGTTGACGACGGGCCGCGCAATGTGGCCGCCGCCAGCCAGATAGGCATTCGCACCTACTGCCCTCAAAATGGTGTTGACTGGACAGAGACCATCTATGAACATCTTGCTTGAAGGGCACACAGACGCCCCTTGAGAGCTAATCAGCGATGGAAAACCGCGCCGCAAACGCATAAATACCGAGAAAAGTCCCATCATTGCAAATGAGTTTTGAGCTTTTTTCAGTCAATGCAGAAAAAATGTTGCGGAAAATTTGGAGGAATGAAAATAATGTCTTACCTTTGCACTCGCATTTGAGAAACAATGCTTGGCAAATCAAAAACGAGCCCGGAAGGATGGGTGAGTGGCTGAAACCAGCAGTTTGCTAAACTGCCGTA
>CAMOPD010000070.1 GCA_946622085.1 uncultured Prevotellaceae bacterium | reverse complement strand
CCATGGAATCATGACGTGATTTTATGGAATCGTGACGTGATTTTATGGAATCACGCCGTGATTTTAGTTTTTGCAGCCCGTTTTCGTGACTTTTCCTGGCTTCTGACGATGGCTGTCTGCCTTGCCCACTTTTTTCTTCCGGCTCGATGCTTCGGGCAACTCTGAGAAAGGCCACATAGTGAGCCGCTATTCAGGTTCGGGCAGCGTTTTCGGTGTCGGCCTTCATCAGATATGGTGATGGTCAGCGCTTTTGATTTACCGATTTTTAAGTATTGCCCATTGCCGCGAACCGGCTTACCTTTGCATGCGTAAAGGCGAGGGGAGAGCGCCTGCCTTCTGTAACTGACATCAACTATTATATATATAAATAAGGTATGAAGAGTATTTTCAAGCATTTTTTCTCTCAGTGCGCCCGTCCCGAGGGTTTCTTGGGGCGCGTGATGCTGCGTTTCATGAATTTCGGCCATTCCCCGCTCACCAACTGGGGGCTTGGCCACGTTGTGTTCAGCGAAGGCATGACGATGCTCGACATCGGTTGTGGCGGCGGCGCCACGCTGAGACGCCTGCTCAAGAGGAGTGCCGGCGGCAAGGCCTATGGCATAGACCTCTCTGAGGAGAGCGTCGGCAAGGCGCGGCGGCTGAACAAGCGCCTGCTGGGCAGCCTGGTGTTTGTGGAGCAGGGGTCGGCCGAAAGCCTGCCGTGGGCTGATGAGACGTTCGACGTGGTGACCGCCGTGGAGACCGTCTATTTCTGGCCCGACCTGCCGAAATGCTTCCTCGAGGTGAAGCGGGTGCTCAAGCCCGGCGGGCAGTTTGCCATCATGCTCGAGGTGATAGCGAGCGACTCTGCGTGGACCGGTGTCGTTGAGGGCATGACCGTGCGTTCGCCCGAAGAGCTTAGCGACATGCTCTGCCAGGCGGGCTTCAGCCAGGTGGAGGTGTTCAGGAAGAAACCGTCGTATGCCACGATAAAAGGAATAAGGCGATGAAAGACAGCATGAAACCCCACTATGGGAACTGGGTTCCCGCCAAGTTGCTGGCATTGCTCTATGCCGTCAGCCTGGGCTGCGCCGTGCTGTGTGTTCTTGCCGTGGCGTGCCATTGGGCCACGCCGCTCTGCGTCGTCTTGGCGGTAGCGCTCTGTGTCTCGCTGTTGTTTGCCTGCCTGATGACCGCCTTCCACCACGCCTTCTCGTTCAGCGGCGGCATGATGGGCCGGGTGCACGAGTTCGTCGTGGAGAGTCATCATGGCTGACAAGATACGCCAATCCTATAGGCAGAGCCGCAACATCTACGACGACGTGCTCACCCGCAACAAGTGGTGGAGCCGGCTCTACATGAACGTCTTCTGGGGCGGCTGCGACGACAACGAGATAGCCCGCAGGGTGCTCGCCTATATACCCGACGACTTCGCGGGCCGTCTGCTCGACGTGCCCGTGGGCACGGGCATCTTCACCTCGGAGAAGTATGGGCGGATGAAGCATGCACGCATCACGTGCGTAGACTATAGCCGCGACATGCTCAGCCAGGCCGAGGAGCGATTCGGCCAGCGCGGCCTTCACCACGTGACCGCCATGCAGGGCGACGTCGGCGCGCTGCCCTTCCCCGACGGAGCGTTCGACATCGTGCTGAGCATGAACGGCTTTCACGTCTTTCCCGACAAGGAGAAAGCCTATTCCGAAGTCCACCGCGTGCTGAAGCCCGGCGGGCTGTTCGTAGCCTGCCATTACGTGAAGGGCCAGTCGCGCATTTCCGACTGGCTGGTGAACGCCGTCCTGTCGCCCCGAGGATGGTTCACGCCCCCCTTCGAGACCAGCGGGCAGCTGCGGCGCAGGCTCGAAGAGCAATATGCCGTAGAGGAGTTCTGCGTCGACGGCTCGATGGTCTGTTTCAAGGCTGTGAGGAAAACAGGGTGATGGGGAAAAATGCGTGGTTTAACAGAAAACCTCTAAAGAAGAGGCTATGGGGGAGTCGGCCAGCAAAGAACATAAAAAAGAAGTCCAAGACATTAACGTGCAATGCCTTGGACTTTCCTTCAGTCGGGATTACTGGACTCGAACCAGCGACCTCGCGCCCCCCAGACGTGTGCGCTACCAACTGCGCTAAATCCCGATCTTTCTTGTTTGCGTGTGCAAAAGTACACTATATTTCTGAAATAACCAAATTTTTTCTGTCTTAAATAAACAAAAAATTTTTTGTTGTTCGATTTCTTTACCTTATCTTTGTGAAGAATATAGATGAAAACGGCTTTGAAAGCTTTGCTTTCAGCCCCCTGAAGAAGAATTATGCAATACTTGATAAAGGCTCCAAGCCAACTTAACACAACGGTCAATCTGCCCGCATCGAAGAGCATCAGCAACCGCGCTCTCATTATCGGCGCATTGTCTGGCGGGCATGTGCTGCCCGAGAATTTGTCCGACTGCGACGACACCGGCGTCATCGTGAGGGCTCTTGAGAGCATGCCGGAGGTGATTGACATCAAGGCCGCGGGGACGGCCATGCGCTTCATGACGGCCTATCTGGCCGTGACGCCCGGCACGCACGTCATTACGGGCACCGAGCGAATGAAGCATCGGCCTATAGGCATCCTGGTCGACGCCTTGCGCTATCTCGGGGCGTCGATAGACTATGTGGGCGAGGAGGGCTTCCCGCCGCTGCGCATCGCCGGGCGGCGTATAGCGGGCGGCGCGCTGGAAGTGCCGGGCAACATCAGCTCGCAGTATATTTCGGCCCTGCTGATGATTGGGCCCGCGCTGCGCAAGGGACTGCAGCTGCGGCTCACGGGGAGCATCATTTCGCGGCCCTATATTGACTTGACGCTCCACATCATGCACCGTTTCGGGGCCGTGGTGGACTGGACCGACATAGACACGATCACCGTTGAGCCCAAACCGTATGTGGCCTGCGACTATCTCATTGAGAACGACTGGAGCGCTGCTTCCTATTGGTATGAGATGCTGGCACTCTGTGGTGACGACGAGGCCGAAGTGCGCCTCACGGGCCTCGTTGACGGTAGCCGGCAGGGCGACTCGTCGGTGAGATATATCTTCAGTCTGCTGGGCATCAAGACCTCTTTCGGTGCTGCTGCCGAAGGCCAGCCGGCAACGGTCACGCTGAAGCGGAGCCGACGGCCACTGCCGCGGCTTGATTTCGACTTTGTCAATGCGCCCGACCTGGCTCAGACGTTTGTCGTGTGTTGTGCCGTGCTGGGCATTCCGTTTCATTTCACAGGCCTGACGACGCTGAAGATCAAAGAGACCGACCGCATAGAGGCCCTGAAGAAGGAGATGAGGAAGCTGGGCTACGTGGTGAGGGATGTCGACGGGCGCGAACTCTATTGGGACGGGGAGCGCTGTCAGCCGGCAGCCGACATGGCCATCGACACCTACGACGACCATCGCATGGCCATGGCTTTTGCTCCGGCTGCTTTCCGTTTGCCCCAGCTGCGCATCAACAATCCGATGGTGGTGAGCAAGTCCTATCCTCTGTTCTGGGATCATCTGCGACAGGCTGGTTTCGGCATTTCAGAGGTGTAAGGGAGGGAATCATGGCTTGTATTGAAGACTCTGGCTTTCGCATCTGACCTCAGGGAAGGTGTCTTCAGTGGGCACAAAGAACAGAGCGTAATCATGGTATGCCTTCTGCGCACGGCTTTCTCTGCTTTCCGGATTTTCAACTTTTATATTCCTTTATCACGCAGTAGCTACAATTTTCCATGTTTTATCTCGTTATCATATTAATAGGCTTAGGTGTCATCGTTGGCACGTTCACGTTTTTCTCTCGGAGCGCCATGCACGAAGAGCAGATAGACGTGGCTCCCACGTGCGACACGTGCGACGGCAGCAATGCCAAGTGCGAGCAGGAGTGCATGATGGAGGCAGCCGTGAAGGACATTGAGTATTTTGATGATGAAGAGCTCGATGCCTTCAGGGGCCGGCCATCCGAAGACTACAGCGACGACGAGGCGGAAGCTTTCAGGGAGGTGCTGTATACCATGCGCCCCGAAGAAGTGAAGGACTGGAACCGCAGTCTCATCCTCAGAGGCATCAACATGCCTAACCAGCTGAAGGACGAAGTAATCATGATGCTCGAAAATTGAAATAGAAGAATAAAATAAAGAAGCAGGGAAGTTGAAGAACTTTTTACGCGCCAAAGCTTTTCTTCCGTTCATTGTCTTCATGAGTGTTGTCATGATGACAATGGGTTGTTCTACGCAGAAAAACACTGCGCAGACGCGTTGGTGGCACTCTTTCCATGCCAAATATAACACCTATTATAATGGAGCGCTGGCCTATGTTGACGGCTCTTTGGAGAAGGAGAACGGCAACAAGGACAACTTCACCGAAATCATACCCCTCTACACCGTGGGCAACAAGCAGAGCCGCGACTTGGGCAAGGGCAACTTTGAACGAGCCATAGAGAAGTCGGAGAAGACCATCAAGCGGCATAGCATCAAGAGCCGGCCGGAGTGGAACTCAAACAAGAAGAAGACCGAACGCGACATAGAGTGGCTCAGTCGGCGCGAATATAATCCTTTCCTCTGGAAGGCGTGGATGCTCCTGGGGCGCTCGCAGTTCATGAAAGGCGATTTTGAGGAGGCGGCCTCCACCTTTGCCTATATGAGCCGCCTCTATCAGACGCAGCCCGCCATCTACGGCAAGGCGCGTGCGTGGCTGGCCAAATGCTACATAGAGCAAGACTGGATGTACGATGCTGAGGACGTCATCACCAAGATGCGCCGCGACTCCATGGACTGGCGCGCCGTGAAGGACTGGAACTACACCTATGCCGACTACTACATTCATCTGAAACGCTATGAAGAGGCCATTCCCTATCTGCGGAAGGTCATCAAGCAGGAAATGCGCCGCAAGCAGAAAGCTCGCGAGTGGTTCCTGCTGGGGCAGCTTGAGGCTGCCTTGGGCCACCGGCAGCAGGCCTACAAGGCGTTTGGCCGCGTGGTGAGGCTCAATCCGCCTTATGAAGTGGAGTTCAATGCCCGTATTGCCATGACCGAAGTGATGGCTGGGGGAAAGTGGCGCCAGATGATTGGCAAGCTGAAGCGGATGGCCGCTTCCGACAAGAACAAAGACTATCTCGACCAGGTGTACTATGCCATTGGCAATATCTATCTGATGCAGAAAGACACCACCAACGCCATTGCTGCCTATGAGAACGGCAACAAGAAAGCCACGCGCAGCGGCATAGAGAAGGGCGTACTGCTGCTCCATCTGGGCGACCTCTACTGGGCGAAAGAGAAATTCTCCGATGCGCAGCGCTGCTATGGCGAGGCCATCGGACTGCTCGACAAGGACCGTGACGACTATGAACAGTTGTCGCGACGCTCAAAAATACTCGACGAGCTGGTGCCCCACACCGACGCCGTGCATCTGCAAGACTCTCTGCAGGAGCTGGCCAAGATGAGCGAAAAAGACCGTAACGCTGCCATAGACCGCGTCATAGAAGCGCTGAAGAAAAAAGAAAAGGAAGAGCGCAACCGGCAGGCCGAAGCTGCTGCACTGCAGCAACAACAGGCAGCAGGAGCCGTGGGCAATCGCGATGGGCGCGCCCAGCCCGCCATGCAGAACCAGCAGGAAAAGGGAACGTGGTATTTCTACAACCCCATTGCCGTGAGCCAGGGAAAAGCCACATTCCAGAAAATGTGGGGCAAGCGCGAGAATGTGGACGACTGGCAGCGAGTGAACAAAACCGTGGTGGCCTCGCCCGACAGCCCAGCAGAAGAGCTGACGCCCGAAATGGCCGACTCCATTGCCCGGGCAGAGGCCGTGGCCGACTCGTTGGAGCAGGTGGCCGACAGCGCTCAGAACGACCCCCACAAACGCGAATACTATCTGGCACAGATACCGTTTACAGAGGAACAGGTGGAGGCCAGCAACAAGGTCATTGAGGAAGGGCTCTTTCAGGCGGGCGTCATCTTTAAAGACAAACTCGACAACCTGCGGCTGAGCGAAAAGCATCTGCGCAGGCTTACCGACCATTATCCCGACTTTGAGCGCATGGCCGATGCCTATTACCACCTATATTTATTATACGCGCGTAAGAACCAGCACCAGACGGCGCAAACCTATCTGGCCAAACTGAAGAAAGATTTCCCCGAGCACGAGTGGACGCAGTTGCTCTCGGACCCCCATTATGCCGAGAACGCCCGCTACGGCGTTCATCTGGAAGACTCTCTCTACGCTGCCACCTACGAGGCCTTCAAGGCCGACCGCTACACCGAAGTGATGGGCAACACGATGGCGTCGAAGACACGGTTCCCTCTGGGCGAGAATCGCGAGAAATTCATCTTCATCGGTGGCCTGACCAAACTGAACAGTGGCGACAGCCAAGGCTGTCTGGCCGACATGAAGGAGGTGGTGGAGAAGTATCCCCAGGGACGCATCAGCGAGATGGCAGGAATGATCATCAACGGAGTGAACCAGGGGCGACGGCTGCACGGAGGAAAATTCGACATGGGCGACGTTTGGAGCCGGCGTGTCGACGTGATGAACGACAGCGACAGCATTGCCGCACGCGTTTTTGTGGCCGACCGCGACATTCCTTTCGTCTTCATGACGGCCTATGAGCCCGACTCCATCAATGAGAATCAGCTGCTCTTCCAACTGGCAAAATACAACTTCACCAGTTTCTTGGTGCGCAACTTTGACATTGAGACTGAGGCCGTGGATGGCCTCCATCGCATGCGCATCACGGGATTCCGCAGCTACGACGAGGCGTTGCAATACGCAAGGCTGTTGTTCACTCAGCAGCAGCTGAGCGAAATATTACGCCACTGCCGGAACATCGTCATCAGCGAACAAAACCTGGAGTTGCTGGGCTCGCAGTATAGTTATAATGACTATGATGAGTTCTACGAGAAGAACTTTGCCCCGCTCACCATCTCCACGCGCCGACTGCTCGACGACCCGGCCGAGATAGAATACGAGCGCACCGAAGATTCCGAGAACGAAGCCGCCGGGGAAGAGAGCGAGCAGACCGGAGGAAATGAGGCTGAGGGCATCTTCAATCTGGAGCCCGAACCTCAAGCACAGCCCGAAGCTGAAACGGTGGTCGTGGAGGAAGAACTGCCTGCTGCTGAGCCGCAAGTGGAGAATGAAAACGTGGTTGTGGAGGAAGAGCTGACACCTCCCGCCAAACCCGCTGAACCCGAACAACCCAAGGCGAAGGAACAGACTGAGCCCCAAAAGCCTGCTGAGCCCAGACCTGCCCAGACGCGGCAGCCAGAAAAGCAGCCTGCGGTGACCCAGCAGCCCAAGACACCCGCTCAGCCTGTGAAGACCGAGACGGAGCAAATGATAGAAGATGAATACATCATATTCGACGACGAGCCTCAGCCCCAGAAGCAGACTGCCACTCCTGCCGTGCCGAAGAAAACCGACACGCAGCCCGCAAAGAAGCAGCCTGCCAACACGGCCAAGCCGACAGCCAAGCAGCCCGTGAAACAGCAGCCCGTGAAAAAGGAAGAGCCCATAGAGTTTGAAGACGAATACTACGAGCTGGAAGGATTCTGACGACGTGGGGGCGGCTGCGGCGTTTCTGCGCATAGACCTAAACTAATAACACACTAAACGCTGACCACTAATGAAAAAAGCATTTCTGATTGTTGCCTTGATGCTGTCGATAGTAGCCACGGCACAAACCATCACCGGGAAGTACGACATTCCGAAAGTGCCCGACTGGGCCAAGAATGCCGTGTTCTATCAAATCTATCCGCAGACGTTTTGCGATTCCGACGGCGACGGCATCGGCGACCTGCAAGGCATCATCAGCAAGCTCGACTATGTGAAGAGCCTCGGCGTGGATGCCATCTGGTTCAACCCTTTTTTTGATTCCCCATTCAACGATGCCGGATACGACATCCGCGACTACTACAAGATAGCACCCCGCTATGGCACCAACGACGATGCTCGCCGTCTGTTCGACGAGGCCCACAAGCGGGGCATGCACGTCATCTTCGACTACGTCATCAGCTATACGGCCATAGACCACCCCTGGTTTGTGGCTTCGCAGAAGCAGGAGAAGAACAAGTATTCCAACTACTACATCTGGACGGAAACCAACTGGGTGGACCCGCCTCGCGAGTTCGCCGGACAGTTCATCAAGGGCTATGGCCAGCGCAACGGGCAGTTCATGCGCAACTTCTACTGGTGTCAGCCTGCGCTCAACTTCGGATTCGCCAATCCTGACCCCGAACAGCCCTGGCAGCTGCCCACCAACCATCCCGACGTGATGGCCATGCGCGAAGACCTGAAAGACGTGCTCCGCTTCTGGATGGACATGGGAGCCGACGGATTCCGTGCCGATATGGCCGGAGCACTCGTCAAGACGCGCCGCACAAGGGGCAATGAGCAGTTCTTCAATACAAACGAGAACGAGACGAAGCTCTTCTGGCGCGAGATACGCCAGTTGCTCGAGAAGGAATATCCCCAGGGGTTCATGGTGGCCGAGTGGAGCTATCCTGCCGATGCGCTCGACAATTGCTTCCACGTAGACTTCTTCCACTGGTTCAATGGCTATAACGACCTCTTCCAGAAAGAGAGCTGGCGCATACTGAATGGCGTCAGCGAGGGCCACAGCTATTTCGACCGCGAGGGAAAGGGCGACATCACAGCTTTCCTGCGCAGCTATATGGACCAGTATGAGAAAACCGTCGGAAAGGGCTACATCAGTCTGCCGCTGGGCAACCACGACAATGCCCGACTGGGCAACCGGCGCACCGACAAGGAACTCGAAATCATCTATGCATTCGGCTTCACCATGCCTGGAGTGCCCTTCCTCTACTATGGCAATGAGATTGGCATGCGCCAGCTGCCCAATGACTGGCCCCAAGTGGAGGGCGCCTATCAGCCGCGCAACGGTGCCCGCACGCCCATGCAGTGGAACAATGGCAAGAACCTCGGATTCTCGTCGGCCGATGCCGGGAAACTCTATCTGCCTGTAGATCCCTCGCCAGACGCACCCAACGTGGAGGCACAGCAGGCAGACCCCCATTCGCTGCTCAACAAAACGCGCCAGCTCATTGCCCTGCGACACAGCGAACCGGCACTGGCCAACTACGCCGAGTTTGTGCCCCTCTATCCATCAGTAGACCAGAAGAACGCCTATCCATTTGTCTATGCCCGTGCTGCGGGGAAAGACGTGGTGCTGGTGATGCTCAACCCGCGGGCCGAAGCCTCGAGTGCCACCTTCCATGTCAGCGTGCCGTTCGGCAGCACCCGACTCCTGGCAGGCGACCGCTTCAGCATGAAGCACAACCGGAAATCGGGCGACGTGACCGTTGAGATGCCGCCAACGTCGTATGCCATCGTGAAATTGCGGGGAGTGAAATAAGTTTGAAGCATTTCTGCAGCCGAAAAGTCCGCTTTTCGGCCGAAAAAGCGTAACTTTGCGGACAAAATGTCAAATATAGAGCAATAATGAGCAACGGACTATTACTTTGGGTGGACGACGAGATAGAACTGCTCAAGGCCCACATCATGTTCCTCGAAAAGAAGGGATATGAAGTTATCACCGTGAGCAACGGCACCGATGCCGTTGACCAATGCCGGCAGCAGACCTTCGACCTCATTCTGCTCGACGAGATGATGCCGGGCATCACGGGACTTGAGACGCTGCAGATTATCAAGGAGATACAGCCGGCAACGCCTGTGGTGATGGTGACCAAGAGCGAAGAGGAGAACATCATGAACCAGGCCATAGGCTCCAAGATTGCCGATTATCTCATCAAGCCCGTCAACCCCAATCAGATTCTGCTCACACTGAAGAAGAACATCCACCAGAAGCAAATCGTGACGGAGGTGACGCAGTCCGTCTATCAGCAGAACTTCATGGACATCTCCATGCAGATTCAGGACTGCAAGACCGTCGACGACTGGATAAGCGTCTACAAGCGGCTTGTGCACTGGGAGCTGGAACTCAGTTCCACGCAGAGCAATATGACCGAGATTCTGGCCACGCAGAAGGAAGAGGCCAACGTGGGCTTCGCCAAGTTCATCAAGAACAATTATCTCTCGTGGATTGAGGAGCGTGAGAGGAGAATGGGGGAGAGAGGGCCGGCAAAAATGCTGTCTTCGCGCAGGCCTTCCCCCGCTTCAGAGCCTTCGAGCCAGTCGCCCCTCATGTCGCCCGACATCTTCAGCCGGCGGGTGTTCCCCCTGCTCGATGCCGGCGAGAAAGTGTTCCTCATCGTCATCGATAATTTCCGCTACGACCAGTGGCGCGTCCTGGCACAGGAAATTGGCGACATGTTCGACATCGACGAGAGCCTCTATATGAGCATCCTGCCCACGGCCACGCAGTATGCCCGCAATGCTATCTTCAGCGGACTTATGCCCAACAAGATAGCCCAGATGTTCCCCGAGCTGTGGGTAGACGAGGACGAGGAGGAGGGCAAGAACCTCAACGAGGAGCCGCTCATCCAGACGCAGATTGAGCGCTATCGGCGTCGCAACACCTTCTCGTATCACAAGGTGAACGATTCGCAGGGGGCCGACCGGCTGATGCAACAGTTCCGGCAGCTGGAGCAGAACGACTTCAACGTGGTGGTCATCAATTTCATCGACATGCTCTCGCATGCACGCACAGAGTCGAAGATGGTGCGCGAACTGGCCAGCAACGAGAGTGCCTATCGCAGCATCACGCTCTCTTGGTTTCGCCATTCGGTGGTCTCCGAGCTCTTCCGTGCCCTGGCTCAGACCAACTATCGCGTCATCGTCACCACCGACCATGGCTCCATTCGTGCTTCCAAGCCTGTGAAAATCATCGGCGACCGCAACACCAA
>CAMOPD010000069.1 GCA_946622085.1 uncultured Prevotellaceae bacterium | reverse complement strand
CCAACGGCAAGATGAAGTCGAGAGAGGGCACCGTGGTCGATGCCGACGACCTGATAGAGAAGATGATTGGCGACGCCCGCGCCATGAGCGAAGACAAGGTGAACAAGCTCGAGGGCATCGGCGAGGAGGAGAAGCAGGAGATTGCCCGCATCGTGGGCATGGGCGCGCTGAAATACTTCATCCTGAAGGTGGATGCGCGCAAGAACATGCTCTTCAATCCCGAAGAGAGCATCGACTTCAACGGCAACACGGGACCTTTCATACAGTACACCCATGCCCGCATACGCAGCATCCTGCGCAAAAGTGAAGAGCTAAGTGTGAAGGGTGAAGAAAGGGCTTCCGCCACGGCTTCACTCACCACTCTTCACTCTCCACTTAGCACCAAGGAGATAGAGCTCATACAGAAGCTCAGCGAATATCCGGCAGCCGTGGAACAGGCCGGCAAGGACTATTCGCCCAGCGGTATAGCCAACTACTGCTACGAGCTGACCAAGGTGTTCAATCAGTTCTACCACGACTACAGCATTCTCAACGAGCCCGACGCAGCCAGCCGCCAACTGCGACTGGTGCTGGCCCGCTGTGTGGCCAAGGTCATCAGGAGCGGCATGGCCCTGCTCGGCATCGAGGTGCCCGAAAGAATGTAGGAATAGCAACCAGACCCCCGTACGGATGTCGCAGAATCTTATCAACCCGCCCGACTATCGCCACGACACGGTGCTGCCTCTGCCCATGGCCGTGAGGGCCGACGCGTGGGCCGTCGATGCGGCCTGCTCGGGCAATCCCGGGCCGATGGAGTATAGGGCCATCGACCTGGCCACCGGCGAGCAGGTGTTCCACTTCGGCCCCTTGAAGGGCACCAACAACATTGGCGAGTTCCTGGCCATCGTGCATGCCCTGGCGCTGATGCAGCAACGGGGCATCAGCAAGACCATCTATTCTGACAGCTACAACGCCATCCTGTGGGTGAACAAGAAAAAGTGTAAGACGAAGTTGGAGCGAACGCCTCAAACCGAGGCTCTCTATCAGATTATCGGTCGCGCAGAACAATGGCTGCGCACCCATTCTGTGCACGTGCCCATCATTAAATGGGAGACGGCGCAGTGGGGGGAGATTCCTGCCGACTTCGGGCGGAAATGACGGAGGATGGGTTTATATCGTGGGTGCGGGGGTACATGGGTGCGAAGGTACGAGATGAGGTTCCTATGCGCTCGATACCAATCTCGTACCTCCGCACCCACGTACCCCCGCACCCACGGAAGAAATCATTAAGTTTTTGTAAATCCAAGGCTGAGCACGCTGATTTTCACGTGCCCGGCCTTTATTAGTTGTTGCCCGCAGGCAATGGCGGTGGCTCCGGTGGTCACCACGTCGTCAACCAGCAGCACGTGCTTGCCGCTGATGCTGTTGCCGTCGCGCAGAAAGAACGCCTTCTCCACGTTGGCCTGGCGTTCCCAACGGCCCTTTTGTGTCTGGCTTCCCAGAAACGTCTTTCGGCTGACCACGGCTTCGGCAATGGGAATGCCCGTCACCTGGCTCAGCCCCTCGGCAATCTTCATGCTTTGGTTGTAGCCTCGCTGGCGTTGGCGCTTGGGAGCCAGCGGCACGGGCACGATGACGTCTATGCCGCTGAAGAATGCGTCGCGGCTCATCTCGTGGGCCATGAGCCGCCCCATGTGCACTCCAATCTCGGGGTGTCCTTCGTACTTCATGCGGCGGATGAATCGGGTCGACTCCAGGCCGGGCTGATAGAACATGAGTGCTGCCGCCCGCTCAATGGGCAGCTGCACCCAGAAGAGCTTGGCCATTTCGTTTTCCTTCGGGTCTTGGGCAAAGTGGGTTCTGGGCAGGTGCAGGTTGCAGATGGTGCAGATGGCGTCTTCGCCCTGCGCCAGCCGCCTGCCGCAGATGGCGCAGGCCCTGGGGGCAATGAGGTCGATGATTTGGCTGAAGAAGCTGATGGGCATGGCTGACTACTGCATTTCTTCGGGGAGATCCTCCTCGCTGACGTCGAGGCACTGGCGGATGGTTTCGAAGTCGAAACCGCGGCCCAGGGCAAAGCGGATGAGCTTCTGCTGCAGCTCGTAGGGACTGCTGGCAGTGGTGGTGCGGCGTTTCTGCTGGAGCAGCGGCCGCAGCATGTCGGCATATACGCGGGTGTCCACCTCGCCGAGCACGCGCTGTCGGATGTCCTCGTCGATGTGCTTCTGCCAGAGCGCCTGTTCCACCTTGCGGCGCCCCCAGTGGTTGTAGCGTATCTTGTCGAGCACAAAGGCGCGGGCGTAGCGCTCGTCGTCTACGTAGCGATGCTCCGTGAGATAGGCCATGATGCGCGCCTGGGCGGTCTCGTCAATGCCCCATCGGTGCATCTTTTCGGTCATTTCATAGGCGCAGTGCTCGGCGCGTGCGCAGAGGGCGGTGAGCCGCTGCAGGGCTTCCTGTTCGGAGATTTCTTTCATGGTTGGTCTTTATGGCATTTAATGAATCGCTGCTTGCCATACAGGTCGTCCATCAGTTCAATGTCCTGGAAACTGTCCGCCGAGAGCAAAGCCTGCATATCGGCGGCAAACAGCGGGTTGATTTCAAAGTAGAGCATGCCTGCGGGGCGTAGTGCCCGCGAGGCATAGCTGGCGATGGCCCGGTAGAAGAGCAACGGGTCGTCGTCGGGGACGAAGAGTGCCAGTGGCGGCTCATGGTCGGCAACGTGAGGTTCCATGCTGCTGCGCTCGCTGAGACAAACGTAGGGAGGGTTGCTCACGATGAGGTCCCAGAGGTCAGAGTCGGCGGGCGGCCGGAGCGCATCCTGATGGCTGAAGTCTACTGCCGCCAGGTTGAGGGCGGCATTGGCGCGTGCCACTTGGAGCGCCTCGGGGGAAACGTCCCAGGCCGACACGTGGGCCTGGGGAAACTTGCGGGCCAGCGACACGGCAATGCAGCCGGAGCCGGTGCCGATGTCGAGCATGCGGATGCCAGGTCGGCGCCAGCGTAGATCGCTGCTGATGATGCCTACGAGTTGTTCCGTCTCGGGTCTGGGTATGAGTACGGCGGGTCCTACGTGGAAGGTGCATCCTGCAAACGCCTGTTTCCCAATGATATATTGCAGAGGCTCGCCCTGCTCCAGCCGCAAAACGTCGGCTTGGAGCAGGGCTTTCTGGTTGTCGGTGAGTGCTTCGTCGGCATCCATGGCAATGGCGGCCATGGAGAGCGAGCAGCGCTCTTCGAGCAGCAGCCGGGCCAGTGCTCGCGCCTCGCGCTCGTCGTAGCGGGCAGCCAGGCGGCTGATGATATGGCGAAACACCTTCATGGGCGGAAGTCTAAGATGTGGGTTGGAGAACTTTCAGTATGTCGGCAAAGCGCTCAATGACGCGCAGCCGTGGATGGGCATACTCAGGGACTTGTTCGTGGGCCCACATCACTTCGTAGGGAATGTGGAGTGCCCAGCCGCCCAACTGGAGCATGGGCTCAATGTCGCTCTTGAACGAATTGCCGACCATGAGCATCTCGTGGGGCTTCACGTTCATCTTCTCGCAGAGCTCGCGGTAGGCAGCGATGCGCTTGTCGGCCACTATCTCGCTGCGGTGGAAGTAGGGCGCCAGCCCCGATCGCCGCAGTTTTCCCAGCTGTTCCTGCGTGTCGCCCTTGGTGAAGAGCACCAGCTGATAGCGCCCTTCGGCCCGCAGCTGGGCCAGGGTGGGCTCCACTCCGAGGAGCGGCTTGGCAGGAATGCGCAGCAGACTGCGCCCCAGCCGCTGGATGCTCATGATGGTTTCGGCCGAGATGGCCGCGCGGCTGACGCGTATGGCCGTCTCTACGAGCGATAGCGTGAAGGCCTTGGAGCCATATCCCAGTTCGTCCATATTGGCCATTTCGGTCTTGAAGAGTTCCTCGGCAATGTATTCTTGGCTGCCATAGGGCGCAAGCATGTCGCAGAACTGCCGTTCCACGGTGTCGAACCATGGCTGGCAGTCCCACAGGGTATCGTCGGCATCGAAGGCGATGACTTTCAGGTTTTCGGTCATGACAAATAGATGGATAGCCTCCCTTGCCGGGAGGGGATGAGGATGCAAAGGTAAGAAAAAAAACTGAGAAACCATTGGCCGGCGGGCGGAATGTGGGCGGCGGGCTATTCCTCGCCGCCTCCGCCGAAGGCTCCACCTCCGTTGTTGGTGTTTTCGCTGTTGCCTTGCTGAGAGTCCTCCTGGCTGCCTTGTTCGTATCCTTCATCAGCGCGTTTCTGCTTCATGTTTCCGAAGTTGTAGCTCAGCGTGAAGAAGAAACGGCGTCCGCTGCGCCAGTTCTTCTGGTGGCGGGTGAAGGTGTCGCTGCTGGTGAAGATTTCCCATCGGCGGCTGTCGAGCAGGTCGCGGCAGTTGACGGAGAGCGTCACTTTCTTCTCAAAGAAGTTCTTGCGCACGCCGAAGTCCATGCCGTAGTTGGCCTTTCGGTAGCCCTGGGTGATGACCTGCTTGGCGCGATAGTTGCCCGTTGCCTGTACGGAGATGTCGTAAGGCAGGCGCAGCGACAGCTGCATGCGGGCGTTCCAGGTGAAGTTGTCGTCGGATTCGCCTGAGACGGTTTGCCCCATGATGTTGTAGGAGAATCCGTACAGCTTATAGTAGTAGAAGTTGATGTTGGTGTTGACGTCGAGTATGGCGAAGAGCTTGTTCTTCATGGTCAGCTCCAGTCCGGTGGAGACGCTCTTGGAGAGGTTGCGGCTGGTCTGATACATCAGTCCGTCTGTCTCGCTCTGGTATCTGATGCGCTGAATGACGTCGGTGGTGGGTCGGTAGTAGGCCGACAGGAGGAAAGAGTGCTCGGCCCACGTGCGCAGGTAGTTGAGCGAATAGGAGTTGCTGAATTCGGGCGTGAGCTCGGGGTTTCCGAACGACACCATCGAGGCGTCACGCGTGTTGCGGAAGGAGTTCAGCTCGCCGCCCCATGGCCGGCGCAGGCGACGCGTCCAGTTGAGCTGCAGTTGGTCGTTGTCGGTGAGTTGATAGCTCATGAAGATGCTTGGGAAGAGCTGGAAATAGTCCTTCTTGAAGGCCGGTTCGCGCTTCGAGGGGTCGTGTTCCTGCTCCCAGGTGTAGCTTTCGGTGTTCACTCGCCAGTATTCTCCTCGCAGTCCGCCCATGATGCCGAACTTTCCCAGAGTCAGCGAGAGGGTGGAGTAGAGCGCATGAATGGCGTTGTCGTAGATGAACCGGTTGAAGTACAGCTTGTCTTCCTCCAGGTTCTGGCCGTCCCAGTTGTTGGCCACGAACGATTCCATGGGCGTGTTCTCATGGCCGAATCGGGCGTTGTAGCCGGCTTGCAGTTTCAGTTTTTCGCTGATGGGATTCTCATAGTCGAGCTTCACCTCGGTGCTCCTGTTGCGTATTTTTGCGGGCAGGTACTGGTAGGCTTCGGCGGTCTGTTGGTCCTCGTCGGCATTGAGCACTTCGGTGCGGTCGCGGTAGACGTTGTCGTTGTCCATGTGCCAGTTGCCCATAGAGAGCATCAGGTCGATGTAGTGGCGGTCGTTCTGGAAGGTGTGTCGGTAGTTCAGTTCGCCGTGCATCATGCGCATGTCGCCTCTCGAGCGAGTGTTGCGCTGCATGATGCGTGTGTCGCCCTGCCCTATGATGCCATAGTGGTAGGGTGTCCATCCCAGGTTCTTGTTGCCGCCGATCATGAGCATGCCGTTTGCTCCGAAGTCGTCGTGCTTCGTGGCGTGCAGCGTCAGTCCGGCGCGGGCGAAGAGATTGTTGCCGTAGCTGTGGTTCTTGCCCTCGTATTGCTGATATTCGTTGGTGGCCAGATACTCCTGATAGCTCATTGAGCCGCCCAGCTTGTTCTGCCGGTGGCGGTAGCCCACGTTGGCATAGGCATCGACGACTCCGCTGGAATAGTTGATGTTGGCACTGCTGTTGGCGCCTCCCATGGTGTTGGCACCGGCCTGCACCGAGCCGTAGTAGCCCGCCTTGCGGTTGCGCTTGAGCACGATGTTGATGATGCCAGCCGAGCCTTCGGCCGAGAATTTGGCCGAGGGATTGTCGATGATTTCTATTCGCTCGATGCTCTCGGCGGGCATCTGCTGGAGGATTTCGGCGCGGTTGTCGGTGGTGAGTCCGCTGGCTTTGCCGTTGATCCACACCTCCACGCTGGTGTTGCCTCGTAGCGACACCTGCCCGTCCTGGTCTACCTCCACCGAGGGAATGTTCTCCAGCACTTCCGATGCCGACCCTCCGGCGTTGGCTATCTGCTGGTCCACGTCGAATGACTTGCGGTCCACCTCGAGTTTCATGGCCGAGCGCTGGCCAGTCACCGTCACTTCCTGCAGCGCATGGGTGTCCTCGGCAATGTAGAGCTGGCTGAAGGTTGCCGTGGGCTTCTGGCTGCTGATGGCGAAGCGGCGCACCAGATTCCTGTAGCCCACGAACGACACCGTGAGCACATAGTTGCCGTTGGGCAGTCCGCTGATGCTGAAACTGCCTTCCACGTCGGTGATGGCACCTTTGAAGAGTTTCTCTTCTCCCGCGCGTGATACCTTAATATTTACAAATTCCAGGGATTCGTCGGTTTGCCTGTCGAGCACCTTTCCCTTCACTGTGCCGTGCTGGGCGTAGGCGCATGCCGACATGAGCGCAAACAACATGAGCGTAATAAATCTATTCATCATTTAGAGTAGGACTGACAATAACAATCATGGTTTAATCGGTAGTGGGATTTTTTTGGGGGGTGCCTTTTTGGGAGTGTAATTATTTTCGGGGGTGCGTGGGTGCGTGGGTACGTGGGTGCGAGAAATGTGTCATTCCCTGGCATCAGCGCTCGCTACTATTCTCGCACCCACGCACCCCCGAGCCCCCGCACCCACGAAAAAAAACGCCGGCCTATTCCTCCACCCATTCGCGCATCACGTCGTAATACTGGCTGAGCACGGCCAGCATGTCGTCGGGCAGATAGCTCATGGCCGTCTCGACCATCGTTTCGGGCACTTCGTAGTAGGCTTCGGCAATGCTTCCGGCAATGGCCGCCTTGGTGTCGGTGTCGCCGTCGCAGAGCACGGCCTTGCGTATGACCTCTTCGAAGCTGTCGCTGTCGATGAAGCAGCGTATGGCCATGGGCACTGTCTCCTGGCACGTGCCGTCGAAATGGTTTTGCGCCCCGATGCGCAGAATGTCGCGCATCGACGGCAGCTCATAGTCGAAGCTCTTCTTCACCGCCGACTGCACCTTCTCCTTCGTCACGCGCACCGTGCGCAGCCAGTAGATGAGTGCGGCCACGCACTGGGCGCCCTTGATGCCTTCGGGGTGGTTGTGGCTCACCTCGGCCGAGCGCTTGGCCTCTTCCATCACTTCGTTGAAGTCGTTGAAGAGCCATCCCACGGGGCTCACGCGCATGGCTGCCCCGTTGCCATAGCTGTCCATGGGCTCGGGGTTCTCGGAGTGAATCCATCGGTAGAAGCGGTGGCCATAGCTGCCCATGGGGTCGGGATATTTGCGGCACCACTCCAGCAGTGACTGTTTGTAGTCCTTCTTGTTCATGATGGCATCGGCAATGGCGATGGTGCAGATGGTGTCGTCGGTGTAACTGCATTCGGGCGTGAACAGCTCGAATCCCTTTTCGGGTGCCGGTCCGAATTCGAACCTCGACCCTACAATGTCTCCAATAATGGCTCCAATCATGGTGTTTTTCGTCTTTGTGTTAAGTACTCCCACTGAGAATCGAACTCAGATCTAATCTTTAGGAGAGATTTGTTCTATCCATTGAACTATGAGAGCCCGTTGCCAATTGCCAGAAATGCGCAATCGGCCGTTTTCGCAGGCAAAGGTAAGGAATAAAAATGAGAATAACGACAAATGGCGAGAGTTTTCGACCGAAAAACTTACGTATATACACTTTGTCCTTGGCGTTGGTGCTTCTCGTGCATGGCTCGATAGAGAGATTTTTCCAGGGAGGCGGGCATGAAAAAAGCACATCATTCTCTCGATGATGTGCTTGGGAATTGGATTAAACTTTTTCTCTTCAAGAATTATTTGATGGCGTCGGCCAATTCTGCGCCAGCCTTGAACTTGGCAACCTTCTTGGCAGCAATCTGGATCTTCTCCTTGGTTGCAGGGTTGATGCCTTCGCGAGCGGGGCGCTCGTTAACAGAGAAAGTACCGAAGCCTACGAGAGCTACTTTGTCACCAGCAACGAGAGCGTCTTTGATGGCAGCCACAGCTGCGTCGAGAGCCTTCTTAGAGTCGGCTTTGGTCAGGCCAGCGCCGGCGGCAATCTTTTCAATTAATTCTGTCTTGTTCATAATTCTGTGATTTTAGTTAAGTGAATATTTAAATATTTTGAATGAATTTGTCGTAATTTCTTGGCAAATATAGGTTAAGAATTTCAGAAATCAAACAAAAAATAAAAAAAAGTGAAGTTTTTTATGAAAAAAAGTATGTAAAAGCCTAATTTTGTGCCATTTAATAGATATTTTTAGTATTTTTGCGGCCGAAAAGTGGAAAAGTGGAGCCACGCGCACTACCAGAGGGGAGCACCGACGGAAACCGTTCTCACAACCCCTTTGTGGCCTTGCATTGGCGGGCTTTCTCCACCTGACAGGAGTATTAATCGACAGATAGTCCATCATGCGTAGTATACCGACCATAACCAAGCATCTGCTCATCATCAACGCCCTGGCCTTCCTTGCCTATTTCGTGCTGGGGCGCACGGGCATCGACCTGAACAACCTGCTGGGACTGCACTTCTTCCTGGCATCCGACTTCAGGCTCTATCAGTTGTTCACTTATATGTTCATGCACGCCAACCTGGAGCACATTTTCTTCAACATGTTTGCCCTGTGGATGTTCGGCAGCGTGGTGGAGCAGGTGTGGGGACCCAGGAAGTTCCTCTTCTACTACATCTCCTGCGGCATCGGAGCAGGCATCATCCAGGAAATCGTGCAGTTCTTCTCGCTCTACTTCATGCTCTCGTCGCAGTATGATGGCATAGGCATGCTGGAGCTCTTCTCGCTGAGCGCAGCCGACGCGCAGGCGCTCAATGCCTGGACCACGGTGGGCGCCTCGGGAGCCATCTATGCCGTGCTGCTGGCCTTCGGCATGTTGTTTCCAGAAAACCGCATCTTCATCTTCCCCCTGCCCATACCCATCAAGGCCAAATGGCTCATCACGGGATATATTTTCATAGAGCTCTTCTCGGCCCTCTCCACGACGAGCGATAATGTGGCCCACTTTGCCCATCTGGGAGGCATGCTCTTCGGCTATCTCATGATACGCTATTGGCGCAAGGATCAGGGCGGCAGTGGCTTTGGCGGCTTCGGCAACGGCAATTCGCCCGTCGACAAGTTCCGGCGCTACTGGGAAAAGCACACCAACAAGAAGGCCGACGACTACGACCGGACGAAGCGCGAAACCGACTGGGACTACAACGAGCGTAAGAAGAAGGAGCAGGAGGAGATAGACCGCATCCTGGACAAAATCCGCCGCAGCGGATACGACAGTCTGACAAAGGAGGAGAAGCGCAAACTCTTCGAGAACGGCAAGAACGACTGAGACAGCCCGCGAGGCGAGACCATGCTTAAGGAACTGAAGAATTTTACCCGTCGGATGATTGCCGGCGCCAATGTGGCGATGGTGCTGCTCATGTTGTTTGTGGGCTACAGTGACCATCTGCACCCCCAGAGCTTCCCCCTGCTCTGCAATGCCGGGCTGGTGTTCCCCTTCTTCATCGTGGGCAATCTGGCATTCCTGGTGTTCTGGCTGCTGGTGTGGCCCCGCTATGGGCTCATATCGCTGGTGGGCTTCCTGCTCGCTTATTCTCCCGTGCGCACCTATATGCCGCTCAACCGCCATCGCGACGTGCCACAGGGAGCCATTAAAGTGCTCACCTACAACGTGTTCCTTTTTGTGCCTTGGGACGTTCCCAAGGGTCAGCCCAACCCCATATTGGAGTATATCCGGGCATGCGATGCCGACATCGTGTGCCTGCAAGAGGCGTCCTACCATGAGCTGAAGAAAAAGAACCACGATGCCGTGATGAAGAAACTCTATGCCCACTACGACACCATCTGCAAGTCGAGAGGTGAGTGGATGGCCGTCTACAGCAAGTTTCCCATTCTCTCGAAGGAACGCATAGAATATGAGTCGCAGTCGAACATGAGCGGAGCCTTCAAACTGCTCGTCGGGGGCGACACGGTCATCGTGATCAACAACCATCTGGAAACCAACCACATTTCGCTGGCCGAGAAAAGAGACTTCAAGAGCATGGTGAAGGGCGAAATGGGCCGCGACACCATGCAGAGCGTATCGAAACTGCTGGCCGGCAAACTGGCTGAGGCTGCCCGCAAGAGAGCCCCCGAAGCCGAGGCAGTGGCCCGATATATTGCCCGCCACCGTGGAGAGAGCATCATTCTTTGTGGCGACTTCAACGACAATCCCATCTCTTATGCCCGGCGAACCATTGCCAAGAACCTCACCGACTGCTACGTCGAGACAGGCTTCGGCCCGGGAATATCCTATCATGAAAACGGAATGTACTTCCGCATCGACAATATCATGTGCTCCGACGACTGGCAGCCATATAACTGCAAAGTAGACAATAAAATAGCCGTTTCCGACCATTATCCCATGTATTGTTGGCTAAAAAAGCGGGCAAAACATTAAATAATGTACGCGAAATTTTCCCAAAAGTAAAAAAATAATTATCTTTGCACGCTATTATGAGGGTTTGCCCCTTGGAGAAAGCATTTTCCCAGTGAGAGAAATCAAATAATTAATAATCATAATTTATAAAATGCAAAACAAAGGTATTGTAATTTGTACTGCCGTCTTACTGACGCTTGCAAGTATCTTCTATTTGTCGTTCTCAGCGGCCACACGTTATTATGACGGCCAGGCTGCTAAGCTTTCCGACCCTATTGCACAGCAGGACTACAAGGATTCTGTGAAGTATCTGGGCATCTATTCCTATCAGAAGTGCCTGGAGACCCAAATCGGTCTTGGACTTGACCTGAAGGGCGGTATGAACGTGATCCTCGAAATCAGTGTGCCCGACGTGGTGGAGGTGCTCGCCGACCACAAGACCGACGCAGCCTTCGTCAAGTCGATGAACGAGGCCAAGAAGGAAGAGGAGACCAGTCAGAACGACTTCATCTCACTGTTTATTAACGCTTATCACAAGAATGCTCCCGGTCATCG